>NZ_JAPEVI010000003.1:1857272-2166818 GCF_026240905.1 Roseibium salinum
ACCATGTCGTGACTAAGTGCATTCAGCGCCTTGGGCCGGTTCAGGGTAACAAATCCGGCCCTGCCGCGTTTTTCAAAAAGGATCTCGTCACTCACAGCGCCGCCTCACAAAACAGAGTCATTTCAAAGGACAGGTTCAAAGACTTCGCCTACTGATTCAAGAGCTGGCGGGCGATAATCAGCCGCATGATCTCGTTGGTGCCCTCCAGGATCTGGTGAACCCGGACATCGCGGAAATACCGCTCGATCGGATAGTCGCGCAGATAGCCGTAACCCCCGTGGAGCTGCAGCGACTCGTTGACGACGTTGAAGCCTGTATCCGTGGCGAGGCGCTTGGCCATGGCAGCCAGCTTGGTCGCCTCGGGCGATTTCGCATCGACGGCCGCGGCGGCCTTGTGGAGCAGCAAGCGGGCCGCTTCCAGCTCGGTCGCCATATCCGCCAGGCGGAATTGCAGGGCCTGGAATTCGGCGATCGGTTTGCCGAACTGCTTGCGCTCCTTCACATACGTGAGAGCATGATCGAGGCAAGCCTGGGCCGCGCCGAGGGAACAGGCGCCGATATTCAGCCGCCCGCCATCGAGGGCCGCCATGGCGATCCGGAACCCCTGGCCCTCGGAGCCGACCAGATTGGCTTTCGGCACCCGGCAGTCCTGGAAATTGACCTGGGCTGTCGGCTGGCTCTTCCAGCCGAGCTTGACCTCGTTGGCGCCGAAACTCAGGCCCGGCGTGCCCTTTTCCACCAGAAGGCAGGAAACGCCCGAAGGCCCGTCCCCGCCGGTGCGCACCATCACCGCGTAAAGGTCACTCACCCCGCCGCCGGAAATGAACGCCTTCGAGCCGTTGAGGATGTAATGATCGCCGTCGTCCTTCGCGCTGGTGCGCAGGCCGGCCGCGTCCGATCCGGAGCCGGGCTCGGTCAGGCAGTAGCTGGTCAGCAGTTCCATGGTGCACAGCCTCGCCAGATATTTCCGGCGAAGTTCTTCGGATCCGTAAGTGTCGATGATCCAGGCAACCATGTTGTGAATGGAGATATAGGCGGCCGTCGATGTGCAGCCTTTGGAAAGTTCTTCGAAAATCAGCGCCGCGTCCAGGCGCGTGAGGGCGGATCCGCCGACATCTTCCTTCACATAGATGCCGCCGAAGCCGAGTTCGGCGGCCTTGCGCAGGGTCGGGATCGGGAAATGGCTGTCCTCGTCCCACTTTGCGGCATGGGGCGCCAATTCGTCCCGCGAGAAATTTGCGGCCATGGCCTGAAAGGCGCGCTGATCTTCGTTCAGAGAAAAGTCCACGATTGTCCTCCCAAGTGCGGATGAGACCCTGGCATCGCCATTGGGTCTGCTTCGCGAAAGCTTCCGGTCACCATTGGCGCCGCACTAAATCACATTTGACGCAAACGTCAAACAATCTATTTTTCGTTTTTAATTTCAGTTGTTTTTCATAATGTTGGAATGCGTCAATCTGCGTGATAGATTGGCGGCCCAAATTCACAAGAATGCCTTTTGTCATTCCCATCACCAAGCAGGCAGGGGCCCATGCCGTCCAAATCTCCGCTACCGCCGATCACCTCCGACGACATGGACAAGCTGCTGGGCGGCATACGTATGCGGCGGAACCGCCAGACGGACTGGTCGCGCCGGCTGGTGCGCGAGAATGTCGTGACGGTGGACGACCTGATCTGGCCGATCTTCCTGGTCGACGGCGAAAGGGTCCGCCAGCCCGTAGCGTCCATGCCCGATGTCTACCGGCTGTCCGTGGACGAGGCGGTCCGGGAAGCGGAACGCGCGGCCGACCTCGGTATTCCGGCCATGGCGCTGTTTCCCTTTACCGACCCGGCCCTCAGGGACGAGGCCGGCTCGGAAGCCCTGAACTCCAACAACCTCACCTGCCGCGCCCTGCGGGCGATCAAGGCCAAAGGCCTCAATCTCGGTCTCATGACCGATGTGGCGCTCGACCCCTATACCAGCCACGGCCATGACGGACTGATGGAGGGGGAGACGATCCTCAATGACGAGACCGTCGATCAGCTCTGCCGTCAGGCGCTGGTTCAGGCCGAAGCCGGGTCGGATGTCATTGCCCCGTCCGACATGATGGACGGCCGTATCGGCGCCATTCGCGAGTCGCTTGATTCCCAGGGCTTCCGCGGCACCCAGATCATGGCCTATTCAGCCAAATACGCCTCGGCATTCTACGGCCCGTTCCGCGATGCGGTCGGTTCGTCGGGAACGTTGAAGGGAAACAAGCTCACCTACCAGATGGATCCGGCCAACACGGACGAGGCGCTGCGCGAGGCGGAGCTCGACATCGCGGAAGGCGCCGACATGATCATGGTGAAGCCGGGCATGCCCTATCTCGACATCGTCCGCCGTCTCAAGGACGCATTCCGGGTTCCGACCTATGCCTATCAGGTGTCGGGGGAATACGCGATGATCAGGGCGGCCGCGGCCAATGGCTGGCTGGACGACGAGCGCGCCATGTTCGAGAGCCTTCTGGCCTTCAAGCGCGCGGGCGCTGACGGCATATTGACCTATTTCGCACCGAAGGTTGCCGAAATGCTGGCGCGCGGGAAATGACCGGCGCGGCTCCAAATGCTGCGGACCAGGTTTCCTTCGAACGGATCCAGGAGGCTGCCGCGCTCATCAAGGGAGCCGTTCTGGAAACCCCGTGCCTGCCTGCCCCGCGCCTTTCCCAGCTGACCGGCGCGGAGATCTACGTCAAATACGAGAACATGCAGGTCACCGGTTCGTTCAAGGAACGCGGGGCGCTGGTCAAGCTCTCCAGCCTGAGCCCGGACGAAAAAGCCGGCGGCGTCATTGCCGTTTCGGCGGGCAACCATGCGCAAGGGGTCTCCTACAACGCCGGACGGCTCGGCATCCCGGCCACCATCGTGATGCCCGTGCTGACACCCTTCGTCAAAATCGCGGCGACACGCGGCTATGGCGCCGAGGTGGTTCTGGCGGGCAACACGCTCGCCGAGGCCAAGGCGGAGGCCGACCGGCTGGCCAAGGAGCGCGGTCTCGTCTGGGTGCACCCCTATGACGACGCCGATGTGATCAACGGCCAGGGCACGATCGCCGCCGAGATGCTCGCCAGCCAGCCGGATCTCGACGTGCTTGTCGTCCCGATCGGCGGCGGCGGCCTCATCGCCGGAATGGCGACCGCGGCCAAGGCGATCAAGCCGTCCGTGGAAGTCATCGGCGTGGAGACGGCGCTCTATCCGGGCATGTGGGGCGCGTTTCACGGCAAGGAAGTGCGCTGCGAAGGCGCGACCATTGCCGAAGGCATCGCCGTGCGCGACATCGGCGACCTGACGACCGCGGTCGTCAAAGCAAGCGTCGACGACATCCTGCTGGTCTCTGAGACGAGCATCGAACAGGCGATCAACGCCTATCTCACTATGCAGCGGACGATTGCCGAAGGCGCGGGCGCGGCCGGCCTGGCCGGTCTGCTGAGCGACCGGGAACGCTTTGCGGGAAAACGAACCGGGCTTGTCCTCACCGGGGGCAATATCGACCCGCGGCTTCTGTCCAAGATCGTCGTTCGGGAACTTGCCCGCGACGGCCGCCTGGTCTCGATCCGCATCGATACGCCGGACCGCCCGGGGGTCCTGGGCGAAATCGCAACGGTGATCGGCGACATGCAGGGCAACGTGGTTGACGTGGAACACCACCGGCTGTTCCTGAACGTTCCCGCCAAGGGCGCGACGCTGGACGTCACGTTCGAGGCGTTCGACAGGCCTCATGGCGAGCGCGTCGTCGCCGCCCTTCGCGACAGGGGTTTCGTGGTGCGCTACCTGGAAATCGGGGAACGTATGGACTGACACAGCGTTCGAATTTGCGAATCTCTTTGCATGCCCCCACATCAGGAGGGTCAGTTTTACGGGAGCCGGTACATGTCAGCAGAAACCTCACCGGACTATGGGCGCCAGGCCGCCTTCGATCCGGTTCGCAATCCCGAGTTGTTCTCAGGCGTGCGCAGCCGCCGGATCTTCGCCTTCCTCATCGACGTGATCGTGATCGCGCTGCTGACATTCGGCGCAGGTATCCTGGTGTTTTTCCTGGGAATTTTCACACTCGGCCTCGGATTCGCGCTTTATGCCATCCTGCCGACGACGGTTGCCCTTCTTTATGTGGCCTTCACCCTTGGCGGCTCGCAGGCATCGACCCTCGGCATGCGCGCCATGGGACTGGAGATGCGGCTCTGGTACGGCTCGAAACCCTATCCCCTGCTCGCGGCCGTGCATGTTCTTCTGTTCTGGTTTTCCATATCGCTGCTGACCCCGCTGGTGCTGCTGGTATCGCTGTTTTCAGACCGGAAACGCCTGTTGCACGACATCGTTCTGGGAACGGTGGTGATCAATTCCGCTCATCACCAGGAGGTACCCCAGAACCGGGCGTGAAGCGTGGCCCGGGCGGCCTGATGCCGCAGATACACTGAGGTTCCGGGCCCCAGATTGAAATTGCCGAATTCAATCAACGTTAATGTGTGGTGTTTGCTCTTCCATTGACGGGATCGCCTGTTCTAGAGTGCGCCGTCGAATATTGGCGGCTTTGGGCAGGTGAATGGATTCAGTAGATATTGCAATGGCGCTGACCTTCGTGGTGCTCGCGTCAACTGTCGTTCTGTACGCCATTGAGCGCTACCCGATCGAATCCATCGCTCTTGGTTCTGTTTCCGCGCTGATTGTCGTTTTCACAATCTTTCCCGTCACCGCGCCGGACGGGACCGAGGTCACTACCGCGGACTTTCTTGCAGGTTTTGCAGAATCCTGCCCTCATAACCGTCATCTGCCTTCTCGTTATCGGTCAGGGTCTGTTTCAGACGGATGCGCTCGAGGGACCGGCGAAGGCCATCGTGCGCATGTCGCGCGGCCGTTCGCACTGGGCGGCCACTCCCATCCTGATCGTGGTGGCTATCCTCAGCGCCTTTTTGAACAACACCCCCGTCGTGGTGATGTTCCTGCCGATCCTGACGGCCGTTGCGGCGACCACGGGGCAATCTCCCGCGCGGGTGCTCATGCCTCTGTCATTCATTGCGATCCTCGGCGGCATGACAACCCTGATCGGCTCGTCGACGAACCTGCTTGTCGCCAACTATGCCGCACAGAGCTCGGATCTCAGGCTCACCTTCTTCAGCTTCACGCCCATCGGACTGATCGTTGCGGGCGCGGGCTCGATCTATGTGCTCTACGTAATGCCCCGTTTCGTGAAAATCCGCAAAACCATGGCGGAAGAGTTCCAGGCGACGTCCGGCAAACAATTCATCGCCCAGATCGAGATCACCTACGGCCATCCGCTTGTGGGGGTTGAATCCGTCTCCGGCATGTTCCCCAAACTCAAGGACATGACCGTCCGCCTGGTGCAGCGGGGACAAAAGCCGATCCTGCCGCCTTTCGAAAACGTGGCGCTGTCGCCGGGCGATACGGTGATCGTCGCCGCCACCCGCGCCGCGCTTGCCAATGCGCTTGCCCGGCGCCAGCCGCTGATGGACACGGAGTCCGACGCCGGGAGTTCCGGCCGGGAAGCATCGGCAACGGCTCCCGGCTCCATCAACCTTGCCGAAGTAGTCGTGGCGCCGGCCTCGCGCCTGATGGGCAGGACCCTGCCCCAGTCCGGTTTCTACAGCGAAACCGGCTGTCTCGTAATGGGCATTCAAAGACGCAGCCGGATGCCGCGCATGGCGATGAACGACATACGGCTCGAAGCCGGCGACGTGCTCCTCGTTGCCGGAAATGAAGACGAAATCGCCCGTCTGCGCGGCAATCGGGACGTGCTTCTGCTCGACTGGTCGACCGCCGAACTTCCCCGGCGACGCTACGCCCCGCGCGCGCTGCTCATCTTCGCGTGCGTCGTCGCGCTCGCAGCCACGGGCGTGGTGCCGATCGTGTCGACGGCCGTTGCGGGTACCTTTGCGATGATCGCCACCGGGTGCCTCAACATCCGCCAGGCAATGCGCGCCATCGACAGCCGGATCTTCATGCTGGTCGGCGCCTCGCTTGCCGGTGCGGTGGCGCTGGAGTCGACCGGCGGCGCAATGGCGATCGCAACGACCCTGGTCCAAGTTCTGGAGGGCGCCTCGCCCGCCATCATGCTGTCCGCCCTGTTCTTCATCGTGATGATCCTGACGAACTTTCTCTCCAACAATGCGGCGGCCGTTCTGTTCACCCCCGTGGCGCTCAATCTGGCCGACCAGATCGGCCAGCCTCCGGAAGCCTTCGTGGTCTGCCTGATCTTTGCGGCGAACAGTTCTTTCGCGACCCCGGTCGGTTACCAGACCAATCTTATCGTCATGGGTCCGGGACATTACCGGTTTAACGATTTCCTTAAAGCAGGTACGCCTCTGACGCTTATTTTATGGTTGACCTTCTCGTTGGTCGCGCCATGGTATTATGGACTGTAGCGCCATGGTCAGGCCTTGAGGGCCACGTCGCACGGACTTTGGCGATCGACTTGGTACGAGCAATGAGGAATCGCGGGAAACTACGGTGACACGCCACCCAACTGACCATCCGCAATTCTATCTTACGGCACCGGCGCCCTGCCCCTATCTCGAAGGGAAACAAGAGCGCAAGGTCTTTACGCATCTGGTCGGACAGGGTGCCCCTGCCCTCAACGAAGTGCTCACGCAAGGCGGCTTCCGGCGCAGCCAGAACATCGCCTACCGGCCGGCCTGCGAGCGCTGCCAGGCCTGCGTTTCCGTCCGGGTTCGGGTCGACGACTTCAAGTGGACCAAATCCTTCCGGCGGGTGTGGAAATCCGGCGCCGACATCGTCGGCGCACGCCTTCCGGCCAGCCCGTCGGCGGAACAATACGATCTTTTCCGGGACTATCTCGAAGCGCGTCACGAGAATGGCGGCATGACGGAAATGAGCGTGCTCGACTATGCCATGATGGTAGAGGATACCCATGTCGAGACGCTGGTGGTCGAATACCGGCGGCGCGGACCGGACAGCTACATCACCGGCGCCGGAGAGGGACCGCTCCTGGCGGTGGCTCTCAGCGACCAGCTCACGGACGGCCTGTCCATGGTCTATTCGTTCTACGATCCGGACTACACCAAGACGGCGCTCGGCACCTATATGATCCTGGACCACATTGAACGGGCCCGCCGAATGCGGCTGCCTTACGTCTATCTGGGCTATTGGGTCGCAGGGTCGGCCAAAATGGCCTACAAGGCCCGCTTCAAGCCCCAGGAGCACCTTGGTCCGAACGGCTGGATGGTCGTCGACGGGGACGCCTGCATCAAGTGACCCTCGTCCGGGCGCTGCCTCAGGACAGATGCCTGCGGATCTTGTCGAAGACCGATGTGAACATCTCCTGCGTCAATCGGCCGGTGTTCGTGTTGTAGCGCGAACAGTGATAGCTGTCGAAGAGCGACAGGTCGTAGCCCGGCAGATCGTGCTTTGCTCCATGCGCGAAGGGAAACTCCGCCCGCCTCAGTTCCAGAGCCGTCAGGAACGTCTCGTGGGCGATGCGGCCAAGGGCCAGAACGGCGGTGATTGACGGATTGGCCGCAAGTGTCGCCAGCAGAAACGGCCGGCAGGTCCGGATTTCCTCACCGGTCGGCTTGTTCTGTGGGGGAAGGCAGCGCACCGCGTTGGTGATCATCGCGTCTTTCAGCACGAGACCGTCATCCGGGCGTGCCTCATACGTGCCTTCGGCAAAGCCATAGTCCAGCATGGTCTGATAGAGAAGATGGCCTGCATAGTCGCCGGTGAACGGTCTGCCGGAGCGATTGGCGCCCTTCATGCCCGGGGCAAGCCCGACCACCAGAAGACGCGGGTTTTCGGCCCCGAAGGACGGCACGGGCGCGTTATGCCAATCGGGATGAACGGCCCTCAGTTCCTCGCGGAATTCGACAAGCCGGGGGCATGCCGGACACTCCCGGGGCGGATCGACCGGGCCAGGTTTTCCGTCAAGTACGGACATTCGGCGGCCTTAGTAGTCGTCGTCCTCGTCTTCATCGTCCACGTCCACAGGCGTCTGCGGACGTACGGGACGTTCGGACGGATCGCGACCGATCTTGCTGGCAAGGCTCGCAAGATCGATGAAGTGGTCCGCTTGCCGGCGCAGATCATCGGCGATCATCGGCGGCTGGGTTTTCAAGGTGGAGACGACGCTCACCTTTCGGCCCTTGCGCTGGAGGGCTTCCACGAGATAGCGGAAATCGCCATCGCCTGAAAACAACACCACATGATCAACCGTTTCGACCAGTTGCATGGCGTCGACGGCAAGTTCGATGTCCATATTGCCTTTAACTTTGCGCCGGCCGGCACTGTCCACAAACTCCTTCACCGGTTTGGTGATGACCTTGTAGCCGTTGTAGTCCAGCCAATCTATCAGCGGACGGATAGAGGAATATTCCTGATCCTCTATCAATGCCGTGTAGTAATAGGCGCGCAAAAGATATGCTTGTCCCTGGAACTCTCGCAGCAAACGCTTGTAATCGATGTCAAAGCCAATGGCTTTGGCTGTCGAATACAAGTTGGCTCCATCAATGAACAAAGCAACCTTTTCTCTAGCGTCAAACATCTTATGTGAAACCTTTCCCAGTCGCATGCGCTTTGCTTTCAATTGCAACAGCGAACCCGGCTTCCCGCAGCCAAACCCCGCCAATCCAATCCTGCAGTCAACGCACACAAGTGCTGCATGAAGTCCGCTAAACGCAGCTTCTGACAGCTTATTGTTTTGTTTCCCAACGGTCTTATGATTCTTTTTGGGACCGTTTTAGTGGCCTACACCATTATATTGGAAGGTCGCAATGCAAAAGCGAGAGGCAGTTTTAAAAATCAGGCAAATGTCAGCGGAAGATGAACGGTTCGATTGGCAGAATAGCTGTGGCCTCACATATGTGACAGGGGTTGCTTTTTCGAAACGTGACCACTATACGCTGGTTTTTCAAAGTTCCTTCAGCCTATGGAGACGTCGAATGGCGCGCGTGACCGTCGAGGACTGCATCGACAAGGTCGAAAACCGGTTTGAGCTGGTGCTGCTTGCTGCGCATCGCGCTCGCATGATCTCTAGCGGTTCGCCGCTGACCATTGACCGCGACAACGACAAGAACCCTGTCGTTGCCCTGCGTGAGATTGCCGAGCAGACCGTCAGCCCGGAAGATATGAAAGAAGACCTGATCCACTCTCTGCAGAAATTTGTGGAAGTGGACGAGCCCGAAGCGGATGCGGTACCTTCTATCCCGTCCAGCCAGCATCAGGCGACCCAGGTGAACGCTGTAGACGACAGCGCGGTTGAGTTTGACCGCATGTCCGAGGAAGATCTGCTGCGCGGCCTGGAAGGTCTCGTTCCGCCGGAGCGGAACGACGAAGTCTGATTTCACTGCACAAACTCGCCTGAAGCGCGGCCGCTGCGGCCCGGCGCTTCAGGCGAATATTCTTTTCCTGCTGAAGTCTCAGCCGGTTGCCAGGGTCGGTTGCGGCCATGATGCGTCAATATGAACTCGTTGAACGGGTTACACGCTACAATCCGGAAGCGGACGAAGCCTTGCTTAACAAGGCCTATGTCTATGCCATGCAGAAACATGGCACCCAGACGCGCGCATCTGGCGACCCCTATTTCTCCCATCCTCTCGAAGTCGCCGCCATTCTCACGGATTTGCGGCTGGACGATGCGACCGTTGCCGTTGCGCTGTTGCACGACACGATCGAGGACACCGACGCCACCCGGTCCGAAATCGACAGTCTTTTCGGCGAGGAGATCGGCAAGCTCGTCGAGGGCCTGACCAAGATCAAACGGCTGGACCTGGTCTCGCAAAAGGCCAAGCAGGCGGAAAATTTCCGCAAGCTGCTGCTCGCCATTGCCGACGATGTCCGGGTTCTTCTGGTCAAGCTGGCGGACCGCCTGCACAACATGCGTACGCTCAACCACATGCCGCCGCACAAGCGCGGACGCATTGCGGAAGAGACGATGGAAATCTATGCGCCGCTTGCCGGACGCATGGGCATGCATGACATGCGTGAGGAACTGGAGGACATCGCCTTCCGCACGCTCAACCCGGAAGCCTATGAAACCATCACCGACCGGCTCGCGGATCTGCATGAGCGCAACCGGGACCTGATCATGGACATCGAAACCACGCTGACGGAGCGCCTCAGCGAACGGGGCATGGCCGCGGTTGTGAAGGGGCGCGAAAAACGCCCCTATTCGATCTTCCGAAAGATGCAGCGCAAGGCGATCGGCTTCGAGCAGTTGTCGGACCTTTACGGTTTCCGCGTCACCGTCGGCACCATCGAGGCCTGTTACAGGGTCCTCGGCGTGATCCATACCACCTGGCCAACCGTTCCCGGCCGGTTCAAGGACTATATCTCGACCCCGAAGCAGAACGACTACCGGTCGATTCACACAACCATCGTCGGTCCGTCTCGCCAGCGCGTCGAACTGCAGATCCGCACCGTCTCGATGGACCGGGTGGCGGAATACGGGATTGCCGCCCATGCGCTCTACAAGGACGGTATTCTCGGCGGCCGGAACATTACCCACCACACGGAAGACTGCCGCGCCTTCGAATGGCTGCGCCGGACCACCGAACTGCTGGCGCAGGGCGACACGCCGGAAGAGTTCCTGGAAAACACCAAGCTGGAACTCTTCCATGACCAGGTATTCTGTTTTACGCCCAAGGGCCGGCTGATTGCCCTGCCCCGCGGGGCAACGCCGATCGACTTTGCCTATGCGGTGCACACGGGCATCGGCAATACATGCGTGGGCTGCAAGATCAACGGCAAGATCATGCCGCTGGTGACCGAGTTGCGCAACGGCGACGAGGTGGAGATCATCCGCTCGCCGGCCCAGACGCCGCCGCCTGCATGGGAGGCAATCGCGGTAACAGGCAAGGCCCGCGCCGCCATCCGCCGGGCAACGCGAGAGTCGGTGCGCAAGCAATACGGTGCACTCGGCGAACACATTCTCAAGCGGGCCTTCGCCCGTGCCGGCAAGACCTATTCGGAAGACCTTCTGGACTCCACGCTGGACGATCACAACCAGGCCAGCGTCGCCGATCTGCTTGCCGCGGTCGGGCGGGGCGACCTGAGCGCCCAGGAAGTGCTGAAATCCGCCCATCCGGACTATCAGGACGAACGAGTGGCCCTGTCGGGCCCGCCCATGGAAGAAGGCTGGTTCGGCCTGAAACAGGGCCATGGCATGAAATTCCGCTTTCCGCTGGCCGAAACGGATACCGAAAAGCCCGCCCTCGACCAAACGGCGGAGGCCGGTGAAGCTCCGGCTCTGCCGATCCGGGGCCTCTCCGGTGATATCCCGGTCAAATTCGCACCCGACGGCGGCGCCGTTCCGGGCGACCGTATCGTCGGCATCTTGACCCCGTCGGAGGGACTGACCATCTATCCGATACAATCGCCGGCGCTGAAGGAATATGACGATCAGGCCGAACGCTGGGTGGATGTGCGCTGGGACATCGACGTCAACAATCCAGAACGATTTCCCGCACGCCTTGATATCTCCGCGGCCAACGAGCCCGGCTCTCTGGCAACCATTGCCCAGGTAATTGGGGAAAACAGCGGAAACATCGACAATGTGAAGATGCTTCAGCGGGCACCGGACTTCCACCGGATGTATATCGACCTGGAGGTCTGGGACCTGAAGCACCTGAACCGGATCATCAATCAATTGCGCTCCAAACCGAATGTTTCAAATGTCAGCCGGGTGAACGGCTAGAAACGCGGTCTATTTCAGAGGGATCTGTTTCATGACACGTGACGAAGTGTTGTCCTTGTTCCGCGAAGCCGGTGCGATCCTGGAAGGGCATTTTATTCTGACATCGGGACTGCGCAGCCCGGTTTTTCTGCAGAAAGCCCGCGTTTTCATGTATCCGGATAAGACCGAGAAGCTCTGCAAGGCGCTTGCGCAGAAGATCAGGGCATCGAACCTCGGGCAGATCGACTATATCGTCTCACCTGCTCTGGGCGGCCTCATCCCCGGCTATGAAACCGCGCGCCACCTGGGCGTTCCGGCAATGTGGGTCGAGCGCGAGGACGGCGAGTTCCGGCTTCGCCGGTTCGAGTTGCCAAAGGGGGCACGGGTGATCGTTGTTGAGGATATCGTAACCACGGGGCTTTCGAGCCGCGAGACGGTAACCTCCCTGAAAGCTCTTGGTGCTGAAGTTCTTGGCGTTGCCTGCCTGATCGACCGTTCCGGCGGCGAAGCGGATGCCTCGGTTCCGGTCATCGCTCTGGCGCAATACAAGGTACCGGCCTACGAGCCGGACAATCTGCCGCCGGAACTGGCCGCCCTGCCCGCCGTTAAACCCGGAAGCCGCGGGTTGGTCTGAATGACAACGAAAGCGTAATACGGAGAAGACTTTACCCCCATGCTGTTCCGCCGGAGAAATAGGCCAACCCGCATCGAACGCCTGCGCGTTGCCGTGTGGCCCCGGAACGGCTGGGCCCGGTCGACCCGCTATTTCGGCAAGCGGGTTCTCAGGTTGACGGCAACCCCGCATGCCATCGCAATCGGATTTGCCGCCGGCGCTTTCGCCTCCTGCACACCGCTGGTCGGCTTCCATTTTCTGACGGCCTTCGCGCTGGCCTATCTGCTTCGCGGCAACATGATCGCGGCCGCCCTTGGCACATCGATCGGCAATCCGCTGACATTTCCGTTCATCTGGGCGTTCACCTTCAAGTTCGGACGGTGGGTTCTCTACGGGCGGGCTCCCAATACCGACCCGCATCAGGTTCACCAGCAGTTCCAGCAGGGAATTTTCGAAAAATCCCTGGATGCGCTCTGGCCGATGCTGAAACCGATGTTCATCGGCTCCGTTCCGCTCGGTCTGCTGGTGGGCACGGTGTCCTACGTGATCGTCTTCAAGAGCGTCGAAGTCTATCAGCGTCGTCGCAAGCGGGTTCTTGCCAACAAGAACGGCCGGCTGTTCCCGCCTCCCGCCGGTGCGGCGATGGAAGAAGACAGCAGCCCTTCCTGAGAAGACGAAACCTCAACGTTCAATGCCACGGGGCGGAAAATTCTGTGGCATTCCCGACAAGAAACAGCGATATGACTGCCTCGTGCCGATACGGGCGGCAACGGGGATCACATGGTGCCGGTTGCGAAAGGACAGGAAGCCTTCCCTGCATTGCTTCCGCTGGCCTGAGCAGCTAAGAGTCCACTGCCAAGCGGCTTTGTCCTCCGGGTATGCCGGACAACATTTTTAAGGGATAAAATGAGCGTGTCGGAAAACAAAAAAGACAAGGAGAACGGTCTTTACGAAACCGTAAAGGTCATCGTCCAGGCGCTGTTGCTGGCGTTGATCGTCCGGACCTTTTTGTTTCAGCCGTTCAATATTCCGTCCGGGTCCATGAAGGACACGCTGCTCATTGGCGATTATCTGTTTGTTTCGAAATACAGCTACGGCTATTCGCGCTATTCCTTCCCCTTCGGGCTGGGGCCGTTTTCGGGACGAATCTTCGGCTCGGAACCGGAAAGGGGCGATGTCGCGGTCTTCAAGCTTCCGACCAATCCGACGGTGGATTACATCAAGCGGGTGATCGGCCTGCCCGGCGACACGATCCAGGTGATCGACGGCGTTGTCCATATCAACGGCGAGCCCGTCAAACGGGAGCGCATCGACGACTATATCGAGCAGTCGCCTTCCGGTGTCACGCGCCGCGTGCCGCGCTACCGCGAAACGCTGCCCAGTGGCGTTTCCTACGACACGCTCGACCTCACCGAGCGGGGGACGCTCGATAACACCCGCGCGTACAAGGTGCCCGAGGGGCACTACTTCATGATGGGCGACAACCGGGACAACTCCACCGACAGCCGGGTATTGGACCGCGTCGGCTACGTGCCGTTCGAAAACTTCATGGGACGGGCGGAAATCCTGTTCTTCTCGATCGAGGACGAAACCCCGGCATGGCAGATCTGGACGTGGCCGTGGAGCGTACGCTGGGAGCGGATCGGCCGGACTCTCTGATCCGATCCGACCGGACCCGGCCGTTCGGCAGGTCATCGACCGAAAGACCGAAGCAGTCTGAATGATAAAAAAACAACAACTGAATTCCATCTCGGCGCTCAAGGCGACGCTGGCCTATGACTTCAAGGATCTGGAGTTGCTGCGCGTCGCCCTTACCCATGCGAGCGCGCTTGCACCGGCGGACTCCGTCGCCGGCAGCTATCAGCGTTTGGAGTTTCTGGGCGACCGGGTGCTCGGACTGGCGATCGCCACCATGCTGCACCGCCATTTTCCCAAAGCGGATGAAGGCGAACTGGCCCGCCGCTTCAATCACATGGTGAAACGGGAAACCTGCGCCGAAATAGCCCAGGAACTCGGCATCGGGGATGCCATGCGCATCGGCCTGGCAGAGGCACAGACCGGCGGCCGGAAGAAGACGGCGCTGCTTGCCGATATCTGCGAAGCCGTGATTGCCGCGATCTATCTCGATGGAGGTTTCGACGCCGCGGAAGCTTTTGTCAGGCGCCTTTGGGAGCCGCGTATGCTAACCTGGTCCGGCCCGCTTCGCGATGCCAAGACCACTTTGCAGGAATGGGCGCAATCCCGGAGCCTGCCGACCCCGCACTATGACGTCACGGGCCGGGACGGGCCGGACCATGCGCCGAATTTCACCGTTTCGGTGACCGTGCAGGGATTGGCCCCCGGCGAGGGCAAGGGCGGCTCCAAGCGGATTGCGGAGCAGAACGCAGCCGAAGCCGTGCTCCGCCGTGAAGGCGTTTGGAAGGAATGAAGACACCTTGAGCGACGACAACCATACCGACGACCCGATGGACGATGATGACGGCTTCAAGCCGCCGGAAGGCCGGTTCGACATTCCCCTGCCCGACCCGATGGACGCCATGCCCGCCGATACAAGGGCCGGCTTCATCGCGCTCATCGGCGCGCCGAATGCCGGCAAGTCGACGCTGATCAACCAGCTCGTCGGCACCAAGGTCTCCATCGTGACCCACAAGGTGCAGACAACCCGCACCATCGTGCGCGGAGTTGCAATGCACGGGAAGGCCCAGCTGGTGTTCGTCGACACGCCGGGCATCTTCAAGCCCAAGCGGCGGCTTGACCGCGCGATGGTCGATACCGCCTGGGGCGGCGCCAGGGACGCGGACCTGATCGCGCTCCTGATCGATGCGCGCAAAGGCATCGACGAGGAAGTGGAAAACATCCTCAAGCGCCTGCCGGGTCAGTCCGCCCCCAAGGTGCTGATCCTCAACAAGACGGATGTGGCCAAACGCGAGAAGCTTCTGAAGATCGCGCAAAAGGCCAATGAACACGTCCGGTTCGAGGAAACCTTCATGATTTCCGCCCTGACCGGAGACGGCACACAGGCCATCCTGGACTATTTCGCCTCCAAGGTCCCCGAAAGTCCCTGGTTCTACCCGGCAGACCAGCCGTCGGATCTGCCCTTGCGCATTCTTGCCTCCGAGATCACCCGGGAGAAACTGTTCGAACGCCTCCATCAGGAACTGCCCTATATTTCCACGGTGGAAACGGAACAGTGGCAAGAGCGCAAGGACGGTTCCGTGCGCATAGAACAGACAATCTACGTGGAGCGGGACAGCCAGAAGAGCATCGTACTGGGCAAGAACGGCCAGACCGTCAAGGCGATCTCCCAGGCGGCGCGCAAGGAACTCGGCGAGATCATCGAGGCGCCCGTGCACCTGTTCCTGTTTGTGAAGGTGCGCGAGAACTGGGCCGACGATCCCGAACGGTATCGCGAAATGGGACTGGAGTTCCCAAGGTAACCGGCCGGGCGGGCGGAAGCCGCCAGACGCCGGTATCAGAGCATGCTGGAACCGGTCAGTTTTCAATCGTCCGCTGGTCTGGCCTTGAAACAGGAAACGGCACTTGGAATGGAGCGGGCGCGGTGTGGTTCTGACCACCCGCAAATACGGCGAAAACGACGTCATCCTGGAGGCCATGACCCTCGATCATGGCCGCCACCTCGGCCTTGTCCGCGGCGGCAGGTCCAAGCGGCACCGCCCCGTTCTGCAGCCGGGCAACGAGCTGGATCTCACCTGGAAAGCGCGTCTGTCGGAACACCTCGGCCAGTTTCAGGTCGAACCGCTGAGCCTGCGTGCCGGAGACCTGATGACCAGTTCCGTCGGACTGGCCGGCCTGCAGCATCTTGCCTTTCTCGTGCGCCTTCTGCCGGAGAGATACCCTTATCCAAGGCTCTTCGACGCATTGGTGGTCGTTCTCGATCACATGAGCGCGGCGGACGCGGCGGGCGCCCTCATCATCCGCTTCGAACTGGAGCTGTTGCGGGAACTCGGGATAGGCCTGGACCTGTCGTCCTGTGCCGCGACCGGAATCCGCGAAGACCTCGCCTATGTCTCGCCGAAATCGGCGCGCGCCGTCAGCCGGGAGGCTGGACGGCCCTATCACGACAAGCTGCTGCCGCTGCCCTCGTTCGTGCTGGAAGGCCAGCGCCAAGCGGGCAGTGAACTGACCTGGGCGGATGTCCGGCAGGGGTTTGACCTGACGAGCTACTTCTTGAACCGGCATCTTGAGGAACGCGGCAGCGGCGACAGCGGCACGCGCGCTCAATTGCTCGGTGCGCTGGAGAAACGCTACCGCGACGAGTTCCCCTGGAATTTCTAGCCGGACCGGCAGCTGAACGCCCCGAACAACCCACAATCCTTCGAAATCCGTTGAAAATCCGCCGATCCCGCCGGGGAAAGCACAGAAGCGAATTGCGCTGGCGGCGCGAAAAAGCTAGCAAGCAATTATGGGAAAAGAGACGACACCACCGCCGAGCGGCATTGAAGGCATCAACCTCAAGGACGCGCTCGAAGAGCGCTATCTGGCCTATGCCCTGTCGACCATCATGCACCGGGCTCTGCCCGATGTGCGTGACGGGCTGAAGCCGGTGCACCGGCGCCTGCTTTACGCCATGCGCCTCCTGAAACTCGACCCGGGCTCGGGCTTCAAGAAATGCGCCCGCGTCGTTGGTGACGTCATCGGTAAGTACCATCCCCATGGAGACCAGGCCGTCTATGACGCGCTCGTCCGCCTTGCCCAGGATTTTGCACAGCGCTATCCGCTGATCGACGGTCAGGGAAACTTCGGCAACGTCGACGGCGATAACGCGGCTGCCATGCGTTACACCGAAGCGCGCATGACCGATACGGCCAAGCGCCTGCTGGACGGCCTCGACGAAAACGCCGTCGATTTCCGCGAGACCTATGACGGCGAGGAAAGGGAACCCATCGTCCTGCCTGGCGGGTTTCCGAACCTTCTGGGGAACGGTTCCTCCGGCATCGCCGTGGGCATGGCGACGTCCATTCCGCCGCACAATGCCCATGAGCTCTGCCTGGCCTGCCAGCACCTGATCAAGAATCCGGGTGCGGAAGTCGACGAGCTCCTGGAATACATCCAGGGCCCGGACTTTCCCACCGGCGGCCTTCTGGTATCCGACCAGGGCTCCATACGCGAGGCCTATGCCACCGGCCGCGGCAGCTTCCGTATCCGCGCCCGCTGGGAGGTGGAGGACCTGGGACGCGGCCAGTGGGCGATCGTCGTCACCGAAATCCCCTACCAGATTCAAAAGTCGCGCCTGATCGAAAAGATCGCGGAGCTGTTGACCGCCCGCAAGCTGCCGATGCTCGAGGACGTGCGGGACGAGTCCGCCGAGGACATCCGCGTCGTCCTGGTGCCGCGCTCGCGCAATGTCGACGCCAATATCCTGATGGAATCCCTGTTCAAGCTGACCGACCTGGAAAGCCGTTTCTCGCTGAACATGAACGTGCTTTCCATGGGCAGGGTGCCCATGGTCATGGGCCTGAAACAGGTGCTGCGCGAATGGCTGGATCACCGCAAGGAAGTGCTGGTCCGCAGGTCAGAACATCGTCTCGGGCAGATCAATCACCGGCTGGAGGTGCTGGAAGGCTATCTGATTGCCTACCTGAACCTCGACGAGGTGATCCGCATCATCCGCGAAGAGGACGAAGCGAAGGCCGAACTCATCCGGACTTTCGAGCTTTCCGACGTCCAGGCGGAAGCCATCCTCAACATGCGCCTCAGGTCCTTGCGCAAGCTGGAAGAGATGGAAATCCGCAAGGAGCACGAAAAGCTTACGGCCGAAAAGGAAGAGTTGAACAAGCTGCTCGGATCCGACGCGCGCCAGTGGACCAGGATCTCCAGGGAAATTGCCGATATCGCCAAGGTCTACGGTCCGGAGACCGAGATCGGCAAGCGCCGGACCGACAGGTCCGAGGCGCCCGAGACCGATATCGTCGATATTCAGCAGGCGATGATCGAAAAGGAACCGATCACCGTCATCATTTCCGAGAAAGGCTGGATCCGCGCCCTCAAGGGCCACCAGGCGGATCTTTCCACCCTTTCCTTCAAGCAGGGCGACAAGCTGAAGCTGTCGTTTCATGCGGAAACGACCGACAAGATCCTGATCTTCTCCACCGGCGGCAAGTTCTTCACGCTGGGAGCCGACCGCCTGCCGGGCGGACGCGGCCACGGCGAACCGATGCGCCTGATGGTGGAAATGGACGAAGCCCAGGATGTCGTCAACGCCTTTGTCTACAAGCCCGGCCGCAACCTTCTGCTGGCCACCAGCGAGGCCCGCGGCTTCCTGGTCAATGAAGACGAGGTGATCGCCAACACCCGCAAAGGCAAGCAGGTCCTCAATCTCACCGCTCCGGCCGAAGCAACGCAGTGCGTGGAAGCGAGGGGCGACCATGTCGCCATTATTGGCGAAAACCGCAAGCTTCTCGTGTTCCCGCTGGTGCAGGTTCCGCAAATGACGCGCGGACGCGGCGTCCGGCTGCAACGCTACCGCGATGGCAGCGTGTCGGACATCCGTGTCTTCAACGGCGAAGACGGCCTTACCTGGACCGACAGTTCCGGCCGCAGCTTCACCCGCAGCCTGCAGGAGCTCGCCGACTGGCGCGGCGAGCGCGGCCAGGCCGGACGTCTGCCGCCGACCGGTTTCCCGCGCTCCAACAAGTTCGGACCTCAGAGCCTGTAGATCAGCCCGCTCTGCTGTCCGCCTGTTGCGCCACACCAGAAATCGGCCACAATTGCCTGCGTTTCCTGTCGGTTCACTATTGTTCCCCGTTCCTGGATGAGGAGAAGTCCCCGTGACGAAACGGAGCCTTGCGAAAGGTCTGCTTGTAGGCCCCGCCATGGTCGGCATTGCCGCCATCGGATGGAATGACGCCTTGCCGGAGGCGATTGCCGCGCAGGTTTCGTCGCCTGTCCTGCCGGTGGAGATCGTCACGGCAGACGAGGATTACAACGGGACCTTGATGAACAGCGTTCTACTGTCCTATTGGGGCCCTCTTCTGCAGTTGATCCGGGAGGACTATCCGGACGCCACCCGAAGGCAGGCCTTGCGGCCCCGCGGCTACGAAATCGGCGGAGACGAAATCCAGGATCAATCGGGCCTTCTGGAGGAAGTCCACGCATCGGCGACGGAAAGCGGGTGGAAACCCGTTCCGAAATACAGTTTCGATTCGGCGGTGTTTTCCATGCGTGGCTATGAGTTCGACGGAAAAGTCTTCGCTTTGGCAGCGCTTAGCGATTTCGTGCGCGTCAGCGACGGCGCGGTGACGATTTCGTTCGACCCCCCGCCCGCCTCGGACGAGTTCGATCTGGTTCCGGCCGTGGTTTTCACCAATCTGGAACACGATGGCGGCTCGTTTCCCTGGATCCACCCGAACGCGCCGGTCCTGACGTTCGGCGAGAACTCACCGCGCTGGCTGCCCCGCAACGGCAGATAGAACGTCCAAGATATACCGCTATCGCATCCGCCCTTCAAAAGTCTGGCCCATTGCCTCTCGACGGATCGATGCCAAGCGGGCAATCTGGCCTTTTGGGATCCATCGGCCGGGGGACAGATGATCGGGCCATTCACCTTCAATACCAGCCAGCGCATCGTCTTTGAAAAAGGCGCTGCATCGCGACTTGCCACGCATGCCGCCCCGTTTCTGGGTCCTCGTCCCTTTCTGATCACCGATCCCGGCATTGTCGCCCTCGACCTGCAAGGACCCTGCGCAAACGACGTGAGCGTGGCCGGTTGCGAACTTGGCCAGTTCTGCGACGTCGCGGCCGATCCGCCACTGGCGCTGGTGGAGAAGGCGATAGAGAGCGCAAAGGCACACGGGGCGACATCGGTCATAGGTTTTGGCGGCGGTTCATCCCTCGACGTTGCCAAGCTCGTTGCGCTGATCGCAAGAAGCGGCGAAGATCTCGACGAGGCCTGGGGCATCGGCAACGCCAAGGGCCCGCGCCTGCCGCTGATCCTGATCCCGACCACGGCCGGTACAGGCTCGGAAGTCACGCCGATTTCAATCGTCACCGTCGCAGAGGAGGAAAAACGCGGGGTCGTCTCCCCTCTCCTCCTGCCGGATCTTGCCGTTCTGGATCCGCTGCTGACACTCGGGCTGCCGGCAGCCGTCACGGCTGCAACGGGCATCGACGCCATCGTGCATGCGATCGAGGCCTATGCCTCGAAATCCGCCAACAACAACCCGGTCTCCAGAACGTTGGCCGTGGAAGCCCTCAAGCTGCTTGGCGCAAATATCGAGCGGGCGGTTTTCTCACCTGACGACGAGGAGGCAAGAGGCGAGATGCTGCTGGGCTCCATGCTGGCAGGTATGGCATTTGCGAACTCTCCCGTGGCGGCCGTTCATGCGCTCGCCTATCCGATCGGTGGAAGCTTCCATGTACCGCACGGGCTATCGAACGCCCTGGTGCTGTCTCACGTCCTCAAGTTCAACAATGAAGTTGCCGCTGAAACCTATGCGGAAATCGCACCGGCGCTCCTTCCGGATCTGGCGGCCGTTTCCGACGGGCCGGAGAGAGCGGCGCAATTTGCCGAACGCCTTGCGGACCTCTCCCGGAAGCTGGGTCTTCAGACCTGCCTCAGGCAGGTCGGCATCAGTGAGGCCGACCTGCCGAAACTGGCCAGGGATGCCATGAAACAGACCCGTCTCCTGGTGAACAATCCGCGAGAGCTGGGCGAAGCGGATGCATTCGAAATCTACCGGGCCGCCCTATGAATTCTCCCGCGCATCCACAGACTGAACGGCCCAGGCCGCTTCGACGCGAGGATTTCAGAGCATTCGTGGATATCCCCACCCGGTGGATGGATGTGGACATCTACGGCCATGTCAACAACGTGCAGTACCTGAGCTTTTTCGACACCGCAGTGAATGGCTGGTACATGGACAACAAGATCCTCGACCCGGCCAAGAGCCGGCAGATCTTTCTCGTCGTCGAAACCGGTTGCCACTACTTTGCCGAACTGACCTTTCCCCAAGTCGTCACTGCAGGCTTGAGGATCGAGAGCCTTGGCTCCAGCTCTGCGGTCTTCCGGGTCGGACTGTTTTCCGGAGATGCCCTGGAAACGGCAGCGCATGGAAGGTTCGTGCATGTGCACGTCGACCGCGAGACGCGCCGGCCAGTGCCGATTCCAGAGGAAAAGCGGGAGGTTCTGAACGCATTGATGCCGTAGGCCAACCTGCGTTCATCCTGCCTCACCTGAATGCGGAAAAGTCGGTCGCTTTAAATGTAGTAGATGTGAGATTGCAAGAGGTTATCTACAACACCACCTCATCCTGAGGAGGACCTTCAGGTCCGTCTCGAAGGATGGGCGGCATCCTCGGAGCAAGCGGCCCATCCCTCGAGACGCCGCTTGCGCGGCTCCTCAGGATGAGGGTGGATGCGAACGTTTTTGCAGCCTGAGATGCTACCAATGGACGTCCTGTTGAGACTCCAGATGTTGCGATGATCCACCCGACCGGCAGATTGCCTGCAAGTGGATAACCGGCGACTTTTCACAGCATATCCCCTGGGCGCACTCATCATCTACCCACAGGTTATGCACACACGATCCACAACTTGTGCGCAGCTTTCCAACAGGTTGAACACAGTCGCGAAAATACCTGTCGGGTCAGCCCATGGTCTTCAACAGCCGCGATTTCTCGCGTTGCCAGTCGCGCTTCTTTTCCGTCTCCCGCTTGTCATGCAGCTTCTTGCCCCGGGCAAGGGCCAGTTCCAGCTTGGCGCGGCCCTTGTCGTTGAAATACAGCTTGAGCGGGACAATCGTCTTGCCGTCCTTCTGAACGGCACCTGCCAGCTTGCCGATCTCACGCTTGTGCAGTAGCAGCTTGCGCGGCCGGCGCGGTTCGTGATTGAACCGGTTGGCCTGAAGGTACTCGGGGATATAGACGTTGTAGATCCAGATCTCGCCGCCACGTTCCGCAGCATAGGATTCGGCAATATTCGCCTTGCCGTTGCGCAGGGATTTGACTTCGGTTCCCTTCAGCTCGATCCCGGCTTCCAGCGTATCTTCGATCTCGTAATTGAACCGGGCTTTCCGGTTGTCGGAAATGATGGTCCGCCCCGGAGTGCCCCCTTTTTCGGAGCCATTATTATCCTTCAGGTGTCCAGCACCTTAATTCGTGCTCAATTTATCAGGCCGGCGTGGGCCATTGCGGCGCGGATCTCCACCCGGGTTTCCTCGCTGACCGGGACCAACGGCAGGCGCAGTTCCTCTTCGACCCTGCCGAGCAGCGAAAGCGCATATTTCGCGCCCGTCGGGTTCGGTTCCAGGAACAGGGCGCGGTGAAGCGGCGCCAGGCGGTCCTGGTATTCCAACGCTTTCGCGAAATCACCCGACAGCGTGGCTGTCTGGAACTCCGCACACATGCGCGGCGCCACATTCGCAGTCACGGAAATGCAGCCGACACCGCCATGAGCGTTGAAGGCCAGTGCTGAAATATCCTCACCCGACAGCTGAATGAAATCGGGACCACACAGATGGCGCTGGCGGCTTGTCTTTGCAAGGTCGGCGGTCGCGTCCTTCACGCCCTTGATGTTCTCGCAGGTTTCGTAAAGCTCGGCCATGGTTTCCGGTGTCATGTCGATGACCGACCGTCCGGGAATGTTGTAGATCAGGATCGGCAGGCCGACAGCGCCGCTAATGGCCCTGAAATGGGCTTTCAGGCCTGCCTGATTCGGCTTGTTGTAATAGGGCGTAACGACCAACAGTGCATCCGCCCCTGCCTTTTCCGCGTGGCGGGCAAAATCGATCGCTTCGGTCGTGTTGTTGGAACCGGCTCCGGCAATGACCGGAACGCGGCCCGCGGTGGCCTCGACACACAGCTCAATGACGCGCTTGTGTTCGTCATGGCTCAGCGTCGGGCTTTCGCCGGTCGTCCCGACCGGAACCAGCCCGGATGATCCTTCACCGATCTGCCATTCCACGAGATCCTGAAACCGTTTCTCATCGAGCGCTCCGTCCTTGAACGGGGTAATCAGCGCTGGAATGGAGCCTTTGAACATCTCGGTTTCCTCTTGGATCAATCTTGCGGTTTCCCGGCTAGAACGTTAGCGGTTTTCGACGGAGGCGCAACATACTCATCTGCCGCAAAAGGAGCAATGCTCCCCAGGTGTTTCAGGCCCTGCGTGGCAACTTTTCTTCGCTGCCATGCGCCTTTTCGGCGACACTCTCCCGCTGCCTCACAACCACATGGCGAGGAACAGGCAACGTCTTTGTCCTGTCCGGCGGCACCTGATACGGGTTACCGTTGTTCAGGAGCTCCAAAACAGCGGGAGAAATTCATGACATCTGCGCCCGAACATGCGCTGCCGAGCCGTGCCGCAAGGAGGCAATTCACCTGGCAGAGCCCCGACGGCCTGACGCTCGCCGGGTGTGAGTGGTCTCCGCAGCAAGGCGGTGCAACTCGGACTGCGTCCGCCATACCGGTTCTTTGTCTGCCCGGCCTGTCGAGAAACACCCGCGATTTTCATGACGTCGCCGCATATCTGCAGTCAGCCGGCCATCATGTGGTGGCGCTCGACTATCGCGGCAGGGGCAGAAGCGATTGGGACCCGGACTGGCGGAACTATACGCTCGCAGTCGAGGCAGCCGACATAGACGCGGCGATAGCCCATCTCGACCTGCAGCGCTTTGCGGTCCTCGGAACCTCCAGAGGCGGCCTCCATGCCCTCGCCATGGCGGATCGGTATCCGGCCGACAGGATGGCGGCCGTGATTCTCAACGACATCGGCCCTCAAGTTGAAATGGAAGGCCTTCGCCGGATCGCGGGTACACTCGGGCAACAGATGACATATGGCTCCCGTGAGGATCTGGCGGCGATCCTGCGACAGTTTCTAGGCCCCCAGTTTCCGGCATTCGGAATGGAGGACTGGCTGAAGCTTGCCGGACAACTTGCAAGCGAAGAGGACGGCCGGTTTGTCATGGACTACGATCCGGCACTGGCCAATCAGTTGGCAGGCCTGGACGACGCTGCGCCTCTCCCGGACCTTTGGCATCTGTACGAAAAGCTGAGCGACCGTCCCCTTCTGGTCATTCGCGGCGAGCACTCCGACATTCTCAGCAGCGACACCTGCCGGCGCATGCTGGAATTCCATCCGGCGGCAAGTCTGGAAACCATAGGGGGCCAGGGACATGCTCCCGTCTTGTGGGTCCGAGAAGCCCATGAAAACATTGCGCTTTTTCTCAGAGGCCTCTGAGCAGGCGCAAGAAAGGGCAAGTCCCTGAAGACAAAAGAAAAACCCGGCGTTTCCGCCGGGTTTTCCCATCAAACCTCGTAAGAGGGATGATTAGAAGGTGCGCTGCAGACGAACACCGAAGAGGAGTTCGTCAACGTCGTCGCCGCCATCAGCCTGAGTGTTGGCATAACCAACGTCAGCACCGAGTTCGAAACCGGAGACCGGCTCCCACTTGACGGAACCGTCGATTGCGTAACGGTTGAAGTCAGTGTTGCCAGTAGCCTGGTCAACATCCATGTAAGAGCCGTCGAGTGCGAGGCCGATCGTGGAAGTTGCCTGGATGTAGGCACCAGCAGACAGGGAGTAACCGGTAGACGTGTCGTCGCCGACATAATCGGAAACGGTGATGCCGCCTTCGGTGTCGCCTGCACCGATGTACGCCAGAGCGCCATCAGCATAGAAGCCCTGGAAGAAGATGTTGGAGCCCGGAGTGACCATCGGAATGTTGACGACGACGCCACCACCGATTGCCCAGCCCATGTTGTCTTCACCGCCGGTAGCGTTGTTGTTGGCAACGTCCGGGTACACCTGGTGCAGAGCACCGGAGAGCTGTGCGGAACCCCAACCCTGGGAAACGCCGAGAGCAGCAACAACGTCCGGAGCGCGCGAACCGCCGTAGGCACCGACCTGACGTGCAGTGCGGTCTTCCAGAGCGATGGTAGCGGAGAAGCCGTTACCGAAAGCTGCGGTGTAAGCGATCTGGTTCAGAGTGGTATCCGACCAGTCACGACCGACAACACCCATGAAGGCCTGACCGGTGAAGATGTCGAAGTTGGAACCCAGACGACCGGCCGTCAGACCGCCCCACTGGATGTAGGCGTTGTCCATGGCGAAGCCGGAGTTGCTGGCATCGTCGGTACCGTTGGAAACGGAGTCGCCGTACATGGAAACGAATGCACGCAGCGTACCGAATTCGGTGGCGGTGCGGGCATCGAGGTAGAGGTAGCCACGAGCCAGCCAGGAATAGCCGTCTGCGTCACGGTCGCCCCAGTTGCCGCCGTCCAGAACGTTGTTGACAACGAACTGGGTACGGACACGGCCGCCGACGCGCAGGCAGGTTTCGGTGCCCGGGATGTAGTAGAAGCGTGCGCCGTAAGCATCGCAAACGCGAACGTAGTCAACCGGCTCCGGAGCAACCGGAAGATCGGCTGCCTGAGCAGTGGTAGCAGCGGCTGCAGCAGCAGCGCCGAGCATCAAGCTCTTGAGTTTCATTTCTGACCTCCAATCAGTCATATCAATTGGTACTAAAACAGAAGCACCATATGTCCCCGCGAAATATTTCTGTGTTTGCCACCGACCGGAGGTTGGACGTCCGAGGCATGCAAACCAGTGCGGCCCGAAGCCGCTCGCAGGAATGACCATACGCATCCGCCATCCCGGTTCAACATCGAATGCGCCCGGCTGCTACCGCCGGGGCTGTTTTCAAAAACCGGTGTGGCACGAATGTCACAAAAGCAGGCCGGAAATTTAGAAACTGTTAGGAATTAGAGGCAGAAGAGGCGTCTCGTGCGCGCTCCGGGTGCTCTGGCGCGACCTGAATCGCACCTCTTAATGCTTTTCCGAATGAGAATCAGAAAAGGGGACGGCCCGGCAGATTGGAGCCTGCCGGGCCGCATGACTGACTGGAGTTCAGATCACAGTCAGGATCTAATCATCAGTTGATTAGAAGGTCCGCTGCAGACGAACACCGAAGAGGAGCTCGTCAACGTCGTCGCCGCCATCAGCCTGAGTGTTGGCATAACCAACGTCAGCACCGAGTTCGAAACCGGAGACCGGCTCCCACTTGACGGAACCGTCGATTGCGTAACGGTTGAAGTCAGTGTTGCCAGTAGCCTGGTCAACATCCATGTAAGAGCCGTCGAGTGCGAGGCCGATCGTGGAAGTTGCCTGGATGTAGGCACCAGCAGACAGGGAGTAACCGGTAGACGTGTCGTCGCCGACATAATCGGAAACGGTGATGCCGCCTTCGGTGTCGCCTGCACCGATGTACGCCAGAGCGCCATCAGCATAGAAGCCCTGGAAGAAGATGTTGGAGCCCGGAGTGACCATCGGAATGTTGACGACGACGCCACCACCGATTGCCCAGCCCATGTTGTCTTCACCGCCGGTAGCGTTGTTGTTGGCAACGTCCGGGTACACCTGGTGCAGAGCACCGGAGAGCTGTGCGGAACCCCAACCCTGGGAAACGCCGAGAGCAGCAACAACGTCCGGAGCGCGCGAACCGCCGTAGGCACCGACCTGACGTGCAGTGCGGTCTTCCAGAGCGATGGTAGCGGAGAAGCCGTTACCGAAAGCTGCGGTGTAAGCGATCTGGTTCAAAACCGTATCCGACCAGTCACGGCCGACGACACCCATGAACACCTGACCGGTGAAGATGTCGAAGTTGGAACCCAGACGACCGGCCGTCAGACCGCCCCACTGGATGTAGGCGTTGTCCATGGCGAAGCCGGAGTTGCTGGCATCGTCGGTACCGTTGGAAACGGAGTCGCCGTACATGGAAACGAATGCACGCAGCGTGCCGAATTCGGTGGCGGTGCGGGCATCGAGGAAGAGGTAGCCACGAGCCAGCCAGGAATAGCCGTCTGCGTCACGGTCGCCCCAGTTGCCGCCGTCCAGAACGTTGTTGACAACGAACTGGGTACGGACACGTCCGCCGACGCGCAGGCAGGTTTCGGTGCCCGGGATGTAGTAGAAGCGTGCGCCGTAAGCATCGCAAACGCGAACGTAGTCAACCGGCTCCGGAGCAACCGGAAGGTCGGCTGCCTGAGCAGTGGTAGCAGCGGCTGCAGCAGCAGCGCCGAGCATCAAGCTCTTGAGTTTCATTATGACCTCCAAAGTCAATTTCTGTTGGAACCTGCTTGGCCCGATCGAGCCCTGCGGGTTCCGTCCCCGCGATTTTGTAGAAAAACGATCCAAAAAGAATTTCCGGGAACCGTTTTTACTGGCGATTACTCGCCGTCGCACAACTTAAGAACCAAACTTGGGACTCACCATCAAGCCCAAATCGCCTGTTGGAGGCACTGCCAGGCGACGGTGTGCCTTTCCTGCAACATACTGATTTTCAATATTAATTAATGACGTTTGGTAATTTTCCTTCGCTCGACACGGTATCTGTGAAATAAAAATGCACGTTACCGCTTACCATCTACCACTACGTAATATTGGAAATATCACTAGTCTATTTACCAAAACTTTTTGATTGGGTTGCGTGTAAGAAAATATTTTTTGGACAAATGAATCTTGCTCACATTATTTCGTGAGTATAATTATCATTTTTATTTCCAACAGTCACGAATGTTTACTTTGTGGGACAAATTGCGCGTATCGCGGGCTTCTTCCCTTAGGGCTTCAACCCGGCCAACTGTGAACGCCGTGATCTGGGGGCGTCAGGGACAGTCTATCTGGAACCGGCGTGGGAAAAGCCGGCTTTCGGTCGCAGCAAGCGCCGGAGATTCGTATCGACGAGGCATGGCGTGCCCGATTTCATCCCCATGTGGGGTGCCGACGCTATCGAAGCAAGACCGTCACTCTCGCGCTTGCGCCATGCGCATCCAGGATCGTCACACTGGCGAGATCCGGGAGCTTCCGGCTGCCAGATCAATTGCCGTCTCAGCGCCTTTTCCGGAAGTGGTGCGCCGTTGACGAGAATGGAAAAAGGCCCTGCACCACCCTTCAGCTTGACGACGAGCGGCTGCGGCTTGGCGCTCTCCTGCCCGGTCGAGGCAAAACCCAGGTCCAGCTCCGCGCCGTTGGGCGGATAGGAAATCTGCAGCCCTTCACCCGGTCCGGCCATATCGCGCCGTTCCGGCAGACGGGCATAGCGCAGCGGTGCCGGCACAGACACGTTTGCGCCGAGAAGGGCTTCCGGCGGGGCGTCCGGCAGCGGCACCCTGCCCGGGCCCAGCTTTTGGAAAACTTCGAAAAGGACCGGGACCGCCGCACTTGCCCCCGTTTCACCCGGGACGGGGGTTCCGTCGGGGCGGCCCAGCCAGACAGAGACGACATAGCGCCCGTCATACCCGACGGCCCAGGCATCGCGATAGCCGTAGGCGGTGCCGGTCTTGTAGGCGATATGGGAGGTCTCGTCCCCCTGCGACTGGGGAAGGCCGGTCAGGATGTCGCTTACCAGCCAGGCGGCCTTCGGGGACAGGACGTTTCCCGGATGCCCGGCCGTTCCGGCAACATCACAGTCGAGACGGCAGGCCGACAGGGAGATTGGCTCCCCGCCCCGTGCCAGTGCAGCGTATAGCTGCGTCAGGTCCCCAAGCGACAGGCCCAGTCCTCCGAGGCTGATGGCCAGTCCCGGCGCTGCGCCGTCCTCCAGAACAGGGCGGACACCGGCCCGCTTCAGACGTGCTATCAGCCGTGCCGGGCCTACGGCTTCCAGCAATTGCACCGCAGGCGTGTTCAAGGACAGTTGCAAGGCCTCGCGGAGCGTCACGGTTCCCTGATAGGCCTGATCGAAATTCGTGGGCTGATAGCCACCGATATCCGTCGGCCGGTCGACGATGAAACTGCCCGGCAGGCCGATTCCCTCCTCGAATGCCAATCCGTATATGAACGGTTTCAGCGTCGAGCCGGGGGAGCGGATGGCGCGGGTCATGTCGACATGCCCCTGACGGCCGTTGTCCAGAAGATCCGGAGCACCGATCCTTGCCAGGATTTCGCCGCTCTGATGATCGGCGACCATGATCGCCATCGAGACGGGGCTCGGACGAGAGCCGATCTTCTGGCGGGCCAGCTTCTCGAGCGCCGACTGCAGGTCGCGGTCCAAAGTCAGGCGGTGCACGGGCTTCGAGGGAGCGCTGATGCGCGCATGGCGGCTTTCATGGGGCGCCAGGAACGGCATCGCGTGCCGGCTTGCGCGAACGGGTTCGGCGGCCGCCGACTGCGCCTCTTCCTCGGTCAGAACGCCGGCGGCGGCGGCGCGGGCCAGCACGCGGTCGCGGGCCCGACGGATTTCCGCGGGGAAACGGTCGGGGCGACGGGATTCCGGACTTTGCGGCAGGGCGACCAGCAGGGCGGCCTCGGCCGGTGTCAGGCGCCCGGGTTCCTTGCCGAACCAGGTCAGGCTCGCAGCCCGCACGCCTTCCAGGTTGCCGCCGAACGGCGCCCGCAGCGCGTATATTCTCAGGATGTCCTCTTTTGAAAAGGATCGCTCCAGCTGGACGGCTTTCAGAACCTGTTCGTATTTGCGTTTCAGCGTCCTTGTCGGTTTTTCGTCCAGGAGCCTTGCCACCTGCATGGTCAGCGTCGAGCCGCCGGAGACGATTCGTCCCGAACGTGCGCTCTGCACCGCCGACCGGACTAAGGCGCGCAGATCCACCCCGCCGTGAGCGAAAAACCGCTTATCCTCGAAGGCGAGCAGCATCTTGACGTAAAGCGGGTCGATTTCGCCAAGGCCGACCGGCAGGCGCCACTTGTCGTCGTCGCTGGTGAATGCCCGCAGGAGCCTGTCCTTGCGGTCGAGCACCACCACCGAGAGCGGCAGGTCCGCAATCTGCGGCAAGGGAGGCAGGGTTGCGTAATCGTGCCGGACTTTCAGCACGGCGCACCCGCCAAGCACGGCAAGTGCGAGCCCGGCAGCGGTCGCCCACTGCCGGTACAGACGCCAGCTGTTGCGCTGCCGTGCTCTCATTGCATTGCCCTACCTGTGCCTTACCGCGTCGGCCCCAGGACGACGAAGCGGCCGGTTTCCGTGATCGCGCGCCGTTCGGGCCGGTACATGTCTTCCACGGACGCCGGAGGATGGGCGAATTCTCCCGGTGTCGCTGCGCGGGCAAGATAGGCAAAGGTCAGTTCCTTGCCGCCATGCCGGGTCTGGTCGACCGCGACTTCGAACCTGTCCGCGTAGAAGGCCGAATGCTCCGGCTGGTCGATCGTCGACAGGAAGGAGAGCCCGCCCAAATCCCCCGAGCGCACTAGGCGCGGGTTGTCGATGGCAAGGCCCGCCGGGAGACGGTCGACCACCATCAAGCGCCCCGGCTGGTCCGTCAGGGCGCGAACCGTAACGACAACGGCCAGCCGGGTGTTGACCGGCACGGCCGTCGGGTCGACCGGATTGCCGTCAAGATCGTAGACCGTGCGTTCCACCGCGTAATCATTGCCGCCCGCCGGCTCCGGCGTGGTGGGCTGCCCGACCACGGAAACCAGTAGATCCGTCGCCTCTCTGCCGTTGTTTTTCACCACGGTAGACGAGCCAGAGATGTCCTCGCCGCTGAAAGACCAGGCAAGCCGCCCGGCGGTTTCCTCGCCCCGGACGGAGATCCGCGCCTCGCCGGCCGACTCGTTGAGGGCCTGCGCGGCCAGCAACAACCACGCCATGTCCTGTGTGGAGCGGCTGGATTTCCGGGTCTGTGCCGATTTCAGGAAATCGACCGCCTCGCCCTGCAGGCTGTCGCCCATGGATGCGGACACGACATAGTCGGTGACAGCCGCGCTGTCGCGCAGCACCGATCCGTAGTCGGGCCGGTATGTCTGCTGCTTCAGGTCCGGAAGGGCGGCCAGGGCAGCCCTGAAGCCGGTTTCCGCGCGGCTGCGCTCGCCATAGAGCGCCAGCCCGGCCGCCAGCTGGGCCTTTGCCAGCGGGGTCGCGAAGCTCTGCAGCTTGGCGTCGAGATAGTAACGCAGGTCGCCCATCGAGGCGCGGCCGTTGCGGGCCAGCACGTAGAGCGCATAGGCAATCCCCTCGCCGCCGTCCTGGAAATCGGACGCATAGGCCAGCCGGTTCTCGAGATTGTCCAGCGCCGTGGTGAAGGCGAGATCCGGAACCTGATAGCCTTTTTCCTTCGCGCGGGTCAGGAAGTCGGTGACATAGGCGTCAAGCCAGGTGTCGCCGTCGCCGTAGCTGTTCCAAAGACCGAAATCTCCGGAAGAGGACTGGTTGGCCAGCACGCTCGCAATCGCTTTCACGACCCGCTCCCGGATGGCACTGTCCGACCCGAGACCCGCCGCTTCGGCCACTTCGCTCAAGTAAAGGAGCGGCAGAGCCCGGCTGGTGGTTTGCTCCGTGCAGCCATAGGGATAGCGATCCAGGGCGGCGAGCAGGCCCGCAATGTCGATGTTGGCAGCACCGCCGGCCGTCAGGGTCACGTCAACGGTGTCGGTGCGCAGTCCGTCGAAACTGTCCGCGCCGAGCGTGAGACTGTCGCCGGAGGCCAGTTGGAACGAAGACCTGCGGACGACTTCCGGCTGGGTATCCTTGACCTCCAGGCTGAAGCGTTTGACATAGACCTTGCCGTCCGGCCCCGTCAGCGAGGCGACGATTTCGCTCGTCACCGGCGCAGCACCCGCGGAAACTGGCAGAAGAACGAGAGACTTCTTGCCCTGAGCCATGTCAAGCGCACGGGTCAGGCTCGCGGCCCCCTCTTCAAGCGTCAGCCCGTTGCCAGCCGAGACCTCAAGCTCGTAGGCTCCCGCCGCGCCGTCGACATTGTCGATTTCAAGGGCGAGACGCGACTGGTCGCCGGGCGCAAGGAATGCCGGTGCGCTTGCCGTCATCACAACAGGCGAACGGACTTCCACTTCACTGTCGGCATGACCGACACCGTCCTTGGTCCAGGCCACCGCCATGAGTTTCAATGCGCCGTTGAACGCAGGAATGTCGAACGAGACCGTGGCCTCGCCATCCGTGCCAACGTCCACCAGACCGGAGAACAGAGCGACCGGCTCCTCATCCGGGGGAGGTGCGTCGAGGCGCATGGCCATGGCGTCGCCGCCCGAGCGAACACGGCCCATCGTGCCGGCCATCCGGTCGATCAGCTGGCCGTAAAGGTCGCGCATATCCGTGCCCAGGCGCCGCTGGCCGAAATACCAGTCATCAGGCTCCGGCGTCTCGTAGCCGGTCAGGTTCAGGATGCCGACATCGACCGCAGCCACGGTCAGGTAGGCCTGTGTGCCGGGCTCGAGATTGGCGAGTCTGACCGGCACCTCAAGGGTCGTTTCCGGCAGGATCCGGGCGGGAGCGGACAGCTCGACCCCGATGACGCGGTCACCCGGGTCGACCTGCAGCCAGGACAGGCCGATTGCGCGCGACGGCATGCGCTTCTGGTCCAGATCCATCGGGCGATAGAGGCTTGCGGTGATATAGGCTCCTGCGCCCCAGTCATCGCTCACGGGTATCTCGACCTCGGTTTCCTCGCCGGAAACTTCCACCGTCCGGCTGGCAAGAAGACCTCCGGAGACAACATTCACGACCGCTATCCCCGCCATCTGCGGCTTGAGGCGCAGTTTTGCCGTGTCTCCCGGCCGGTAACTTGTCTTGTCCAGGCCGACATCAAGATAGTCAGGCGTATCGGAGGATGCGTCCGCCGTGTACCAGCCGGCGTTGAAAGTCACGCTGGTCGAGGTCTGCACGTCGCCGCTTCCCTCCACGTCGAGCCGGTATTCGCCCCACTCGACAGGCAAGGACAATTGTCCCGGCTGACCCGCCTTTGTCTCGATCTCGCCGCTGGCGACCCGCTGTGATGTGGTGATGGGCTCAAAGGACCAGCGGCCATCGAGCCGGTACCACTGGTAGCGCCGGTGGACCCGCGACAGCGTCCAGCTCAGGCCGAAGGCATCCTGTTCTGCGCCGTCGGCACCAACGACGATGACGGAAAAATCGGCCGGGCCGCCTTCGTCGACGCCGCCGTCGAAGGCCGGCTTGACGCCGATGCGCGGCCCGTCGAGGGCGACCGGCAGCTTGAGATCCCGTTCCACGTAGCGCCCGCCGGCCTCGACCAGCCGCGCGATCAGCTCGCTCTCGTAGAGAAGTGTCGTGTCCGGCAGCTCCGGCAGGGTAACCTCGAAGGTGAGCCTGCCGTCCTCGTCGGTTTTCAAGCCGGACGGAAGGGAGCCGCGCTCGGGATAGGCTTCCGAATCCTCAAGTCCGAATTCATAGCCGGGATAAGCGGCCAGGGTGCGCACGGGCCGTACGACAATGTCCCCTTCCAGCGTCTGGCCGCTGGCAGGTGAGCCATAGAGAAATTTCGCCTCCAGGGTCACCTGGAGAGGCTCTGTCCGGCTGAAGGTCTTGGCATCGGTATCAAGCTCGAAATCGACCCGCTCGGGCTGATAGTCCTCCACCAGGAAAGTCTCTCGCGCCAGAGAACTGCCCTTCGGGTCGGCAAAGACTTGCCACGACCAGATGCCCTGCTGCGCGGATTGCGCCAGGGTCAGATCCTGCAGATGTCCGCCGAGGCCGCCGTCATTGACTGTGAAGCGGGCATGTTCGACGCCGTCCGGGCGGGAAAAGACGAAGGTCAGGGGGAAGTCTTCCTGCGCGACAGCCTTGGAGTTGCGCAACAGGGCTTGAGCGTGAACGGTCTCGCCTGCCTTGTAGATCCCGCGATCGGTCCAGGCGAAGACGTCAAGGGGGCCAGGGGCCGGCCGTCCTTCAACGCCGCGGTCCGACAGATCGAAGGCCGGTTTGCGCAGATCGAGGAAGGAATAGTCCCCCGCTCCCGATTCCGCGACGAGAACGGCGGGCGCACGTCCGCCCTGGCCGCGTGTCAGACCGGGCGCGAATTCGGCGAAGCCTTCCGCGTTGGTCGTCGTTTCGCCGAGGATTTCATTGTTGACCGCAAGCAGCTTGACGGCGACGCCTTCCAGGGCTTTCGCGCTCGAGAGCGAGCGGATATTCGCCGCAATGCCGTTGTCGCCCGTCAGCGCAGTCAGGCCGAGATCCGAAACCAGGAACCATTGCGTGGCAAGCGCTCCCCAGCGGTTTTGCACGTCAAGTTTCGACCGTGCCGTCATCGCATAGACGCCCGGTTTCAGTTCGATGCCTGTTTCGGACACCGGAATGGCCGTGGTGATGTCCTGATTGAGCCGGTTTTCGGTCTCCACAATGCCGGACCAGACCTTCTCGCCAAGCTCATCCTCGATCTGGTCCGCCTGATAGGTGTCCAGTTGGCGCAGGAACCGCTCGTCGCGCAGGATATCTGCGACGGAACGGTTGCCGACCCGATAGATCGCGGTTTCCACCTCGTCGGTATTCACCGAGACGATCGGAATTGTCGGATTTCCGCCGGAGGGCAGCACATAGGACCTGCTGAGGAAATGCACCGTCGGCGAGCGGTCCTTCACATAGACCGAGAGTTCAGCGGTCTTTTCCAGCTTTTCACCGTCCGCGGCCGGAAGGCCGCTGCGTGCGGCCACCTGATAGCGGGCACCGTGCTTGAGACCGTCCGCACAGATCTGGTTGCCTTCCGCTTCGATGGAAAGCGTGCCCTCACCCCTAACGGTCACATAAGGGCTCATGTCTTCACCGACGGGCAATGCCTGCGAGAACACCAGGCAGATGCGCGGCGACGCGCTGTCGGAATCCACCTGGTGATCGACGATCCGGAATCCATGCGCGGCGACCAACCGGTCGTAGCGTTGCCGCCGGCCGGAATTCTCCTCAAGCGCCAGGGATGCCCTGAAAGACCTGATGGCGCTCTTGTACTCGCCGCGCCGCTCCAGCGAGCGGCCCAGAAGGTCAAGGGCATATGCGCGCTCCGGCACGCCTACCGAACGCAGATAGGCATTGATCGCCGCTGAGACCGCGTTCTTCTGCTTGGTCTCCCGGTCCTGCCAGTTGTCGGGATTCTGCAAAAGCAGCGCGCTCGTCAGCCGCGTCCAGGCATCAAAGTCGCCCGGCTCCAGCACGATCAGCTGCAGGAAATCGGCCTCGGCCAGGACGCCGTTCCGGTCGTTCAGGGCAGCCTGTCCGTTGCTGCGCAGTTGATCCGCGGTCTGTCCGCGCGGGTTGACGGAATTGGAAATGCTGAGGGAATAGGTTTCGGCACTCTCGAGTTGGGTTTGCGGCAGGAAGGAGAGTTCCGCCTTGCGGTCCACGCTCATATCCGCCCGCGGCGCCTGCACCTCGACGACACGGCCGGCAATGGCGCCGGCGAAACTCTGCAATTCGCCGAAGTCCGATTTCAGGAAGCACCAGCCGGCAGACGTATTGAAGGTGAATGCGCGGCATTGCCCGTCCTGGAGGCAGGCCGACTTGCAGCCGTCCAGATCGACATCCTTCACCGTCCTGTAGTCACTGCCGAAAAAATCGGCATCGTCGATCGTAACGATACGCCGGTCCTGGGCTTCAGCCTGGGGAACCGAAAAGCCGGTGCCACCCGCGAGCGCGAGGGCTACCAAGGCGGATTTGAGAAGGTTTTTCATGTGAAGTCCGGAGCATTATTGAAAGTGACTAAAGAACTGCGAATAAAACAGCATGGCTCGTGCTTCCGGGCCAAGCATCGACTTTATAAAGGCACCGGATCGCGACAAGCACAAGACAGAAAACACGCCGCCGAAGCGACACTGCTGAGCGAAGGTTAACCGATCCGGGCGATCAGTTCCTCAATCAGAAGATCGACTTCCTGAGCCGCCTTGCTGGAAGGAGCCTCTTCCGTAACGGAACATCCCCTGCCCATGGCTGACGCGAATATGGTGCGGTTTCCGAGCCGTGCCGTCAAGGCATCATAGCCTGAGGCAAGGATCGCGGCAGCCATTTCACCCGTCAGGGACGCGCGCGGCGGAACGCGGTTGAGCACCATCAGCGCCGGCGTATTCTCGCGGGCGGCAATTTCAATGGTTTGAGATGTTGCCCAAAGGTCGACAGGCGTCGGCTGGATCGGAACGATGACGAAGTCGGCGGCATCAATGGCGGGTTTGGCATCCGTGTCCGCCTTGGGGGGCGTGTCTATCACCACATAGCCGTGGGACCTTGCGAGCGATCGGGCTTCGCGCCGCGCGCCCCAGCCGGAAGCGGTGCGGAATTCCAGCCCGGTATTGTCTTCTCCGAGGCTGTCTTCCCGCGCTTCATACCAGGTTCCCAGAGACCCTTGCGGATCGACGTCGAGTATGGCAACCGGCTCGCCGGACCGTGCCGCGAGTGCCACGGCAAGATGAGCCGCTATGGTTGTCTTTCCTGAACCGCCCTTTTGCTGTGCAACAGTCAGAATCCGCCCGGACATTCATTCCCTCCAGAAGTTGGCCATCATATTGCGCTGCCAATTTCCGCAATGCAATATGACAATGAAAACTCCGTGAAACCGCCTGTGTTCGGCAAGAATGTCTCAGGCGATGAAGGCGCCTGGACCGGGAACGATCCGTTTCCAGCAGGTTATCAGGCAGCACTGCGAAACACTGCGGCGGAACCTAATCCTAGCCTGTCAGTTTTCCATACATATCTGCAAGGAAAGTGGAAATGACCGAAAGAACGACGCGCAGTGCCGAGGAGAAGTTCACCGAAAAGGATCAGCTCAATCGCGAATTTGAGCAAGAGACCCAAGCCGACAAGGAGCTGGAATCCCTGGTGCCTCCCATTTCGAAAAGAACAAACGCCTGGCGCATAGGTATTGCGGCGGTTCTGGTACTGGTTCTGGCTATTCTTGTCGTTCAGTATGTTTAGGGTCTGAGCTGAACGAAAATGTCACGTCATGAGCCTATCGGATGACGTGGCATGACTACGCCCCTCTCAAGTGCCGCCTTGTGATCCGAGCACCAGCGCAACCAGCGCCGGAACGTCCTTTGCCTGGTAGGGGTCGGGCGTCATCAGGCAGCGATAGAAGATCGCGCCACTGAGCGCCGTTGCTGCCGTCTCGGCATCGAAATCCGCAGGCAGTTCCCCCGCCGCGACCCCATCCCGCAGCAAGGCGACCAGTCTCTCCCGCCGGCGGGCGCTGTAATCGTACAGGAAGTCCGCGACTTCCGGATGATGCTTTGTCGCTTCGATGAGCCCTGGAATACAGGAGGCAAACGGCGATGCGGTCAGCGCCTCCGTCAAATGACGCAGCAGGATCGTCACCCTTTCCCTGACAGTGCCATCTGCAGGACCAGGCCGGGGTTGCACATTCAAGGTGTTCAATGCATCGGCGATGAGCGACACCTTTGTCGGCCAATGCCTGTAGAGCGTGCTTTTCGACACGCCCGCCTTGTCGGCGATGGCCTCCATGTTGAAAGCAGCGTAACCCCTCTCCCCCAGCAGCGCGATAGCAGCACTGAGGACCTCGTGCCTTGTGCGTTCGATGCGTTTGTCCATGCCGGATCCCGAAGCAGCGCCCAAAGTTATGGGACGGTTGCGTTTCATATCTTTTTATGAGACGGTACCGTATTATAAAATTCGAATGCTGCAAACGACATGGAGGAACAAAATGGCTTCCGTCCGCTATATCGTCTCCGATGTGGGAGAGTGCGTTGCATTTTACCGTGACCGGCTCGACTTCACGGTGGAGATGCATCCGGGCCCGGGGTTTGCGGCTCTGTCCCGCGGCGAATTGCGCCTGTTCCTGAACACGCCGGGGGCGGGCAGCGCCGGCAAGGCAGGGGGAACCCCACAGCCCGGTGGCTGGAACAGGTTTCAGATCGAAACCGATGACCTGGACGGCCTGATAGCCCGGATCAGCGAGGCCGGAGCGGCGTTTCGCGGCGAGATTGCCTCGGGGCCGGGCGGGCGGCAGATCCTTCTGGAAGACCCCTCCGGCAACGTGGTCGAACTTTTCCAGGCGGCCGCCCGGTGACGAAAGCCAGCAAGATTCCGCGCCGGTATGCCGGTCTGCTCATGGGTCTTCTGATGGCGCTGTCGATGGGACTGATCATGTCCTTCGTGGTGACAGTCATCAATCTCGGCCTGCGCGGCGATTTCCTTGTGAAGTGGATGATCGCCTACGCGGGAAGCTTGCCGATCGGATTGCCGACCGCGCTATTGGTCACGCCCATCGTCAAGTCGATCGTCGACCGAATGACCGAATAGCCTGCGAACGGCGCAAAACCGCTGCGAGCGGGGCGCCTTGACGCGAGCGCGTCCGCAAGCTCGCGGGCCCTGCCCTAGCGCCCTCCGAGCGCATAATAGACGTTCCACGACGGCCGCCCCGTGACCGGCATGCCGAATTTGGCTTCCGCCTTGCGGATCCCTTCCCGGGTTGCGGGGCCGACCTTGCCGTCCGGTTCGCCGACATTGAAGCCGTTCCTGTTGAGAAGCTTTTGCAGCTCGAGCCTCTGTGCCCGCGACAGGCCAGGATTGTCCGTCGGCCAGGGTGTCTTGAAGGGCTCGCCGCCGGACACAAGTTCCGACAGAAGGGCAATGGCCAGACCGTAGGAGGTCGACGCGTTGTAGGAGCGCAGAGCGTTGAAGTTCCGGGTGACCAGGAAGGCCGGGCCGCCGGCTCCGGCCGGCTGGATGAGCGCGGCCTCGAGATTGCCGGACAGCCTGCCGCCGTCGATCTTCGTCAGGCCCCGCTTGCTCCAGGTCGCAAGCGAAGACCGGGACTTGAGACCGGACGGACCGGAATAGCCGTCCGGCAGCCTGACTTCGTATCCCCAGGGCCGGTCGTTCCGCCAGCCAGCGTTCTTCAGGAAGTTGGCGGTCGAGGCTAGCGCGTCGGGAACCGAATTGACCAGGTCCTTGCGGCCATCGCCGTCAAAATCCACCGCCAGGCTGTTGTAGGTGCTCGGCATGAACTGCGTCTGGCCGAAGGCCCCGGCCCAGGAGCCGCGAAAATCGTCGAGCGGGACATCGCCGCGCGAGGCGATCTGCATGGTCTTGATGAGTTCGCCGCGGAAATAGTCCTTGCGCCGGCTGCCGGCGCACACGAGATTGGCCAGGGCATGGGGCGTATAGAAGTCGCCCTGGAACTGACCGTAATCGCTCTCGATTCCCCAGACGGCCAGCACGACGTGACGGTCGACGCCGTAGCGGCTCTCAATTGCGGAAAGAGTGCGGGAGTGCTTCTGCAGATTGGCTTTGCCGTCCTTGATCCGCTCCGCATCCACGAGGAAGGCCATGTAGTCCCAGATTTCGGTCTTGTGCTCGGGCTGGGAGGTCGAAAAGCGGATCACCTTCTCGTCATACGTCGCCCCGGAAAGCATGCGCTCGGCAACGTCCGCACGGACCCCGGCCGAGATCGCCTGCTGTTTCAGGGACTCAACGCACCCTTCGATGGCATGCGCGGCTCCCGGGATCAGCCCAAGCCCGGCTGCGATAACAGCACGTGTGAGTGTCTTTGCTACGCTTCGACCATACATCGCCAGCCCCCCGGTGAATCACTTGGGAAACGCTGCCACGCGAGCACGACCTAAATGCGGCAGAAACTGGAACGGGGTCGTTTTCAAGTAGAAAGCAATGAACAAGCCGGGCCGGCCTGGGGCGGCCAAGTCGGCCTACCTGCCTTCGATCAGCTTTCTGCGCAGCCAGCCGGAGATCTGGTCCATCAGCATCACCACGAGGATGGTCAGAATGATGATGTAGCTCGTGTTTTCCCAGTCACGCGACGTCTTCATCGTTTCCACGAGCATCAGACCGATGCCCCCTGCCCCCAGCGCGCCGATCACGGTCGCGGAGCGGGTGTTGGATTCCAGATAGTAGAGGACCTGGGAAACGAAGACCGGCAGGATCTGCGGGATGACGCCGAAGCGGTATCGCTGGATCTGGCTGGCGCCGGTCGCCCTCACGCCCTCCACCTGTCTGTTGTCGATATTTTCCAAGGCCTCGGAAAACAGCTTTCCAAGAGTCCCCGTATCGGTGAAGGCAATTGCCAGCGCGCCGGTGAGCGGGCCGAGGCCGAAGGCGCGGATGAAGATCAGCGACCAGATCAGCATGTCGATGCCGCGCAGGAAGTCGAACAAGCGGCGTGTACCGAAGCGCAGCAGTTTCGACGGCGTGAAGTTCCGGGCCGCCAGAAAGGCCAGCGGCAGGCCGAAGAAAGCTGCCGTCAGGGTTCCGAGCACCGCCATCATGACCGTCTCGAACAGGGCATTGAAGACCGCGCCATGCTGCCAGTCCGGATTGTCCAGGAATTCGTGCACGATGAACCACAGGTTCGCGTAGTCCGGGTCGAGCCGGTCGGCACTCAGCGCCAGCGCATAGAACTGACCCGCGGACATGCCGTGGAGCGGAGACCTGAACGGAAACCAGAAATTCTCCCACCCGGCGAAATAGTTATGGATTTCGATCTTGGTCTTGGTGATCTGCAGGCGCTTGTCGAGTTGCGGGCGCACATCGAGTTTGCGCGGATCGACCCTGACCCATTCGGGAACATTGCCACCGGGCAGAATCGTGTCGACGCCATCGTTGGTGGCCGTTGCCTTGATCAGCCCGTAGCCCGGGATGTCGAAATAGGCCGTCTTGCCGTCAATTTCGATCGTGTATCCGTCGCCGAGATCGACAAAGGCGTTTTCGCCGTTCAGCTGCACCCAGTCAGGAACGTCATCAGCATCGTAAGTGGCCGTCCGCTCGCCCTCGATGGCCACTTCCAGTTCGCCGCGGCGGAAGGTCTTGGTGACGTGAACCTTGTGGGCGACACTGTCCGTTGCAAGGATCGCCGCCCGTTCGGGCTGGGCTTTCGCCAGCAGGACCGAGACGTCGAAGGCAAACCAGGTATAGGCCAGGTAGGCGACGACCGCGAGCGGGAGCAGTGCCGTCATCCAGGCCCTGCGGCGCACATTCTGCCAGACGAGCCGAGGGGTCACGACCGGTTCAAGGGTGTGCGTGGTCATCTTTGAGCTTTCCTCAATGTGCCCGGCCGGAGCCGACCAGCCTGCCGCGCAGATAGGACGACAGCTGATCGATGACCATGATGGTGAGAAACAGGAGAACGAAGATCGCGGCGGTGTCGTCGCCCGCGCCCTGACCCCAGCCGATCGTGCGGCGCAACTCCTGGCCGATGCCGCCGGCTCCGACAAAGCCGAGAATTGCCGAGGCGCGCACGTTGATTTCAAGACGAAGCAGGAAATAGCTCAGATAGTTCGGCGCAACCTGCGGCAGGACCGCAAAACGGATGCGCTGCAGCCAGCTTGCGCCGCAGGCCGAAAGTCCTTCGATCGGCCTGCGGTCGATGTTTTCGTTCACTTCCGAAAAGAGCTTTCCCAGCGCACCCGCCGTGTGAAAGGCGACCGCGATCATGGCCGGCACGGGGCTCGATCCGAGCACGAAGATCAGGAAGAGCGCGACGATGAGTTCGGGAAAGGCGCGCATGATGTCCATCATGCGCCGGACCACCGGGATGAGCGGCCCCCAGCTGTCCACGTTCCGCGTCGAGGCCATCGCCAGGACGACGGCGACCGCGCCGCCAAGAAGCGTTGCGACCATCGCGATGTTGAGCGTTTCCAGCATCGCCGGAACGTAAGTCAGGACGAGGGCGAAAAACGCCGGCCCGGCCGCCCAGGCTTCCGCGACGATTTCTCCGGGATAGTCGAAGAACTTGGACAGGCCCTGCAGAAAGCCGCCGGAATTCATCTCGTTGGATTTCGAATATCCGGAGACCAGGACCGCGACGACGAGCAGCAGACCGATCAGGGAATAAAGCTGCCGGCGTTTGCGCAGTGTCAGGATTTCCTGCTCGAGAGCAGCTACGGGCATGTGCCGGGACCTCTAAATGCTGCGTTCCATCCGAGTGTCGCTTGCATAGGACGGAACCGCTGGTTCTCCACGCGCCGTACCGGCGGGCCGGGATGGAAGTAGATGTGTTGTTCAGGAAAAAACGCGGACCGAGGCTCGGCCCGCGCTTCTTGGCCGGACGCGATTACTGGCTTTTCGCCTTGCGGGCTTCGACGATCGAAACATACGCATCGTGAGTGATCGGCATGAAGCCCTTCGTGTCGCCGGCCGCCACGCCATAGGCGCATTCCGGGTCCATGGAATTCAAGGACGCCATCAGGGCGGTCATCTTTATCTTGACGTCTTCCGGCAGTTTCCTGGACAGAACGATCGGACCTTCCGGGATCACCGGCGAACGCCAGATTTCGTGGATATCGGTCATGTCTACCAGGCCGGCGTCGGAAGCCTTGCGCAGGGCGCCGGAGTTGTAACCGTCTTCCCATTCGCCGAGACCGTCAGCCCAGGTCACGCCGGCGTCGATGTCGCCGTTGAACACGGCAACGATGGTCTGCTCGTGACCGCCGGTAAACTTCACGTCACCGAAATACTCGCCCGGCTTCATCGAGTAGCCGTCCTTGGGGATCTCGATGGACGGGATCAGGTATCCGGACGTGGAGTTCGGGTCGCCGAAGCCGAAGACCCTGCCCTTCATGTCGTCAAGGGAGTTGATCTCGCTGTCGACGCGGGCAAAACCGATGGAATAGTAGCCGTAGCTGCCATCGACGTTCACCTTGACGAGAACCGGATCAACGGCCTCCGGGTCGGTCAGGTAGACTTTTGCATAGGCGGAAGCGCCCAGCCAGGCCATGTCGAGGTTGCCGCCGAGTAGACCTTCGATAACGCCGTTATAGTCGGCCGGAGCGAACAATTTGACCGGAACGCCAAGCAGGTCGGCGGCTTTCTGTTCCAGGCATTCGTAAGCGCGCAGCCGGTCGGAAGCGTTTTCGCCGCCGAGGATACCGATGCGGAATTCGCTGATTTCCGCCGCACCTGCAACGGAAGCGTTCAGGGCGATCGTGCTGACCGCAGCAAGAGCGGCAATTCTGGAAACGATTTTCATATGGGACACTCCCCGAGAGTTCTCGATTGTGATGACGTGGTTCAAGTGCGCAGCCGGCTCAAACCGCCGCCGCCGCCGGCGTCATCGCACCGGCGGATTCCTGGGCGCCGGACCTTCCGGCATCGATGGCAGTGGACGTCGCCGCCTCGTTGAAGCTTTCATCCGCGCCGTAGATCGCCCGCGCGGCGGCGGTCGTCAGCTCTTCAGGCGAGCCGTCGAACACGATGAACCCGTCGCGCATGCCGATGACCCGGTCGCAATAACTGCGTGCCGTATCGAGCGTGTGCAGGTTGCAGATGACGATCTTGTTGTCGCGCTCGTGGATCTGGCGCAGGGCATCCATAACGATCTTGGCGTTCATCGGATCGAGCGAGGCGATCGGCTCGTCGGCGAGGATCATGTGAGGGTCCTGCATCAGGGCGCGGGCGATGGCAACGCGCTGCTGCTGGCCGCCGGACAGCTCCTCCGCGCGTTTGGTTGCCTCCTGGGAAATGCCCAGGCGGTCGAGCGCGGCGAGCGCGGCGTTTACATCGTCGGCGCTGAAGACGTTGAAGAGGCTCTTGAACGTGCCGTGGCCGTTCAACCGCCCGAGCATGACGTTGGTCACCACGTCGAGGCGCGGCACCAGGTTGAACTGCTGGAAGACCATGGCGCAGTCGCGCTGCCAGCGGCGCATCATGCCGCCCGTCAGCCGCAGGATGTCCCGGTCCTCGAACAGGATCTTTCCGGAGCTTGCCGGAGTCAGGCGGTTGATCATGCGCAGCAGGGTCGATTTGCCGGCGCCCGAGCGGCCGATAACACCCACCATCTGCGGCTTGCCGATATTAAAACTCACCCTGTTGACCGCGGTCCGAGACCCGAAGGTCTTGGTCACTTCCTGAAACTGAATCACGTGCCGGCCCCGTCCGTGTTTGTTCGTCGTTCCCGGCGACATGAGCCATCGGACCGTTACAGCCGGATGACACTTCCTTGACGGCACGGCCAAAGATTTGTGACGCTTGGGTGACGCCTGCGCCGCCGGCCCGGAAAAATTCAGGAAAACGGGGAAGTTCCGCCATGCGGCCGGAGCTTTGATGACGGCCTGAGCGCAAGCCCCGAATGCGTTTTTCTGCCCAGAGGATCGCAAGGATTGCCGAACGGGCATCTTTCAGATCCAGGTCTTCAATATCGCTCCGCTTCTCCAGATGGTGAATCAGTCATCCTCCCGTCACAGAACTGTCACTCCCCTTGTCGCCCCGACCGGTAAAAGGCTCTAAACCTTCCCTGCCGATAGTGATGGAGTTCCCATGTCTGCCCCGAGCCAGAAGCCTTCCCTGAGCGAAGCCGCCAATATTCACCCGGAGGCGCATGTCCTTGATTGCGAGCTTGGCATCTGGACGGAGGTCGGCGCGCGGACGGACATGCGCGAAAGCCGGATGGGGGACTATTCCTATATCGTCCAGGACGGGGACGTGATCTGGTCGACCATCGGCAAATTCTGCTCCATTGCCCGGCGCGTGCGCCTCAATCCCGGCAATCACGCGACCTGGCGCGCCTCCCAGCATCACTTCACCTACCGCGCGGCTGCCTACGGGCTGGGCGAGGACGATGCCGAGTTCTTCCAATGGCGGAAGGACGACTGGGTGACCATCGGGCATGACGTGTGGATCGGGCACAACGTCACCGTTCTTGCCGGCGTCACCATCGGCACCGGCGCGATCGTCGCGGCAGGCGCAGTGGTCTCCAGGGACGTGGCACCCTATACGGTGGTCGGCGGTGTCGCGGCCAGGCCGATCAAGCGCCGCTTCACCGAAGCCCAGGCGGAGGCTCTCATGGAGATTGCATGGTGGGACTGGAGCCACGAGCAGCTGAAGGACCGGCTGCCGGATTTTCGCCAATTGTCGATCGACGGCTTTATCGAGAAATACCGCTGAGGCGGTCTCCCGGCGGGCGAAAGTGATCTCTTTCAGCGCATGACGGTTTCAAACCGGCGCCCGACTGCGCTAAAATCGGCCCATGTCAGTTGAGACCGCAGTGCTGCAAAACAACCTCGGCCCGTCCTTGCGACGATGGCGGGTGCTGAACCGCGTCAAGCAGCAGGCCCTGGCACGGGACCTCGGCGTCTCGCAAAGCAAGGTTTCCCGCTGGGAGAGCGGCGCGGCGGAACCGGAAGGGGCCGACCGCCTGAGGATCACGCAGCTGTTGCGCGCCCGGCCCGAAACCGCTGCGGACCGGGCTCTTCTGGAGCTGGTCTCCAATGCCGCAGGTCCGGTCCACCTGGTCTGCGATCTCACCCACAGACTGCTGGCGCTCTCTCCTGCCCGCGCGCGGGAGTGGCATGTGCCGGTTGCCGACTTTCTGAACCGGCCGCTGTGGCGCTTCGCGACGCAGAGCATCCGGTCCAATGAATATCAGCTGACCGAGCATGGCTGGTTCGAGCCGTTCGGACCGGACGTCTGCTTCAGGACGGAACGCGCCGACTTTGCAGAGATGACCATCCCCGATAGCTGGATCAGGATCTCGCGCCTGCCGCTTTCCGACGGCAGCTTCGCCCGGCTGGTGCGCGAGGAGCCGCACGGCCCGGCAACCGCCAACTGAACGCGGGAGCTCCTTGCATAAAATATTCACCGCCTCGATCACGCCGCTGCCGCCGGCTAGTCTTGCGGGCATGACAAAGACGGTAACTCCTCCCCCATTCACGAACAAAATGAACGACAAGAGACTCACAGGCATCCTGGAGTTTCTCCAGGCGGCCGAGCAGCTCAAGGATACGATCCGTTCCGGCTCGACCCGCAAGGGCCGGCCGGAAAGCACCGCCGAGCACAGCTGGCGGCTGGCCCTGCTCGTCCTGCTGCTTGAAAGGGACCTGCGCGGCGTCGACTTCCCGAAGCTTTTGAAGCTGTGCCTGGTCCACGATCTCGGCGAAGCTATTTCCGGCGATATTCCGGCCCCGGACCAGAAGCCGGGAGACGACCGGCAGGAGCGGGAAAGGCGCGACTTCCAGACCCTCTGCGCGCCCCTTCCCCGGGATCTGGCGGAAAGCCTCACCGCCCTTTGGGACGAATATGCACAGGCACAAACGGTGGAAGCGCGGTTCGCCAAGGCGCTCGACAAGACGGAAACCATTCTCCAGCACCAGCTGATGCCGCCGCCCAGCGTGGGTTTTTACGAGTTCAACCTGACCTATGGACGCGAACATACGGACTATCATCCTCTGACACGCCAGATCCGCCAGCAGGCGGACGAAGGCACGCTGGCCCTGATCAGGTCACTTGAAAGCAAGCCGGCCTGATCCGCTCGGCGGACGAACACCTTGACCGGGCCGCACTGGGCGTTACCCTCCTGGACGCCCGGCCAGGACCGGGCGTCCTGCAACGTGTCGGCGAAACTGGAGGAGCCCCATGTACACGATCCTGCCCCGCAGCCAGGGCGCCGTCCTGGGCGTCGAGCTCAGCGGCAAAATGGATATGGCCCAGGAGCAGGCGCTGATAGCCGTCGCGGAGGAGCTGATCGAGGAGCATGGCAAGATCAGCGTTCTTATCGTGGTCGGCGATGATGTGGGGCTCTCATATGAAGCGGCAATGGCCGACATCAAATGGGTGCTCGCCAACATGCAGCACCTGAAGAAGCTTGCCATCGTCACCGACAGCAACCTGCTGGCCACGCTGGTGGCCGTGGACGCCACCTTTGCGAAGATGGTCGGCATCGCGGAAAAGCATTTCGATAAAAGGCAGATCGAAGCCGCGTGGAAGTGGATCGAAGAGGGGCAGTAAGGAGACTGTCCTTGAGGGAACCTGAGCATTTGTTTCCGGGCGACATCCTCAAGTCCGGCGACACGCTGTCAGTCCTATGGGAACGGTGTCCGATTAGGGAAATCAGGCGCCCACGAGCACTTCGTCGCTCAGGAAGGCGCATTGCTTCACCCTGCCCTGGCTGACTTCGATCATGTGCCCCTGGGGAACCTCCATCCAGCAGTCGCGGGCCTTGTCGAGCGGCTCGGAAACCACCATCACGCCGTCGCCGAATTCACGGTAGTAGAGCGTCGGGGCAAGATTGTCGGACGCGTAGCGGGCGGCATAGAGGGTCTCGCCATCCGACCAGGCGGCTGCAAAGCGCATATGCGGCGTGGAGCCGGCATACCGGGAAAGGGCTTCGGCCTCGCTGACCGCCCGCGCCATGGCCGCCCGAGGATGCAGATTGAGCCCGTAGGCCAGCGCGACGAGGAACACACTCTCGCTGTCGGTCCCGCCCATGCGGCCGCGGTAGAGATCGTCCGGGATCATGTTGTCGAGACGCCGGCGCACCTTGTCGTAGCCGCCGACCTGGCCGTTATGCATGAAGGTCCAGCGGTCGAATGTGAACGGGTGGCAATTGTCGCGTGTCGTGGCCGTTCCGGTGGAGGCGCGCACATGGGCAAGGAAATGGCCGGAGCGGATGTGCCGGGCGATCTGAAGCAGGTTCGGGTCCGACCAGGCGGGGCGCACGTCCTTGTAGAGGCACGGCGTCTGCCGGTCGCCATACCAGGCGACGCCGAAACCGTCCGCGTTCACGGCCGTCTTGCACGACAAGGCATTGCGGCTTTGGTCGATGAGCGAATGCTCCGGGTCGCAGATCACTTCCTCAAGATATTTGGGAGCCCCGCTCCAAGCAGCCCAGCGGCACATCTTTTACCGGTTTCCTTCACGCAGCATGTTGCATTGCCTTGAACCGTGCGGTGGTTTCATCGCACGCGTAACTGTCGGCAACGGGGTATGGATTGCACGCAAGATCGTCGACGGCCGCGATGATCCTGTCTGCCTTTTCCGCCGTCATGAGAATGGAAAAACTGAGTCTCGTCCAGCCGGGTTTCCTGAGTTCCTCACCGGAAAGTATGCCGGCCCTCAAGGCGTCCGATTGCTCCTTGCCTATGCCGAGCAGCCGGTGGGCATAGGGACCGGCGCAGGCGCAGCCCCCACGGGCCTGAATGCCGTGGAGGTCGGACAGCATCCTGGTGACCAGCTGCTGGTGGATATAGCCGCCCCGCTCCAGGTCCCGCACCCGGAAGGAAAACACCGGCAGGGCATGCGAAGCGCGGGGATTGCCGAGGATTTCGATCGCCGGATTGGACTGCCAGACGGCCAGCGCCTCCGCCCGCCGGAGGGCGTTCTGCCCGTTCATCCACTCCTGGCCGATGGCTTCCTTCACGAGGAAGACCAGGGCGGTCCGGATATCGCCGACGACGTTGGGCGTGCCGGCCTCCTCGCGGGCCGCGACATCGGCCGTGTAGTCATGGTTCCAGGGCGAGACGAAGCGGACCGTGCCGCCGCCCGGGAAAACGGGCGTGTCGATTTTCACGGCGCCCTTGCGGACGATCATCACGCCGGATGCTGCCGGGCCGCCGATAAACTTGTGCGGCGAAACGACAATGGCGTCCTTCTGAACATCCGTGCCTGATTTCATGTCGATCGGCAGATAGGGGCCCGAGCCGGCGCAGTCCCAGACGCTCAGGGCGCCATAACGCTTCAAAAGGCGGGTCACAGCCTCGTCGTCCGTAACGATGCCGGTGACGTTGGACATCATGGAAAAGGCGCCGACGACCAGGCGCTCCTTGCCGGCCTTGCGCAGGACCTCCTCGAGTTCGGCAAGATCAGGGCCGCCGTCGGCGGCTTCACCGATTTCGACGACTTCGGCGCCGCTTTCCCGCCAGGGCAGAATGTCCGAATGGTGTTCGTAGGGTCCGAGGATAACAAGCGGATTTTCACCGCGCCCGGCAGCTCCCGAAACGCCGAGCAGGTGCACCAGGCGGTTTATGCCGGCCGTCGCCCCGGCCCCGCAAAAGACCGTTGCACAGGTGTCGTCAGCTCCGCAGATCCGCGCGATCTCCGCGCGGGCGGCTTCGCGCATGCGGGTCATGGCGCTGCCGCAGAATGAAGCTTCGGTGTGGCTGTTGGCATAGACCGGCAGGACTTCTTCCAGCACAAATTCCTCGATCTGGCGCAAGGCACGGCCGGAGGCGACATAGTCGGCATAGATCAGTTCGCGCTCGCCAAACGGGCCGGAGATGGAGATCCCCTCGCCGATCAGCCCCGCGCGCAAGCGGGCGATCAGGTCGGGACCTTCCAGGTTTTGCTTGAAATGATCGAGTGCGGTGCCGCTTTGCGGGATCATTTTATTCTCCGAATCTCAGTATCCAGATCATACGACCCTTCGATGTATAATTTCTTTACCTATTTTGATTGCCTGGCGTCTGATATTGTGTCAAATGAACGAGTATGGAGAAAAAATTCGATCATATTGACCGCGCATTGCTGCGCGCCCTTCAACGGGACGCCCGCCTTTCGCAACGCGAGCTTGCCGACGCGGTGGGACTTTCCCAGAACGCCTGCTGGCGCCGGTTGAAGGCGCTCCACGAAAGCGGGTTGATCGAAGGTCATACGGTGCGGCTCAATCCGCAACGGCTCGGGCTGAACCTGACCGTGTTCGTGATGGTCCGCACCCGGCACCACTCCAAGGACTGGCTGCAGGCATTCCGCAACGAAGTGGTGGCGATCCCGAACATAATCGATTTCTACCGGATTGCCGGGGACTACGATTACATGCTGAAGGTCGTGGCGGAGGACATGAATGCCTTCGACGGGATCTATCAGCGCCTGATCGAAAAGGTCGACCTGGACACGGTCACCTCCTACATGACCATGGAGGCGATCGCGGATGCCCGCGACCTGCCGATTTAGACGACATCCTTAGGGTACCGTCCCCTGCGCTCAACGCCGACGGCCGCCGCCACCGCGCGCCCCACCACCACCTGACCGGCGTTGCGGAGAAGCCTGCGGCCGTGACTGCTGGACGCTGCGCTGCCGGTTGACCTGGCTGTTGCCGGTGGACCTGGCCTGCCGGTCGCTGCTCAGATGTGCAGGGGCCTGCTTTCTTTGTGCCGGACGCGCCGCGGGCTGCTGCTGAGGCCGTTGAGCCGGCCTTTGGACACTCGGCTGCTGGGCCGGACGCTGCACGTTCGGCCTCTGGCCGGCCGGCAGATTAGTCGCACGGTCGCCGGCGGGCCTGTTCGCAATCGCAGCGCCAGCACCTGCTCCTATGGCAGCGCCCGCACCGATGTCACCGGATCGGTCCTGCAGATTTTCCCGTGATGGCGCGGCAACGTCTCCCCAGCGTCCACCCTCGAATTTCTGCCAGTTCTCCCCGTCCCTGCGATAGACCGAGCCGTCCTGCCCGGCAAATACGTCGCTCCGGCGATCCAGATTGGCCAGGCGGCCGGCATTGCCGTCCTGTTTCCAACGCTGTGCCGCGTCTGTCTGGATAGCGCTCGTGCGCGACCACTCGGGTCCGGTCACGACCTTGCCGCCCCAGGAGCCGTAGATACCGCGAGCACCGCCCACGATGACGCGATTGCCGGTGCGCGGATTATAGGCGCTGATGAACCCGGCGGTCCCGCGCGGTCCGCTGATCGCTCCGCCGCGGATATAGCCGCCTGTACGCGGATTGTAGACCCCGCCCCCGGCGATGCCGCGAAGCGGCCCATAGGCATACCCATAGCGGCCGAAGGTGCCGCGGACCGGATTGTAGAAGGCGCCGATGCCGTAGGAGACCGGCCGCGGAAAGTAGATCGGGCGCAGTCCCGGCCGGTACCAGGGCCTGTAATACCATCCAGTTCCATAGACGAAGGTTCCCCAGGCCAGGAAGCCGGTCAGGTAGCCCATCGTGTAACCGAACCAGACGGCATCCGGCTCGGTCTCGTAAATGCGCACATATGTCGTGTTGTAGACCGGTGAGGACGGCGGAATAGTGTAGATCTCCTCCGGCACCGAGGTTGCCACCTGGAACGGGCCTTCAGGGTTGTCGCCGACAAACCAGACACCATCCTGAAGCACGTAATACCTTGCCCCGACCTGGATGACCTGATCGGACGTGTTCACCGCGTAGGCGAGCGTTGTGCCCTCGATCGGCTCGAATTCCGGATCGCCGGCGTAGGAGACATCGGCGCTGAGCGAGCCCAGTTTCACGCGCGCCGTGGTCGGAATGCTGGCCTTCAGCCGCGCCTGCTCTGCCTCCGACGAGCCCGGAACGGAGGCGCGCACCGAATAATAAGGCGCGTCTTCCGGCAAGTTCCGGAAGTCTGCCGGCATGTCGGGCGTCGTGAATGTCCAGGGACCGTCCAGGGACGCCGACCGGAACCAGCGTCCCGACAAGAGGATGTACCAGGTGGATGCGGATTTCAGGAAAAACACGTCGCTGTCCGTGTTCGACGCCCATTCAAGATCAGTGCCTTCGACCGGCTCCAGCTTCGGCTCGCCCTCAAAGACGATCATTTCGGCGGGCTTGTCGGAATAGATCACCCTTGGGGGCTGATCGTCCGGGAAGGGCTCCGCCGGGATTGCTTGTCTTGTCTCGCTCCAGTTGTCATCGTCGGGCAGGGATTCGATCAGATCCGGCAGGTCCGTGACAGGGCTCCACCCGGAGGAAATGTCCTTCGTTTTCATCCAGGACGTCTCGTCGCGCAGGTAGAACTCGGACGTCTCGTCGATCTTCAGGATGTCCCAGTTGGTGTTGACCACGAAACTCAGGCCCTCAACGCCCTTGACCGGAGCCAGGATCGGTTCGCCGTCGATCTGCACCAGGATGGCCGGTTCGTTTGAGACGAAGATCGGCGGCGCTTTGGCATTCAGGCCCTCAACGTCTTCCATCCGCTGATATTCGGCCAAGCCGGCGGTGACGCGGTCTTCCTTTACGGTGATCGAGCCCGTCGGCATGATCTTGCCGACCTGCAGGGAGAGATCTGTCAGCGACGCGCGATCGAGTGCGGAAAAGTCCAGTTGCGTCACCTGGATCCCGCTGACGTCGACCTCACCGTTTTCAGTGTCGGCCACGGTCGATCCGCTGATGCCGATCACGCCGAAAACGGGTGTCGCATCCTTGTCCTTCACATATTCGGCGGCCACGAGCGCGCTGAGCGTCTTGAAGTCCTTCCACTCGGTGTATTGCGGCTGATAGAGGATGAGCGTCGCCCCGCCGTCGGTACGATAGGAGCGCGGCCAGCCGGTACCTTCTTCAGCTTCCGTCAACTGAAGATACTTGCCGCTGACGAACCCGTTCTGGCCGTTGAAACTGATGGAACACCAGGCACCGCTGTCGTCGCAGTTTTGCAGCTCTACTTGGGTACCGTCCGGGACGGTGCCAAGTGTTCCGTAGCCGGTCCCCGGCCCCTGGCGGAAGTTCACGTTGGCGGTGGTGACGGCCGGTGCCGCGAGAACGCCGTTTATGAATACGGTTTGGACAATCAGTGCTGAGGATAAAAGAACGGATATTGTCTTACGCATGGGATCCTCCGGGAGGCGGAGCAAGAATTGGGTGGACAACTGTACCACTGGTTGCCACGAATGGCTGCAATCGAAACAGCCGTAATGGCAGATTGTGATCATGCGCACTGGCCGCGCAAATCGACTTGCCTATACTCGCCCCACCAGTCACGTCATCCTCGATGCGGCATCCGGTGCTTGTTCGATGGACGACCTTTTGAACCCGGGAGATTAACGTTGCGAACGTCGCGCTATGCCTTGACCGCCGGACTGGCTTGCCTGAGCATCGCCGCTCTTGCCGCCTTCCATCCCTCTGAGGCCCGGGCGGAAATCTTCTATTGCGAGAGCACCCGAGGGACGAATGGCGGCGCCAAGTACTGCAACTTTCTGCTGTTCGACAATGCATTCACCCGGCATCGGCAGATCGTAGTCGCCCAGGGCGCGCGCCGGGAGGTGGCGCTCAACGGGCGCTATGACATTTTCTGCGTTCTCGTGCAGAACCATACCGGCGTGCCCGAGAATATCGCCTACCGGAAACAGCAGTGCCGCAAGACGGACACCGGACGGGAATACAAGGTGCCGATCAAGGCGCTCAACATGCGCCGCGGCCGCGACGGGTTCAGCACCGATGAGATCGGCAGCCATTTGCCGCAAGAGGGCTGGTAGGTTTCGCTCGAAGTACGCGGCGTGACTTACGCCACGCCGGAAGGGCCTGGTCTCGGTCAGCAGGCGAGCGAGGAGATCGTCCGCCCCGTCATCAGGACGGCCTGACCCGTGCGGGCCGACAGCTGGGCGGCAAGGCCCATCTCGACCGCGCGGCGGCCGTCGTCGAGCGTCACTTCCGGCCGCTCGAGCTCGCCGCGAACGACGGCGACGAACCTCTCGTGCTGATAAAAGGTGGACCCGTTGTGATCGCCTGCGTGGAGGATTGTCGGGTCGACCGGAACGTCCATCCGGCGCGGTCCCTTCGGAGTGCGCGGCGACACGACCAGGTGCGGCATCGGCAACTCGCCGAGTTCCGCTGGCCAGAACCGCTCTGGACCGGGCACGAAGGCTTCGATTTTGCCTTTCGGCCCGACCGCGGAGACCTCTTCCTGGTAGCGTGACCCTTCCGCGAACATGCACAGTTCCAGCATGGCGCGGGAGCCGTTTTCGAAGTCGACGATTACGTAGCCGTTGTCGAGAATGTCCGGCTGTTCGCCGTCATAGATCTCATCCTTGTGGTTGGCATCCTGACCGGCGGAGGCCATGATCTCGAACCGGCTCGCACTTCATGATCAGGCGCATCAGGTCGAAGAAATGGCAGCATTTTTCGACGAATGTGCCGCCTGAATAGCGGTTGAAACGGTTCCAGGCGCCCACCTTGTCCAGGAACGGGTAGCGGTGCTCGCGGATGGTGAGCATCCTGATGCCGCCAGTCGCCTCGTCGGCCTGCCGGATGAGGGCGGCGATCGGCGGCATGTAGCGGTATTCCATGGCGATCCAGACCGGCGCCGGATAGCCGGCCCTGAAGGCCTCCAGCTCGGCCAGGTCCTTCGGATCGGTGAAAAGCGGCTTTTCGACCAGCAGCGGCAGCGGACGCCTCCGGCGGATCTCTTCCATCTGCGGAACATGGCAGTGGTTGGGGCTGGCAATCAGGATGCAGTCAATCTCCTCCACATCCAGCAACTCGGAGACGGACCCGACGAACACGGCATCCGGCGCGAACTGCGAGGCGGCACTGGCCATTGCGGCGTCCGGCTCGAAGATCGCGGTCACTTCCGTATAGGGCAAAAGAGCGATATTGCGCAGATGCTCCTGGCCCATCATTCCGCAGCCTATCACACCGTATCTTACCTTTGCAGGCATCTAATCCTCCACAAGAGGCAGGGTCTTTTCACCCGCCTATTTCAGTCGCTGAACGTAATGCGCCCTGTCGGTATCGAACCATGTCCGCGAGTATTCGACCGGTTTGGGCCGGTCCGCCCAGCTGAACCGTTCGATGTAACCCGTGACCGTTCCCGGCGCCTTGGAAAACACCTCTGGCGCCCAGGCGGGCACCTCCTTGATCGTCACCCTGTCTTCAGCGCGAACGATCCAGAAGCCGAGTTGCTTCTGGTAATAGCGGTAGAGCGAATCGGAGAGCTGGTCCCGCCTGACGAAGCCTGAGTCGCCGTCGAGCCAGATCTCCTCGACCGCGATCATGACATCATTTAGATATCGAAGCCGACGAATCCGGGTGCCCTCCGCGCTGGTGCCGAAGGCCGGAAGAACGTCCGGCTTGGCCATGCGCTCCACGTTGAGGACATCCGCCCGCGGCAGACCGCCCCCCGTCAGAAGCTCCAGGCGGAACATCGCATAGACGCTCTCATGGGCCCCGCCCTGGCGTATGTAGTTTCCCGAACCCTGGATCCGCTCGAGTAAGCCTTTTTCCGTAAGGTCGGCCAGAGCCTTGCGCAGGGTGCCGATCGATATTCCCAGCTCCTCCGCCATGTCGCGCTCGGGCGGCAGACGCTCGCCGTCGATCAGCCGTCCGGCGGCGATATCCCTGATCAAAAGTTCGCTTATCTGCACATAGAGTGGCAGGGCGTTGGAGTTTTGCGAGGCGGTCGGCATGCGTTTCTGAGGACCCGAATTCAAAATTGATACACTATTGATTTACATCAAATCGGGTGATATGCAAGAGGAAATTCGAAGGCGAAGTGAAGCCAATCGAAAACAAACGAAACCGCGTTCTCAAAGACCGCTCAACTTTGCTGCCATCCCGGCGTTCCGCAGGACGGCAGGCCGATCAAAGGGAGAAATCCATGACTGTTGTCCCGGTAACATCGCCGGATCTCGACGCTGCGGAAGTGTCCTGGTTCGCGGCATTGTGCTCCGACGACTACCAGTTCCTGGGAGTTCCGGAAGGCCACCTGCGGTCTTCGTGGGAGCACTGCTCCTCGATCGTGAAGACAGCGGAAGAACAGGGATTCCGCAACATCCTGTGCCCGTCTTCCTACCAGGTCGGCCAGGACACGCTCTCCTTCGTGGCCGGCTGTGCGCCGATCACGGACAGGATCAACCTGCTGGCGGCCGTGCGCTGCGGTGAAATGCAGCCGATCATGCTGGCGCGCACCATTGCGACGCTCGACCACATGCTGAAGGGGCGCCTGACGGTCAACATCATCTCGTCGGACTTTCCCGGCGAACAGGCCGACAGCGGCTACCGCTACCAGCGCTCGCGGGAGGTGGTGGAGATCCTGAAACAGGCCTGGACGCAGGACGAGATCAACTTCGAAGGCGAGATCTACACCTTCAAGGGGCTCACCACGGACCCGGCCAAGCCCTATCAGACCGGCGGCCCCCTGCTCTATTTCGGCGGCTACTCGCCCCCCGCGCTGGAGCTCTGCGGTCAGCACTGCGACGTCTACCTGATGTGGCCCGAAAAGGTCGAGGAACTGGCCGGGCGGATGAAGGCCGTCAATGCGGTGGCCGAAAAATACGACCGCACGCTGGACTACGGCCTGCGCGTCCACATGATCGTGCGCGACACCGAACGCGAAGCGCAGGAATATGCCGACTACATCGTCTCCAAACTGGACGACGTCCAGGGCACGGCAATCCGCGAGCGGGCTCTCGATGCCCGGTCCCTGGGTGTCAGCCATCAGGCCAAAAACCGCGATATTGCCGACGAGTTCGGATATATCGAACCGAACCTGTGGACCGGCGTCGGCCGCGCCCGGTCCGGCTGCGGCGCCGCGCTGGTCGGCTCCACGGATCAGGTCCTGTCCAAGATCGAGGACTACCAGAAGATGGGCATAAGAGCCTTCATCTTCTCCGGCTACCCGCATCTTGAGGAAGCAAAGCACTTCGGTTCGCGCGTCCTGCCGAACCTGAAAACCTGCTCGCTTCCTCATGTCTACGGCCGCGTCCCGGCCGAGACCCCGGCAACCCCTCTCGGCAATGGAGTGCGTCGCTGATGGAACGCGTCAGACTTACCGACACCCTGGAGATTTCCCGGCTGATCTACGGCATGTGGCGCCTCGGCGACGACAAGGACACATCGCCCGCCCATGTGGAGAGGAAGATCCAGACCTGCCTCGATCAGGGAATTACCGCGTTCGATCAGGCGGATATCTATGGCGGCTACACCGCGGAAGCCGTTCTGGGCGGCGCGCTGAAGGCCAACCCGGCCCTGCGCGACAGGATCGAAATCGTCACCAAATGCGGCATCGTCGCCCCCGTCGGCCGCTATGCGTCCAGCATGGTGAAACACTATGACACCTCCCGTGCGCATATCGAGAAATCGGTCGAGGCATCCCTTGCCGATATGGGCATCGAGACGATCGACCTTCTGCTGATCCATAGGCCGGACCCCTTCATGGATCACCATGAGACCGCGTCCGCGCTCGATGATCTGGTGAAGAGCGGCAAGGTGAAAAATGTCGGCGTTTCCAATTTCCGTCCGTGGGACTGGCAACTGCTGCAATCGGCCATGAAAACCGAACTGGTCACCAACCAGATCGAGATTTCCCTGAAGGAGATCTCGCCGTTCACCAACGGCGATGTCGCGTTTCACCAGCGGCTCGGAACCCGGATCATGGCCTGGTCGCCGCTCGGCGGTGGCGCGCTGATCTCCGAGGGCGGCGCGATCGGTGCTGTCCTTGACGAACTTGCAGGAGACTACGGCGTCGACCGTTCGGCGGTTGCAGTCGCCTTCCTTCTGGCGCACCCGGCGCAGGTTCTTCCCGTTCTTGGAACCAACAACCTGGAACGGATCGGCAGGATCGCCGACGCGCTGAAGGTCAATCTGGACCGCGAAACCTGGTACCGCCTCTATGAAGCGGCCCTCGGAAAAGAGGTGCCCTGATGACCATGCACAATACCAATCATACCGTTACCTTCGAGCCTGATTCCGACAATACCCGCCTCCTGCGGGACGCATTCGGCCGCTTCGCAACCGGCGTGACCGTCGTCACCACCGGAACCGACGACGGCCCGGTCGGGATCACCGCCAACAGCTTTTCCTCCGTCTCCCTGGAGCCGCCGCTGGTTCTGTGGATGCCGGACAAGGGATCGCGCCGGTTCCGCTATTTCGAGACGGCCGAGCATTATGCCATCCACGTGTTGAGCCATGAGCAGGCTGAGGTCTGCAGCGGTTTCGCCCGCAATGCCCATGCGTTCGACCGGCTGCCCTACAGGACCGACGAGAACGGCGTTCCGCTGATCGAGAACTGCCTCGCCCGCTTCGAATGCCGGCGGTACGCGGCCTATGAGGGCGGCGACCATCTGATCGTGCTGGGCCGGGTCCTGCAGGCGGAAATGCGCACCGGAGACGCGCTCACCTTCTTTGCCGGCAAGCTCGGGCAAATCGCCCCGAAATAGGCGGCAACCGCGGGGCGGGCGCCCCGTATCAACGGAATATTCAGGGAGGAGCCCGGATGGGCGCATTGTTGGCGGTCCTCGCACCGCTTGCCTTTGCCAATTCCTATTTATTGCGCATCGGCCGTGCAATCGGCGCTTTCGCCGTAGCCTTGATGGTTGTCGCGATCCTGATCCAGGTCGTGTTCCGCTATGTCTTCAACAATGCGCTGCCCTGGCCCGATGAAGCCGCGCGGTTCTGCATGCTGTGGATGACCGGCCTGATGGCGCCGACGGCCTTCCGGCGGGGTGGTTTCGTGGCGATCGACATGATCAGCCACGCCCTGCCGCGGGCTCTCGCCCACCTGCTTTCGCTGGCTCTGCTGGCGCTTTCGCTGCTCGTTCTGCTGGTCGCGATCCGGATCGGCTATGCGGAGGTCACCGGCTTCGGCGGCCGGTTTGCGACCGCCTCGCTCTATGTGCCTGGCAATGCCACCTTCAGTGAATGGTTCCGCGTCCCGCGCAGCTGGATGATGGCCTCGCTCCTTGTTGGCGTGGTCCTGCTGGCGCTGGTCAATGTCGAGCTGATCCTGCGCAACGTCATTTCCGCAATCGGCGGCACCGAACGCCTGCCGGTCATTCCGGACGCCGACCCGGTGGGAGCCGAGTGATGCTGATCTGGTTTCTTCCCATCTTCCTCCTGTTCCTGATGATCGGCCTGCCGGTGTTCTTCGGCCTGCTGGCCGCGCCGGGCATCATCTTGTGGCTGAACGGTCAGGAGCGCGACATCACGCTGCTTTACCGCAACGTCTACAACGGCATGGACAGCTTTCCTCTGATGGCGATTCCGTTCTTCATGCTCGCCGGCGAGTTGATGAACAAGGGCGGCATCACGCTGCGGCTGGTGGAATTCAGCCAGGCACTGATGGGTCATCTGCGCGGCGGCCTGGCCCATGTGAACATCCTGTCCTCAATGCTGTTCGCCGGCCTTTCCGGCTCCGCGGTGGCGGATACCTCCGCGCTCGGTTCCATGCTGATCCCGGCGATGGAAAAGCAGGGATACACCCGCCGGTTTGCCGCCGCGATCACCGCGGCCAGCTCCGTCATCGGCCCGATCATTCCCCCGTCCGGGATCATGATCATCTACGCCTATGTCATGGGCGAAAGCGTTGCGGCCCTGTTCCTTGCAGGCATCGTGCCGGGAGTGATGGTGGGGCTCGGCCTGATGATCATGGTCAAGTTCATGGCCGACAGATACGACTTTCCCGCCGCCAGCCGGAAATACACCTGGGGCGAGCGCGGCCAGGCGTCGCTGAAGGCGTTCTTTCCGCTGCTGACACCGGTCATCATCATGGGCGGTATTCTGGGCGGCATCTTCACGCCGACGGAAGCGGCCGCGGTCGCAGTCGCCTATGCCCTGGTCATCGGCCTCTTCGTCCTGCGGACGATAAGACCGTCGGAAATAGCGGGCGTGCTCAACAGGGCCGGCGTCACCTCGGCGGTCGTCCTCCTGCTCGTCGGCGCTGCCATGGCCTTCAAGACGGTCGTCAGCCTCAGCCATGCACCGGAAATGATGGCAAGCTTCGTGCTGAGCCTGACCGAGAACCCGCTGATCCTGCTGTTCCTGATCAACCTGCTGCTCTTCGTGGTCGGCATGTTCCTCGATGCCGGCCCGGCGATCATCATCCTGGGGCCGATCCTGGGGCCTATTTTTACGTCGATGGGCGTCGACCCGATCCACTTTGCCATCATCATGAGCGTGAACCTGACTGTCGGCCTCGCCACGCCTCCGATGGGGCTGGTGTTGTTTGTCGCCGCATCGGTTTCACGAGAGCGGGTGGACACGATTTCCAAGGCAATTCTGCCGTTTCTGGCGGTGGAGATCGCGGTGATCTTCCTGATCACCTACATACCGGCACTTTCGATGGCCATCCCGCGCTACACCGGATTTGCCGACTGATATTGAGCTTAAAGGGAGGAACTGATGCTCAAATCTGCACTTAAGACATTCACCGTGGCGGCGATGCTCGCCGGGTCGGCACTGAGTGCCGTGGCGGCGGACTACACATTGCGCGCCACCGCCAATTCCAACGAAAACGACGAGGACTATGACGGCCTCGTCGTCTTCAAGAACTTCGTGGAAGCGGCGTCCAACGGCGCGATCGAAGTCGAGCTGTTCATCGGCACCCAGCTTTGCTCCAACGGGGCGGAGTGCCTGCAGGGCGTCGCCGACGGGGCGCTCGACATCTACATCTCCACGTCCGGCGGTGCGGCGGGGATCTTCCCGTATGTGCAGGTCCTCGACCTGCCCTATATGATGTCCGACGACCGGATTGCGGAACACGTGCTTTCGGGCGACTTCACCCGCAAGATGCGTGCGATGGCCCTCGAGGATTCCGGCGGCGCCATCCGTCTGATGACCATCGGCAATACCGGCGGCTGGCGCAACTTTGCCAACACCAAGCGCCGCATCGAAAAACCGTCCGACCTGGAGGGCCTGAAGATCCGGACCGTCGTGGCCGACCTGCCGCAGGAACTGGTCAAGGCGCTCGGCGCCTCCCCGACCCCGATCCCGTGGCCGGAGCTGTTCACGTCCTTCCAGACCGGTGTCGTCGAAGGCTCCAAGAACGGCATCACCGACATCATGAGCATGAAGTTCCCCGATGCCGGCCTGCAATATGTCACCCTTGACGGCCACGCCTACATGGGGGCGCTCTGGTGGATGAACAACGAGAAGTTCCTCTCCCTGCCGGAAGATCTTCGCCGGGTCGTTATCGATGGCTTCCACGCCCTGCAGCAGGCAACCTTTGCTTCGCCCAAGCGCAAGTCGATCCAGGCCTACGAGGAATTCGTCGCCGGCGGCGGTGATCTCTACGTGCCGACCCCGGACCAGAAGGACGCCTTCAGGGAAGCTGCCGCGCCGGTCTACGACTGGTTCCAGGAAAATGTCGGCCGAGGCGCGGAAATCTTCGTCGCTCTTGAAGAAGCCGTTGCGGAAGCGGAAGCGGACGTCAATGCCGACCGCGATGCCGATCTGAACTAGACTGTGCCGATGAAGGGAGGGAGCCCGTGCCGGAACGGGCTCCCTTCTTTTTGCAAACTTCTTTGCTGTTCTCGTCCTCTCCTGCGTCTAGGCTACCGCCCCATAAGATCCTCTGTCAGATCGAAACCTCACATCGAAGCCCCCGAGACAAAGCCAAGGACCCAAATGGTCGAACCATTGAAAGATCGCGCCAACCAGCTGTTTCCCGGGATCGTCATCGCCGGGCTCGTGGCGATTGCCGCCCAGTTCCTGAACGAGCATTACGGCGCGCCGGCCATGCTGATGGCGATCCTGCTCGGCATGCCGCTCAATTTCCTGTCCGAGGAGCAGCGCACGTCGGAAGGGATCTCCTTTGCCGCAAGAACGCTCCTGCGCATTGGCGTTGCCTTGCTCGGTGTGCGCATCAGTGTGGAAATGGTCCAGGCCCTGGGGATTCCGTTCCTGGGTCTCGTCATCCTCGGCGTGCTGGCAACGATCGGCTTTTCGCTGCTGATCGGAGGGCTTTTCGGCCGCGACAGGTTGTTCGCGTTTCTGTCCGGCGGTGCGGTTGCGATCTGCGGGGCGTCGGCTGCGATGGCGATCGGCTCGATCCTGCCGAAGCGCGAACATGCCGAACGCGATCTCGCCTTCACGGTGATCACCGTGACGGTGCTTTCGACGCTGGCCATGATCTTCTATCCGATCCTGACCAGCGCTCTCGGCCTTTCCATGGACGCCACCGGCGTGTTCCTGGGGGGAACGATCCACGACGTTGCCCAGGTGGTCGGGGCGGGGTTCTCCATTTCCGAGGAAACGGGCGATCTTTCCACACTGGTGAAACTGATCCGTGTCACCATGCTCGCCCCGATCGTGCTCGTGGCGGCGCTGATCCTGCGCAAGGGCATGGACCCGGGCACTGCCCGTCCGCCGCTGATGCCCGCCTTCGTGGTGGCGTTCCTGGTGCTTGCCACGCTCAACTCCTTCGGCCTGATCCCGAACCTGGTCAAGGACGTGGCCGGTCAGGTCTCCCGGTGGGCGCTGCTCGCGGCCATCGCCGCCGTCGGCATGAAGACCTCGATCCCGAAGATCCTGGAGGTCGGCGGTCAGGCCATCTGGATGGTCGTGACGCAAACAGCCTTCCTGGCGCTGTTCGTGCTGGGGGAATCTGGCTGATCGGGTGAACTTTCCGGACCTTGACACAAACCCTATATATCGACTGTGTCCCCGGTCCTTTTCCAAGACCGGGGCTTTTCTTGTGCTGGCGAGTATGGAATATAGCTCGCACCTCTTATGGCGGACCGGCATGCCGGTCGACGTTAGACAATATTGACTTACGTCCGCCCAGACATTTCGAAAGCGTTTGGATGAAAAGCTACATCACGACCCCGATTTATTACGTCAACGGTTCTCCGCATATCGGTCATGCTTTTACGTCCGTCATGGCCGATATCCTGAAGCGCAACCGGCTGGCGCTCGGATACGAGCTGCTGCTGTCGACCGGCGTCGACGAGCATGGCCAGAAGAACCAGGAAGCAGCGGCGGCGCTCGGCATGTCCGTCGAAGAATTCCTCGACATGCGCGGCAAGGAATTCCGCAGCGTCTTCGACCGCCTGGGCGTGGCTTACGACTATTTCGTGCGCACCAGCCGGGAAGGTCACAAGCAGGCTGTCGCCGCGATGGAGCAGTCGATCTACGACAAGGGTCTGATCGTCAAGAAGCAGTATACCGGCACCTACTGCAAGGGCTGCGAGGAGTTCAAGAAGGAGTCGGACCTGACCGAGGAAGGCCAGTGCCCGCTGCACCCCACCATGACGGTGGAGCAGACGGACGAGACCAACTACTTCCTCAAGATGGAACCCTACCGGGAGCGGCTGCTGCAGCACATTGCCGACAACCCGGATTTCGTCCAGCCGGAAGCCTTCCGGAACGAACTGAAGAAGATGCTGTCCGAGCCGCTGGACGATCTGTGCATCTCCCGGCCGAAGACCCGCGTGACCCTCGGCGTCGAGCTGCCGTTCGACCCGGATTTCGTCACCTATGTCTGGTTCGACGCCCTGGCCAACTATCTCACCAATATCGGCTGGCCGAGCGAGGGCTATGAGAGTTGGTGGGCTGAATGCGAGCACCTGATCGGCAAGGACATCCTGAAGCCGCACGGCGTCTACTGGCCGATCATGCTGATGGCCGCCGAACTGCCGCTGCCCAAGAAGCTCACCGTGCACAGCCACTGGGTCGGTGCCGGCGGGGTGAAGATGTCAAAGTCGATCGGCAACGTGGTCGATCCGGTCGAGGTGGTCGACAAGCTCGGTGTCGACGCGCTGCGCTGGTATCTTGCCCGGCACATGCGCGCCGACAGCGACAGCCAGATCTCGGTCGAGTTCATCACCCAGAGCTACAATACGGAACTCGGCAACAAGATCGGCAACCTGTTGTCGCGGGCGGCCAAGTTCTCCAAGGCGCGCTTCGACGGCAAGCTGCCGGCGCCTGGTCCGCTTTCGGCCCAGGACGAGGCCATCCGCAAGGCCGTGGTCGAGGCGACCAGGGACATGGGCGAATGGATGAACCTCGCCGACATTCCGGTGCGGATGCAGTCCATCATCACGGTGGCGGACGAGATGAACAACTACTTCGCCGAACAGGCGCCCTGGGATCTGATCAAGAACGATGAGACCCGGGAACGTTGCGAGACGGTCATCTATGTCACCCTCGACTGCCTGCGCATCGTCATGGAAGCCCTGCTGCAGGTCATCCCGGAATCCGCCGGCAAGGCACTCGCCATGCTGAACGCACCGGACGCCGCCGCTCCGTGGAAACCGGAACTGGACAGGCTGAAGGGCGGAGGCGAACTCAACGAGATCGAGACGCTGTTCCCGCGGGTGCAGTAGCTTCCGGCATCGAATGACACGAAAAGGCGCCCTTTATCCGGGTGCCTTTTTCTTGTGAAAACCCTCCCCCAATCATCATCCCGGACGCAGCGAAGCGGAAATCCGGGATCGGTGAGCCGAGGCCCCCGGTTTGAATCCGAGAAACGTGTGGCTCTCTGATCCCGGCTCGCGCTGCGCTTGGCCGGGATTGTTTGTTGAGCTTGGTGTTATTGTGGAGTTGGTCTCCCGGAGCACAATTCCGGGAGACCAGTGGCAGGCGACCGTGCCGGGGTCGGGTTTGCACCCGTTGTCATCAACTCGGTTTAGCGAGTAGGTCCCAAGCCCCTCTCAGAGGTCATCCCCGACTTGATCGGGGATCCATTGGCTTGTCTGGTTTGCAGGAAGATTTGTATGGATTGCAGGATGTGCGGCACACGAGGTCTTGAAGGCGACCGCTCTGGAAATGATTGGATCCCCGATCAAGTCGGGGATCACCCGCGATGAGTAACCGTTGGCCACAGGCGTTCTCCAATGAAAAACGAACCATTCGGCGCACTTGGCAGCGCCGGGATAATCGCTATTCCGCTAGGCGGCCAAAAACTCCAGCCGTTCGTCCAGCCGTGCCGGCGTGATCTCCAGGACGTCGGCGGTCACCACGTTCCCGGCGACGAACGGGTCCTCGGACACAAAGGCCTCCAGGTCTTCCCGGGCAACATTGTGGGCGAGAATGCCGCCGCCACGATCGGGTTGCAGACTGCCGACCATCAGGAAGATGCCCCGGTCGAAACCGCGCTGGATCCAGGCCTTGTGGCCCTCCATCAGATCTGCGGCGCGCGCCGTGTTGTGCGAGAAGGTCAGAGTGACGACAAACATGGGTTTTCTCCTTCGGGTCATGATGCGTTTGCTCGGGTCGCCGGAGCCGGCCGGACGCTGTTCAGCCACTCCAGGATCTGGTCGACTTCGCGCCGGATGAAGCCTTCGTCCTTGAAGGCCTGGGCAAGGGTCGCCACGCCCTGGCTCCAGCTCAGGACGTGCAGGGCGTGCTCTTCCGCCTGCCCGCCGCAGCCGAGTTCTTCAAATTGCCTGGTGAGCCAATCCCGGAACAGCGCCATGATCTGATTGGCCTTTTCCTTCGAGCCGTGGTCGAGCCGGGCAAGTTCGGTGGTGAGCGTGCCGACGGGACAGCCGTGGGCCATGATCTTTGCCTGATTGGCGATGACGATCCTGACGAAACATTCGATCCGGACCGCCGCGTCCCGGGCCGTTTCATCCCATACGGCAAGCAGCTTCTTACGGTCCCCGAGGCGCTTTTCGATCACCGCGTCCAGGATCTCGTCCTTGGTCCTGAAATGGTAGTAGAAGTTCCCGCGGGAAATTTTCACCGCCGCCGCGATGTCCGCGAAGGACGTCGCTGCATAGCCCCGGCCGTAAAAGAGGCTGTCTGCCGCGTCGACGATCTGCTGCCGGGTCGTGCTGCCTGTCATTCGTTCCCTCCGATTTACAAGCCGTTGGCCCTGGCTGGTCTTTTCTAGGACAATTGACTTAGCAACTAGGACAAATGCCCTAAACAGTCAACCCGGTCCGCTCGGTTAACCCGTCGCAGCCGATGCAGGCCATCGCCGGCCTCACGTCAACGTGAACCGAGGTTGCAACCTCTCCTGACACACCCTGTCAGGAAGGATTTTCTATGGTTGCGATCAGCCGGCGTCCGGCGGCTTCGGGCATGTGCAGTATCGGTTTGTTCCTGTAAATCAAATACTTGCACAGTTATCATCAAACGACAGGTTAAATGACACAGTCCAAAACAATGTTGTGTTTTATCAACAATGCGGGAACGCGCGCTGCGGTGACGGCTTTGTGCCGCAGCCGCGCGCAATTCCCGACATTGGAAATCCTCAATCCTCTCCTAAGTTCAACCAGCCTGGCGGCACTCACAGGACCGGCTAAAGGCAGGAATGCCGGTTTCCGCGCGGAGGGAAGCAAATGACGTATATGGAAGGACGGGCCGAGCCGTCGCAGGAAACTGCTGCGCTCGATCTCTTTGACCACACCCGGGCCCGCAGCATGGCGCTGGTGGCCCCCTTGAATGACGAGGACATGGGCCTGCAGTCCATGGAAGATGCCAGCCCGCCCAAGTGGCATCTGGCGCACACCACCTGGTTCTTCGAGGAATTCATCCTGAAACCCTCGCTCCCCGGCTACCAGCCGAGGGACGACCGGTTCGCGCTGCTGTTCAATTCCTACTACGTGCAGGCCGGCCCCCGGCACACCCGCTCCAAACGCGGCCTCCTGTCCCGGCCGGCGGTGCCGGACGTGATGGCCTATCGCTCGCATGTCGAGGACGCCTTGCGCGAAGGTGTGGCGCGGGACGCTTTCACGCTGGACCGGGACGAGCTTGAGGCGCTGATCACGCTCGGCTGTCACCACGAGATGCAGCACCAGGAACTGCTGGTGACCGATCTCCTGCACGCATTCTCCTATAACCCTCTCCTTCCCGCCTATACCGACGCCAAACCCGCCACCGTCAGCGAAGTCCGCGAGCCGGGCTGGACGTCCCATGACGGCGGGCTCGTGGAAATCGGCCATGACGGCACCGGCTTTGCCTATGACTGCGAAGGCCCGCGCCACAAGGTCTGGCTGGAGCCTTACATGCTTTGCGACCGGCCGGTGACCAACGGCGAGTGGATTGCCTTCATGGAGGACGGCGGTTACGAAACCCAGCCGCTCTGGCTTATGGAGGGCTGGGCGGTCCGGGAGAAGAACGGCTGGGACAGTCCCCTTTACTGGTGGAAGCAGGACGGGACCTGGTGGACCTATTCCCTCAAGGGCCCGCATCCCGTCGACCTCTCGGCACCGGTCGTTCACGTCAGCTACTACGAGGCGGACGCCTTCGCCCGTTGGGCCGGATGCCGGCTGCCCACGGAGGCGGAGTGGGAAGCGGCCGCGGAGCAGACACCGATCGAAGGCAACTTCATGGATCACGGCGCGCTTGTGCCGGTGGGACGCCGGACCGGCCTGTGGGGCGATGTCTGGCAATGGACCAGCAGCGCCTTTTCGCCATACCCGGGCTTCAGACCGCCGGAAGGCGCGATCGGGGAATACAACGGCAAGTTCATGGTGAACCAGATGGTGCTGCGCGGCGGCTCCTGCGCCACTCCGAAGCTCCAGATGCGCCCGTCCTACCGTACCTTCTTCTATCCGCACCAGCGCTGGCAGATGCTCGGCCTCAGACTGGCAGGAGACAAATGACAAAACACGTTTCCCCCGCCCCGGGACAACTCGTTCAGATCCGAAATCCTGGCGGGTCTGAATGCGCCGCGAAAGGCCGTCAGCAGCAAGTGGCTCTACGACGATGTCGGATCGCATCTGTTTGAAGCCATTACCGAGCTGGACGCCTATTACCCGACCCGCACGGAACTGGGCATTCTCAAGGAGAACGTCCGCAATTACAGGCGCCTTCCCGGCTCCCGGGGAGCGATGGTCGAGCTGGGCAGCGGATCGAGCCGCAAGACCAACCTGCTGCTCAGCGCCTTTCCCGATCTCTCGGTCTACATGCCGATCGATATTTCGGAAAATCATCTCAAGGACGCCGCCGAACGGGTGCGCCGCGCCTATCCCTCGCTTGCCGTCATCCCGGTCGCGGCGGATTTCACCCAGCCCCTCGGCGAGCTTCCGCTTCTGCCGGAACTTCCGGTTCTGGTGTTCTTCCCGGGATCTACCATCGGAAATTTCGAGAAGTCCGCCGCGGCCGAGCTGTTGAGGAATATTCGCACTGCCATCCCCGGGGCGACCATGATCGTCGGGGTCGACAGGCCGAAGAACCGGGAGGTGCTGGTCGAAGCCTATGACGATCCGGCCGGGATCACGGCCGCGTTCAACCAGAACCTCCTGCAACGGATCAACCGCGAACTCGACGGCGATATCGACCTCACATTGTTCGCCCACAAGGCGGTCTGGAACGAGGAGGAAAGCCGGATCGAGATGCATCTGGAGAGCCTGCGCGAGCAGACGATATCCATCGGCGGTGAAAAGATCGCCTTTGAGAAAGGCGAAACGATCCACACGGAAAACTCGCACAAATACAGCGAGGAAGCCTTCACCGAGATCGCCGGCCAGGGCGGCTGGCGGGTTCTCGATCAGGCGAGCGACAAGGAAGACAAGTTCACCGTCTATACCTTGCAGGCCGTGTGAGCCGCCGCTTCCGCCCTGCGCAACCATCGCATCTTCCGTGAGCCGCTCACGGAAGATGCATTTTGAAGATCACGCGCGCTCGGTCACGGCCAGTCTGACGGCAAGACCGACGAAGACCACGCCGGCCAGGCGGTTGAGCCAGACCTGCGCCCCGTGCGACCGTTTCAGGAACGCGCCAAGCAACCCTCCGCCGAGCGCGATGCCGCCGAACACCAAGATGGTTGCGACGATAAACAGTCCGCCGAACAACAGGATCTGCACCGGAACCGAACCGCGCGACGGATCGGCAAATTGCGGCAGGAACGCCAGGAAGAATATCGCGACCTTCGGGTTTGTCACGTTCATGACGATGCCGCGCCGGTAGAGCGCGAAGGCAGTCAGAGGCGGGTCGTTGCGGCCGGAGAGCTTCGCTCCGCCTGCCCGGAAGGCCTGAAACGCCAGATAGAGAAGGTAACCGGCCCCGGCAAATTTCAGCGCCGTGAAAGCCAGTGCGGATGTCTTGAAGATCGCCGCGACACCGAAAGCGACCGCGACAGTGTGAACGATGAGACCGGTGCACAGCCCCAGGGTGACGATGAGGCCGGCAATTCGGCCATGGAGCGCCGACTGGGTCAGCACGAAAATATTGTCCGGCCCGGGCGCCAGCCCCAGTGCAATGGCTGCGGCAAGGAAGACGGTCAGAACATCAAAAGGAATCATGGTCGGCTCCCCGGAAGCGAATGAACGAATGGACAGCCGGCAGGCAAAAGTCAATTGCGCCCCGCCCGGCAATACTCATGGCGTGCTGAATGGCGAAGGCGATGGTCCCAGGTGTTCCTCCACGCCGGGATGTGCTTTATGACTTTAACGCCAAGAGTTTCGGCTCGGCGATGCCGGATCTCCGCTGCGCTGCGCCCGGAATGTGAGGAACGACCTGCCGGCGTCAGCGTTTGCCGGAGACGCCTGTCCGGGATAGCCGCTTCTTTGCAGGTGAGAATTTTCCAACGAGGGAACCGGCCGGATGACGATCAAACCGAACCTTGCAGGCGCCGTTCTGGCAGTGGCCGTCGCATTTGCGGGCGCTGCCTCTGCGGAAGACTTCATCACCGTCGGCACGGGCGGGGTAACCGGCGTCTATTACCCGGCGGGTGGTGCAATCTGCCGTCTGGTCAACAAGGAACGCAGCGAGCATCGCATCCGCTGCTCGATCGAATCCACCGGGGGGTCCGTATACAACATCCGGGCCATCCGCCGGGGCGACCTCGAATTCGGTGTTGTCCAGTCCGACGTCCAGGCCGCGGCCCTCGAGGGCACGGGAGCCTTTGCCGCCGACCGCTCCTATTCCGGGCTGCGCGCGCTGTTTTCCATCTATCCGGAACCACTGCATGTAGTGGCCCGCAAGGATGCGGGGATCGACAGCGCGCAGGACCTGAAGGGCAAGAAGGTCAATATCGGCAATCCCGGCTCCGGCAGCCGCGTAATGGCCGAGATTCTCTTGCTGCAGGCGGGCATTTCCCCTGAAGACCTGGCGCTTGCCGGCGAGCTGAAGTCCACCGAACAGGCCGCCGCACTGTGCGAGGGCAAACTGGATGCCGCCATCTGGGCGGCCGGCCTGCCGAACGCTTCGGCTCTCGAAGCGACGTCCACCTGCGATATCAGGATCATCCCCCTTGATGGCGAAATCACCGGCAAGGTGCTTGCCGAGACCAGCGCCTACGCGGCAGCCACCATTCCCGGCGGCCTGTATCCGGGCAACCCGAATGACATTCCCTCCTGGGGCCCGAGGGCCACTTTCGTCACCTCGGCGGATGTTCCCGATCAATTCGTCTACGCGGTTGTTTCCGCCGTTTTCGAGAATTTCGACGAGTTCAAGGCGCTACATCCGGCATTCGCCCTCCTCAAGCGGGAAGAAATGATCAAGGACGGCCTCACGGCCGATCTGCATCCGGGTGCAGTGAAATACTATCAGGAACAGGGCTGGCTCTGATTTCCAGCCAATTTCAGAAAGAAGACCCGGAAGGAGGCGAAATGGCGGATCTGGACTGGCATGCGGAGCGCAGTGACCTGGAAGGGCTCGTTCAGCTAGACCGGGCGCCGGAGACACATGACATCGATCTGAAAGCCGTCCGCCAATACCGGCAGGCGCGTGTGCGCGCGAAGATGGGCGACTATGGTATCGATGCGCTGATCCTGTCCGACCCGGTGAACATCCGCTATGCGACCGGCACACGGAACATGCAGGTCTTCTCCATGCGCAACGCCCCTTCCCGCTACCTGCTGCTGACACCGAACCGATCCGTCCTGTTCGAGTTCACCGGCTGCCTGCATCTGGGCGAAGGCTTCGAGACCATAGACGAGGTTCGCCCGGCCAGAACGGCAAGCTTCGTTGCAGCCGGCCCGCATATTGCCGAACGCGAACGCAGCTGGGCGGCGGAAATGGCATCGCTCATACGCGAACTGACCGGAATGAAGGATGCGACGGTGGGGCTTGAGCGGCTGAATGCGGGAACCGCCATTGCGCTGCGGGACGCCGGGTTCCGCATCGCCGATGCTCAAGAGCCGGTTGAAATGGCGCGCGCGATCAAGTCGCCAGAGGAAATGAAATGCGTCATCGCATCCTTGCGCGCGACCGAGATCGGTGTCGGAAAACTGCGCGACGCGATCCGTCCCGGACTGACCGAGGCCGAGCTCTGGTCGGTGCTGCACAAGTCCGTCATCGAGCAGAATGGCGACTACATCGAAACCCGGCTCCTGAGCGCCGGTGCGCGCACCAATCCCTGGTTCCAGGAAACCTCGGACAATGTCATCGGAGCGAACGAGCTGATTGCACTCGATACCGATGTGGTCGGCTGCCACGGATATTACGCAGATTTCTCCCGCACCTTTCATGCCGGTCCGGACCGGCCGAGCGACGTTCAGCGTGAGCTCTACAAGACCGCCCATGAACAGGTGCACCACAACATCGATATCCTGCACCCCGGCATGACATTCCGGGAGTATGCGGACAAGGCGTGGAACATTCCCGAGAAGTTCTATGCCAACCGGTATTATCTGTCCGCCCATGGCTGCGGGATGACCGGGGAATACCCTTATCTCTACCATCACGGAGATTTCCCCGATGCGGGCTATGACGGCGTCGTCGAGCCGGGCATGACGCTTTGCGTTGAAAGCTATATCGGCGAGGAAGGCGCGCGGGAGGGCGTCAAACTGGAGCAACAGTTGCTCGTCACCGCTGACGGCATCCAGGTCCTGTCCCGCTTTCCTTTTGAGGACGATCTTCTGGCATGAGGGGGAAAACCATGTCCCGGCATCTTCAAATCTCCTCCGGAATTAAAAAACCATTCTCAACTCTGAGTGACGGACTGGCAAATCCGCATCCCTTCACCTACCTATCGTAATGTTGCGATGATTTGCGTATCTGAGGTATGCAGTCATTCCGAAACGTTCCGTCTCATCCCCTTTTGGAGATTCATTCTCATGAGCGACACTACGACCTACACCCCGCCGAAAGTCTGGAAGTGGGAGCGGCCGAGCGGCGGTGATTTTGCCAGCATCAACCGGCCGGTTTCCGGTGCCACCCATGAAAAGGAATTGCCGGTCGGCAAACATCCGCTGCAGCTCTACTCGCAGGGAACGCCGAACGGGGTCAAGGTCACCGTGATGCTGGAAGAACTCCTGGCGCTTGGCCACACGGGCGCCGAATACGATGCGTGGCTTATCCGCATCAGTGACGGCGATCAGTTCTCCAGCGGCTTTGTCGGCATCAACCCGAATTCCAAGATCCCTGCCCTCGTCGATCACAGCACCGACACGCCGACGCGGGTTTTCGAATCCGGATCGATCCTGCTCTATCTTGCCGAGAAGTTCGGCGCATTCCTTCCCAAGGATCACGCAGGGCGGACGGAAACGCTGAACTGGCTGTTCTGGCAGATGGGATCGGCGCCGTATGTCGGCGGCGGTTTCGGGCACTTTTATGCCTATGCACCGGAAAAGTACCAATATCCGATCGACCGCTTCGCCATGGAAACCAAGCGCCAGCTGGACGTGCTGGACAAGCTGCTGGCGGGCAGGCCGTATATTGCCGGCAACGACTACACCATCGCCGACATCGCCATCTTTCCCTGGTATGGCGGGATGGTTCTCGGGCGCGCCTATAATGCGGCCGAATTCCTGTCGGTTCGCGACTACAAGCACGTTCTGGCCTGGGCGGAGAAGATCGATTCCCGTCCGGCCGTGGTGCGCGGGCGCATGGTCAACCGTACCTCGGGCGACGAATCCGAACAGCTTCTGGAGCGCCACGACGCATCGGACCTGGATGCGAAGGTCGCCGCCAGGAACGCTGCCGAGTAAAATTGCCACAGCCGCGGCTTCTCTTCTGGCGGGAGCCGCGGCGCTGGAGCGTTCTGCTTAAACTGATTATATCCCGCCCAAACCCCGCAGGTGCTGCGGTCGTTACGGAAAAATATACTAAAACCGACTTCCTTTTGAGTAATTCGGCCGGAGCACCGACCGGAACACAGTCAACAGTGCTCAAATTGCGCTGACTAACATTCACCCCCGAACACACCGTTTGCCGATCCTGCCGGTAATACCGTGCAGATCATGTTGAATCACACCTTGTCACAAATAACATTTTCGTTTCTATATTCGCTGCGCGCTTGCACGGTCCGGGCGGCACCGGTGACTCGTTCACCAGATCGGACGGGCAAACCATTCATAGGCCACTCCCTCGTTACCATTTGGAGCGACATATGCCAGAAGCCCTGAAAATCGGGACACCCAAGGAAACCTTCCCGGGGGAGGCCCGCGTGGCCATGACCCCAGAGTCAGCGTCTCAACTGCAAAAGCTCGGCTATAGCTGCCTGCTCCAGCGCGGAGCGGGGCTGCCGCCGGTTTTTCGGACGAAACTTATGAAAAGGCAGGCATCGAGCTCGTCGATACCGCCGAGGACCTTTGGAAGAAGGCGGACATCATCACCAAGGTCCGCCCGCCCGACGAAACGGAACTCGGCTATCTCGCCAAGGGTAAGACGCTGATCTCCTTATTCAATCCGGGCGGCAACGAGGCGGGGCTGGAAGCCGCGAAGGCTTCAGGCGCCAACGTCATCGCCATGGAAATGGTGCCGCGGATTTCGCGTGCGCAGAAGATGGATGTCCTCAGCTCGATGGCCAATATCGCCGGCTACCGGGCGGTCATCGAGGCCGGCAACAATTTCGGCCGCTTCTTCACCGGCCAGATCACCGCCGCCGGCAAGGTTCCCCCCGCCAGGGTGCTCATCGTCGGCGCTGGCGTTGCCGGGCTCGCCGCCATCGGTACCTCGACCTCGCTGGGTGCCGTGACCTATGCCTTCGACGTGCGCCCGGAAGTGGCCGAGCAGGTCGAGTCCATGGGTGCCCAGTTCGTCTATCTGGATTTCGAGGAAGAACAGCAGGACGGCGCTGCCACGGGCGGCTATGCCAGCGTCTCCTCCCCTGAGTTCCGCGAAGCCCAGCTTGCCAAGTTCCGCGAGCTGGCGCCGGAGATGGATATCGTCATCACCACGGCGCTGATCCCCAACCGGGACGCCCCGAAGCTGTGGCTTGAAGACATGGTCAAGTCGATGAAGCCGGGCTCGGTGATCATCGACCTTGCGGCCGAACGCGGCGGCAACGTGGAAGGCACCGTCAAGGACGAGAGGATCGTCACGGAGAACGGCGTGGTCATCATCGGCTATACCGACTTCCCTTCGCGCATGGCGACCCAGGCCTCCAGCCTCTACGCCACCAATATCCGCCATATGATGACGGACCTGACGCCGGAGAAGAACGGCCAGGTCGTCCACAACATGGAAGACGACGTCATCCGCGGCTCGACCGTGACCTTCGAAGGCGGAATCACCTTCCCGCCACCACCGCCCAAGGTGCAGGCGATCGCGGCCAAGCCGAAGGAAAAGCAGAAGGAGCTGACGCCGGAAGAAAAGCGCGCGCAGGAAGTCGCCGCCTTCAAGGCGCAGACCCAACAGCAGGTGACCCTCCTGGCCGTCGGTGCACTGCTGCTGATGCTCGTGGGCCTGATCGCCCCGGCCAGCTTCATGCAGCATTTCATCGTCTTCGTGCTGGCGGTCTTCGTCGGCTTCCAGGTGATCTGGAATGTCAGCCATTCGCTGCACACGCCGCTGATGGCCGTGACCAATGCCATTTCGTCGATCATCATCCTCGGCGCGCTGATGCAGATCGGGTCCGGGTCGTTCCTGGTGATCCTGCTCGCCGGTCTCTCGGTCTTCATGGCCGGGATCAACATCTTCGGCGGTTTCCTCGTCACCCGGCGCATGCTCGCCATGTTCCAGAAATCCTAAGGAGGGCCGAGCGATGGAATTCGGTTTCACGACTGCCGTCTATGTTGTTGCGGCTGTTCTTTTCATCCTCTCGCTTGGCGGCCTTTCGGGGCAGGAGAGCGCCAAGCGTGCCGTCTGGTACGGCATCGCCGGCATGGGACTGGCGGTGGTCGCCACGCTGATCGGCCCGGGCTCGGGCCTGTGGCTGCTGTCGATCATCCTGATCGCGGGCGGCGGTATCATCGGCTATTACGTCGCACAGCGCGTGCAGATGACCGAGATGCCGCAGCTTGTGGCCGCGATGCATTCGCTGGTGGGCCTCGCCGCCGTCTTCGTGGGCTTCAACGCCTATATCGAACTCGGCCGCGTCCTGACCATGTCGGCTGAAGAGCGCGAGGCCCTGGAAGGCTTCGCCGCCCTCCTGGCCCACAAGACCCCGATCGAGCAGTCGATCCTCAAGGTCGAGGTCTTCCTCGGCGTCTTCATCGGTGCGGTTACCTTTACCGGCTCGGTCGTCGCCTTTGGCAAGCTGGCCGGCAAGGTCTCCTCCAAGGCGGAAAAGCTGCCGGGCGGACACATGCTGAACGCCGGGGCGGCGATCCTCAGCGTGCTCTTCCTGATCCTGTTCCTGAACGGCGCGGGAATCTGGACGCTGATCGCGATGACGCTGCTCGCGTTCTTCATCGGCTATCACCTGATCATGGGCATCGGCGGCGCCGACATGCCGGTGGTGGTGTCGATGCTGAACTCCTATTCGGGCTGGGCCGCGGCGGCCATCGGCTTCTCGCTCGGCAACGATCTGCTGATCGTCGTCGGCGCGCTTGTCGGTTCCTCCGGTGCGATCCTTTCCTACATCATGTGCAAGGCGATGAACCGCTCGTTCATCTCCGTCATCCTGGGCGGCTTCGGCAACACGACCGGACCGGCCATGGAAGTGGAAGGCGAGCAGATTGCCATCGACTCCGACGGTGTCGCGGCCACGCTCAACGACGCCGACAGCGTCATCATCGTGCCCGGCTACGGCATGGCGGTGGCGCAGGCGCAGAACGCTGTCTCCGAGCTGACGCGCAAGCTGCGCTCCGCCGGCAAGGAAGTCCGCTTCGCCATCCATCCGGTTGCCGGCCGTCTTCCGGGGCACATGAACGTGCTCCTGGCCGAGGCCAAGGTGCCGTACGACATCGTCATGGAGATGGACGAGATCAACGAGGACTTCCCGCGGACCGACGTTGCGATCATCATCGGCTCCAACGACATCGTCAATCCGGCGGCGCAGGACGACCCGAACTCGCCGATCGCCGGCATGCCTGTTCTGGAAGTGTGGAAGTCCAAGCAGGTGTTCGTGCTGAAACGCGGCCAGGGCACCGGCTATTCCGGCATCGAGAACCCGCTGTTCTTCAAGGAAAACACGCGGATGTATTACGGCGACGCCCGTAGCAGCGTCGACGCCCTGCTGTCCAAGATCGACTGATCCGGGCCGCAGACGAAACAAGGCCGCCGCTCCAGGGAACTGGAGCGGCGGCTTTTCTTTGCCGTGACGCGCGTTTCATCCGTAGAGGCGGCTCGGACCCTGCGACCATTCAACCCTGACGACTGATCGTCACGTGGGTGGCAGCCTTGGTCCTCTGGCTCGAGCTGACCTGATAGCCGAGCGCCGGCAGGTCGAGCCGGCTGAAGAGGTTCTCGCCTTTCCCGAGCAGCGTCGGCGCCACAACGATGTGCATTTCATCGACAAGGCCGGCGCTGAGATACTGCCGGATCGTGGAGACACCGCCACCCAGACGGACATCCTTGCCCGCCGCGGAGGCTCGCGCCCGCTCAAGAGCCGCCTCGATGCCATCGGTGACGAAATGGAAGGTCGTTCCGCCCTCCATGACGACAGGGTCGCGCGGGTAGTGCGTCAGGACGAAAACATCCGTCTGATAAGGCGGATTGTCGCCCCACCACCCCTTCCATTCATCATCCGGCCATTCGCCCCTGATGGGACCGAACATATTGCGCCCGAGGATCCAGGAACCGACATTCTCAAAGCCTTGCCGCGCAAAATCGTCATCCGGACCGGTTTCGCCCCCGTCATTGCCAAGGACCTTGGACTGGAAAGTCCGTGTCGGGAAAAACCATTCATGGATCGCCATGCCGCCGATGCCGAGCGGATTTTCCAGGTCCTGCGAGGGACCTGCACCATAGCCATCGAGCGACACGCCGAAACAGCAAACACGGAGCTTGGACATAATCGACACCTCAATCTGCTTGTGATCTGCAAGCGCCAAACTCTCATAACCGATGTCATATTGCAAGTGGTTTAATCGCACAATCCGCGTTGTCCGAATCCAGGCCGCAGCCGGTTCATCAAGATGGTTATGTCCGATAACTAACTCACTTGACTGTCGTCATTCAGCCCGGAAAAGCTGCGGTTTTCGGCCACCAGTTCCTCAAGCAGCACGGCCGGCGACCAGTAGAACGGATCCTCGGCGGCGAACTTGCGGATATCGACGAGGACATTCTCCAGCCCGTAAGCATCGGCATAATGAAGCGGGCCGCCGCGCCAGCGCGGGAAGCCGTAGCCGAACAGCAGAACGACATCGATATCGGAGGGGCGCTGCGCGATCCCGTCGGCCAGGACCCGTGCGGCTTCGTTGATCATCGCCGCCATGTAGCGCCGCTGGATCTCGCCCGCGGTGAAGCTGCGCGGCTCGATACCGGCCTCTCGCCTTGCCTCTGAAAGCAGGTCCAGGACCTCCGGGTCCGGACGGCCCTTGGGGCTTTCGCCGTCATAGACATAAAAGCCGCGTCCGGTCTTCTGGCCAAGCCAGCCCTTGTGATAGAGCGTGTCGGCGAAGTCCACCGACCTTTCGCGCGGATCGCGTGTTGCCGCCTTGCGCTGGCGGGCGGCGTAGCCGATGTCGATGCCCGCGAGATCGGCCACCTGAAAGGGGCCCATCGCGAAGCCGAAATCGGTCAGGGCCGCGTCGATCTCGTAGGGGCTTGCCCCGTCCATCATCATGTAGTCGGCCGCAAGGCGGTAGTGGGACATGATGCGGTTGCCGATGAAGCCGTCACAGACACCGGCGCGCACGCCGACCTTTCCGAGCCGCTTGGCCAGGGCGAAGGCCCGGGCGACGTGCCGCCTGTCGGTCCGGTCCGCGACGACGATTTCCAGGAGCCGCATGATATGGGCGGGAGAGAAGAAATGCAGACCGAGAACGTCCTGAGGCCGCCCGGTCGCCAGCGCGATTTCGTTCACGTCCAGATATGACGTGTTGGTGGCAAGCGTCGCGCCAGCCTTGGCGACTGTGTCCAGCCGGTTGAAGACGTCCTTCTTGACGTCCATGCTTTCAAAAACGGCTTCGATGATGATGTCCGCATTTGAAAGCGCGTCGTAGCCGACCACGGTTTTGAGCCGCTCGTTCAGGATACGGCCATGAGCCTCCTGGCTCAGCTTGTTGCGCTCGACCGCGCCGGCGAGGTTCCTTGCAATCGTCTGGCGGGCCTTGTCCGCGAACTCCGCTTCCCGTTCGACCAGAACGACGCTCAGCCCCGCCATGGCCGCGGCCGTCGCAATGCCCGCACCCATCGTGCCACCGCCGATGATCCCTATTTCCGCGAACGGCGGTGGCTCGACACCTGCGATTTCCGGAAGCTGAGCCGCCCTGCGCTCGGCAAAAAAGGCGTGGATCAGCGCCGCCCGCTGCGGTGTCTCCATCAGGGTCAGAAAGATGCTGCGCTCTTCCACCAGGCCGTCCTTGAGATCGAGCCGGGTGCTTGCCTCCACGGCATCGATCGCGGCGAGCTGGGCGATCTGCCCCTTGTGCCTGGCCGCGGTCTTCTTGCGAACCGCCTCCAGCTCCTTTGGATCGATGGAAGGGCGTGGCCGCTGCCCGCAAGGCCGAGGGCTGTCCTCCCCCGAGGCCAGCGATCTCGCCTTCGCGGTGGCAGCGTTCAAAAGATCGTCCGCCTCAACCACATCATCGAAGATACCGAGCTTCTTTGCCTCCTGCGCAGAGAGCTGGCGGCCGGAGGTGATGATGTCAATTGCGGCGCCAACGCCGATCAGCCGCGGCAGGCGCTGGGTGCCGCCGGCCCCTGGAATGAGGCCGAGGGTGACTTCGGGCAGACCCACACGGGCCGTGTGGGCTGCCATCCTCACGTGCGCACCGAGCGCGATTTCAAACCCGCCGCCGAGCGCTGCACCATTGACCGCTGCAACGACCGGCTTTGTGCATTCCTCGATCCGGTTGACGACATCCGGAAGATAGGGCTCCAGCGGCGCCTTGCCGAACTCGGTAATGTCCGCCCCGCCGACAAAGATCCTGCCTGCCCCTGTTATGACCGCGGCACCGGCCTCGGGATCTGCCTCAACGCGTTCGATTGCGGCCATGAGGCCGGTGCGGACCTGCTGCGAGGTCGCATTCACCGGCGGATTCGCGATCGTGATGACGGCCACATTGTCGCGAACGGCGTAGCCTACGGTGTCTGTCATACCTCACCCTTTCCTTGTCGGGCCGCAATGTGGAGCAACGGGTGCTTCATTTCAACATGCAAAAGTGAATTCCACTATGCGGAATTATTTCCTGTTCAATTTCCGTTCTGCACCCGGCAGGGCGCTTGCCCCAGCATCCGTTCCAGGTCGCCGACGGCTGTCTTCAGGCTCGGCCCGACCTCGTCGCGCATCCGCTCCAACGACAGGTCGGCGGGTGTCGCCCCGCAGGTGAAGACCACCGGCTCACTCAGGTCTCGGGCATGAAACGGCGCGGAGACTGCGTGAATGCCGGGTGCGAAATAGTCCGACGGTTCGGCGATCACGTATCCGCGCGACAGGAGCTGACCGTTTGCCTCCCGGCGGATTTGACGGGCCCGTTCGGGCGTCAGCCTGTCTTCACCGGTCTCTGCCAACAGCTTTTCCAGCCCCTGGTCGGAAAGGGCTGCAAGCAAGGCGTGGCCGGAGGACGATCCTGCAAACGGTAGCCGGTGACCCGGTTCCAGCCAGATCGAGGCAACCGCGCGCGGGCGCCAGGTTTTCACCAGCATCATCTTGTCCCGGTCCTGCACCGCCAGCAGGGCCAAAGTCCCGGTCTCATCGGCGAGCCGCTGCATGAGCGTTTCGGAAAGATCCACAAAGGATATGGCGGCGCTGGCGATGTTGCCAAGGGCAAGGAGCGCCGGCCCCGGACGATAGCGGTCATGGCGCCGGGCGTGGCTGAGATATCCGAGCGCCTGCAGGGTGAAGGTCAGCCGGGAGACCGTGGACTTCGGCAGGCCGGTCCGCTCCGCGATTTCGGCGTTGCCCAGGCCGTCATCCGAGACACGAAAGGCCCGCAGCACGCTCAAGCCCCTGGCGAGCGTGGTGGCAAAACGCCGGTCGGTTTCAAAATCGCTCATCTGACTGTCCCTTGCACAGGCGAGATCTCCGGAGCTTATACCAAGCGGGGAACGCCAATCGAAAGGCATATCCATGACGGAGACGATTGCAAGGATCGCGGGCCCCTATCTGCTCCTGACCGGGCTCGGGTTTCTACTGTCCGCAGGCTTTTACGCCAGAATGATCGCGGGCCAGGCGCGCACCGACCCCGTTACGCTGAACCTGTCCGGGGCGGCACATTTCATCGTCGGTATGACCGTTCTTGTGAACCACTTCGCATGGTCAACCGCACTCGAGGCGGCGGTAACGCTGGTCGGCGCGGCCGCCGCTCTGAAAGGTGCCGGGCTGATCGTGCTGCCCGAGATGGCGGCGAGATCTCCGGCACTGGGCAAAAACGGGCTTCGGTTCAGCAGCCTCGCGTTCGTCGCGATCGGCAGCTATTTTTGCGTGATGGGCTATCGCCTGATCGGATGACAGCCACACTGCAAGGGTCCGCATGGGGCCTTCCGCCGAACCAGGGACCCTGGGCGGGAGGAAGGCCCACCGGCAGGTCACGCCAGCCGTGCAGCAACTTCGCCAAGCTGATCGATCACGCTGCCCCAGCCATCGTAGAATCCCATTCCCTCGTGCTTGCGGCTGTCTTCCGGGGTCTTGTGCATGACGCGGGCCGCGTAGCGGGTGCCGCCTGCCTCGGCCTCCAGGGTGATGATCGCCGTCAGCGTCAGCCAGGGATCGATTGGCTGCCAGCCTTCCGCAAGGGCGGTGGTAAAGACGATACGCTGTTCCGGCGCGATATCCAGGAAGCAGCCTTCGAGATGGGGCTGAAACGGCCCCTGCCCCTCGCGCATCAGCGTTTCGAACCCGCCGCCCGGCCGCAGATCCAGCTTGACCGCCTTGCATTCCATGGGCTTGGGGATCCACCATTTCTCGAAATGCTCGCGCACGCTCCATGCCGTCCAGACGGCGGAGCGCGGGGCGTTGATCAGACGCGAAATGGTGAGTTCGGATTTTTCAGCTGCCATCTTCGTCGCTCCATGACATTTGGTTTTCGACATAGTCCGCCAACCGGTCGCTCCTGGCCTCCCACAGCCCACGCTGCTCGGCGAGCCAGGTTTCCACCGCCTGCAACCGATCCCGGCGCGCATGACAGGTGCGCACGCGCCCTGCCTTTTCGGTGCGGATCAGACCACTCCCCTCAAGCACCTTCAGGTGCTTCATGAAGGACGGCAGCCCCATGGCGAAAGGCTCCGCCAGTTCCTTCACCGGCGCGGAACCACGCATGAGCCGGCTCACGACGGCCCGGCGCGTCGGATCCGACAAGGCGTGAAAGGCGGTGTCGAGAGCAAAATGGTTTTCCATACGGGAAACTATAAGCGGACAGTTCACCGTTTGGCAAACTGTTTTCGCATCGGAAAACAATTGTCGGCCGACAACGCACGACGAAGCGATTGTATGGAAGATGTTGGAAGTTGCACGCAGTTGGGAAGTGGCGGAGAGGAAGGGATTCGAACCCTCGAGACGGTTCCCCGTCTACTCCCTTAGCAGGGGAGCGCCTTCGACCACTCGGCCACCTCTCCGGTCCGTCTCGTTTAGTGGCGTAAGCCTTAGGACGCAAGAACTTTTTGACTTGGGCGTCTCGTTTTCCACCTCTGCCACCCTGTGGCTATTCGCCAGAACGTTCAGTGAACAACGAATTGGTTCAAAGGTCTCCGGCAAAGACCTGACAGCTATGTCCGCTGTTTGCTCTCAAGAAGCTGCCTCTCTCAGCACCGCTTTCAATGACTCATGAAATGATCTTTAATCGTGGCAATCCGCCCGGGATGAATTAATCGGCCGGGTGAGCGAACCTGAGCAATGGCAGGTGCCGCCATGTGCGGGAGAGTGACAGTCAAGACCAGTGCCGATGGGCTCGTTGAGGCGTTTCCCTTTGCGCAGCGGCGCCAGGGGGATGGTCTGGACGGGTTGCGGCCGCGGTTCAACGGGGCGCCGGGGCTTGAATATCCGCTGATCGTCAACGAACCGGACATGCCCGGCAGCGCCTTCGTGATGGCGCATTGGGGTTTTGTGCCGCGGTGGATGAAGGAAGCCAAGGGCGGACCGAAACCGGTCAACGCGAAAAGCGAAACCGTGGCGACCAACGGCATGTTCAGGGCCGCGTACAGGTCGAGACGGGCGTTGATGCCGATCGACGGCTATTTCGAGTGGCAGGCCGTTCGTGGGCAGCGCGTCAAGCAGCCCTATGCCATATCCATGACGGACGACAAGCCATTTGCGCTTGCCGCGATCTGGGAGGTCTGGCGCAATCCGGAGACCGGCGCGGCCGTGCGGACCTTCTGCGTGCTCACCTGCCCTGCCAACGATCTGATGGCACGGATCCACGACAGGATGCCGGTGATCATCGACCCGGTGGATTACGGCCACTGGCTGAGCATCGACACGGAGGATCCTTCCGATCTGCTGAAACCGTATCCTTCGGAGCGCTTGAAGATGTGGCCGGTCTCGACCCGCGTGAATTCCCCGCGAAACGATACACCGGACATTCTCGACCCGTTCGACCCGGATCCGGACCTTCTTGATTGAGCCATGGCCAACCTCCTCAATCCGGCCCGCGGACAGCGGCTGAACGCGAGGGACCGCAAACCATAAATCCGACACAGTGTTCGTCTTGAAAATGCAACCATTGCGACAATCGATCAGGGGCGGACTCGGGTGGCCTATGCCGGAAGGGCGGGTTTCAATCAGTTGATTGCAGACCGGTTTCCCTGGGTCTGCGCCATCTGGCTGCATCTGGCCCTTTTTGTGCTGCTCGCCGATCAGGCAGCAACCGGCCGTTTCAGCCAGCCTGTATCGTCGCCCATTTCCGTCGAGATCTTCGTCGAGCCGCTGGCGGACGCCGGCACGCAGCATTCCGCGCCATTGCCGCCCGCGGCGAACCGGGCAGCGGCACTGACGGCCGGCGGCGAAGCGTCGATCGATGCCGACCCCGCAGCTGCCCCGGCAAGCGAACGCCCCGGCGAGGTGGCGGGGACCGGCACTGCGGCAGAGCCCGTCTGGATAGGCGCAACCAGTTACTACGCCGGCGACATCCTCAGCGATCCGCGTTCCGAACAGGCGCGCGTGGCGCTTGCAACGCTGACGGGCGCCGACCAGGGCGAACAGTTGTGCGGCCTGGAAGCCATGGAGCAGGTACGGCACACGCAGCCGGGTTTCCGCCCGACAAGGCTGGCGCCGCATGCGCTGCGCAATTCGTTTCAGAAGGGAAATCTGATCCATGCCCCGGCGGCCGCCGTGCGGAGTGATCGGGTGTGGTATGAAATTGCCTACAGATGCCGGCTGGATACAGCGCACGAGGCCGTGGTCGGCTTTGAATACGCGCTCGGCAAGAGGATTGACCGGCAGCTCTGGGACGAACTGGGTCTTGCGCCGATCCATTGAGGACGGCAAACGCTTCGATTATCGGCTTGAAGGTGCTAGGGACGCGGCAGAGATCGTGTCTGCCGCGTCAGATGGAATTGACAGGTTCAGGTGCCTTCAGGCCGGCAGCCTTGGCCGGTCTCAATGCATGGCCAGCCATTCACGGGCGGAACGCTGCGCTTCCGCGATCTGGGACGGGCTCATTTCGCCGGAAATTTCCTTGCGATAGCGCCCGGCCTCCGGATTGCCCTTCAGGGCGGCGATGTTGAACCACTTGTGGGCGGTCACAAGGTCGGCTTCGCCGTGACGGCCGCAGGCGCTGTCCAGACCCATCTGGAACAGAATGTCGGCAGTGACGGGCTTTTCGCCCATGATGGCCATATCGGCCGAATGCATTTCAAAACGAGCCATGATGCTCCCCTTTCATCTCTGTGAGACTTCCCGAATGCGTCTGGGAAACGTAAGCTTTTGCAAAGCTGTTCTCGCCGTTTCCTGACATCCACTTCATCAGGAGCAGTTAAAAGGCCCGTTAAAATACAGGTTTAACGTAATGCGAACAAAAATTTAAACAAATCTGAAGTTTACGCGATGGTAATCATGTGGTTGCGATTTTCCCTTTAAAGACAGTGGCCTTTTCTGAAAAGTCGACGGGACGCATCAACGGTCTGTTCACCATGGTTTCGTTTCGCAGCCTGGATGGCTGAAGCCACCCTGCGTCCTTGCCTTCCCTCCCGGCCTGCCCGCAGGATCCACGGAAATATCCGGCACCTGACGTAAGGAGACGGGTTTTCTGGACGCGGTCAAGCCGCTACATTCCCTTTCCGTAAACGGAAGGCACTTCGCCTTGGGAGGGAAAACATGCTGAAATCCTTTTTGACCTCCGGCCTCATTGCCGCCGGTCTTGCCGCCACATCTGCAAGCCTGGCTTCCGCCGCCGACGCCAAGGGCGACTGGGTCCGCCCGAACGGGGCGTCCAAGATCCGCATCAGTTCCTGCGGCGCTTCGCTGTGCGGCAAACTGATCTGGCTGCGCGAACCGCGCAATGACACGCAGAACCCCGATGCGTCCAAGCGCGAGCGCCCGCTGCTCGGCGTTCAGATCGTGCAGTCGATGAAACCGACGGATCAGGCCGGCCAGTGGAAAGGCAAGGTCTATAATGCGGAGGACGGCAAGACCTATACCGGCTTCATCAAGCTCGTTTCGTCAGATGAGCTGAAGCTGGAAGGCTGTGTCATGGGAGGGCTGATCTGCAAGGGCGAGACCTGGACGCGGGCGCAATAGCGCCCCTGCCTTCGCCAAGTCGTCCCGATCTGGCGATCTCTCTGCCGCATGTGCCGGCAAGAAAGTGTGGCGCACGCCTCACCGGCATGGCGGCGGGGCCGTTCGGGCGTCCGGCTGCCTCAAACAAGCATCTTCTTGTAGCCCCGATGGCTCTGGTCGTAGCCGAGGCGCATATAGAACTGATGTGAGCCTTCCCGCTCCTTGTTGGAGGTGAGCTGCACCAGACAGGCACCTGCTTCCGCGGCCAGGGCTTCGGCCTTTTGCATCATCAGTCGGCCGACACCGGTTCCGCGCCGGTCCGCCCGCACGTGGACGCTTTCCAGTTCCACCCGAGGGCGTCCCGTGAAGGCAAGGCCTTTGAGGAAATGGATCTGAAAGGTTCCGACCACCGCTCCCGCCCCATCCAGGGCCACATAGATATCGACCTCCGGCGCGGCACGGAGTGCGTCAAAGGCAGGGCGATAGTCCTGCCAATCGGCAAACTCCTTGTCCCTGCGCACGCTTGTGGCGCCTGCATTGATGATGGCAACGATCTCGCGCAGATGCTCGGGGCGCGCCTTTTCAATTCCAATCGAAGGGATCATCAGATCAGCTCACGCTTGTTTTCCAGTATATGCATGTCTACCGGCAGGCTGGTGCTGAGGGATCCAGCTCGGCCACGCCCCACCAGGTGCTCCGCCAATCAGGACCCTTCCACAGATGCGGCCAGGTGCCGGTCAGATAGTGGACCGAAAGCGGGGCCTGTGCCTCCCAGAAGGCGACCCTGGCGAACCGCTCCCCGGCCGGAGCTGCCGGCTGCCGGTCGCCCTCCTCCCAGATGAAGAAGCATTTTTCACGCGCCGCCGTGCGCGCCGGAATGGCGCTGGTGACGATGCGTGCATCCGGAAACAGAACTCTGAGGTTGCCGCCCGTATAGCCGTCATCGGCAATCAGGGTCGCATCGGCGGCGCCGAGCCCGGCCAGGGGGGCCTGCAGATCCGCGTAGGGCTTCATGTGCCGGCAATTGCCGCCGCACCAGAACCTGTCCGGCGCGGCCAGTCCCGGCACGCGGGCCAGAAAGGCGACCGCCGCCACAGCGATGACGATGGCGGCAAGCCAGCGCCACCGGCGCTGAAAGCCGAAGCGTTCAAGATCGGCAAACAGGTAGATGGGCAACAGGAGCATGAGCGGATGCATGTGCCGCTCCTTCACATAGGTTGCCCCGGTCACGACGATGATGAGAGCCGTCAAGGCGATCATGGCCAGGACGGTGCGCCCGCAAAGCCGCGCGACGGCGGTGACGGACGGGATGACCGGCTCCCGCCGCCCGATGTAACGCGGCCAGAAGAGGACGAGCAGGATCGGCAGCAGGGGAACGGAAAATCCCAGGAGCCCGAACGCCAGTTTGCCAAGCCCCTCGCCTGCGCGCAAAACATGGGAGGCCTCGTCGGTCATGCCCATGGTCTTGGAGACGGCTGACAGCAGTGCCAGGCCTTCGCTGACGATCCACCAGGCATAGGGGCTGTAGAGGAGCACCGCCGCCAGCGGCACGAGCAGCAGGCCGGTCAGGCGAAGCTTCGGGCGCCACTCCCGGTCGCTTGCCGCCGCTAGGACGAGAGCCAGCGCAAACAACGGATAGGAATGCTTGGCGAGCAGCCCCGCTCCTGCCACCAGGCCGAAGAGCACATAGAAGACTAGCCGCTCCGTCTCCAGCGCCTTCACGAACAGATAGGCACTGGCCACACAGGCCGTTGTGAGCACCACCGTGTGGGTGACGCCCTCATGCAGGTTCCAGCCGAACTGGTAGTAGAGCGAATAGGAAAAGGCGCAAAGGGCGGCCAATCGCGGGTCCGAGACCGCCTTGCGGGCGATCAGGAACAGAAAGAGGGCGGCAATCGAGATGAGCCCGTATTTGACGAAGAGCGCGGCCCAGATCGTCGGCCCGAACACTTGCTGGGCGGACCAGAGCAGCCATTCGTAGAATGGCGGCTGGCGCAGCATGTAGCCGGCCTGAAGCGTCTGCACGAGGACATTCTCGAACATGTCGTCCGTGCCGAGCACCGGTGACGACAGCGCGCGCAGCAACAGATGGGAGAGGCCCCAGAGCGCAACGACGGCCCACACACCGGAGGGCGTGGCGTAGAACGGCGTCTGTGCGCGGGAGGCTGTTGCGGATATGGTCATTCGGGTTTGCTGATCGGCTTTCGGACGTTCAGCCGTTTAGCGCATTTGGCCGGAGTTTCCTAGCAAGGCTGGCGGTTGATGCCAGTCACAACCGACCATAACTCATTGGTTCGAGCGTGCAACGGGCTGTACCTTTGCTTTACAAGATACAGCCCCGCAACGAGATGACTCCGGTGAGCGGCAGCACCGCGCCTTGCGGGGCCAGGCCGGTCACCGGCATTTGTCATTCCAGGCCGATCTTCGATTTCAGCAGATCGTTCACCGCCTGCGGATTGGCCTTGCCCTGGGACTGTTTCATCACCTGGCCGACGAACCAGCCGAGCAGGCCCGGCTTGTTTTTCGCCTGTTCGACCTTGTCCGGGTTGGCGGCGATGATCTCGTCCACGATGGCCTCGATCGCGCCGAGGTCGGTGACCTGCTTCATGCCGCGCTCGTCGACGATCTTCGCCGGGTCGCCGCCTTCGGTCCAGACGATTTCGAAGAGGTCCTTGGCGATCTTGCCGGAGATGACGCCTTCCTTGATGAGGTCGACAATGGCACCGAGCTGCCCGGCCGATACCGGGCTTGCGGAAAGCTCCATGCCTTCCTTGTTGAGGCGGCCGAAGAGTTCGTTGATCACCCAGTTGGCGGCGACCTTCGCATCCCGTCCCTTGGCGACTTCCTCGAAGAAATCGGCGGACGCTTTTTCAAACACCAGAATGTCGGCGTCATAGGCGGTCAGGCCGTAGTCGCCCATGAAGCGCTTCTTCTTGTCGTCCGGCAGTTCCGGCAGGTACTGGGCCAGATCGTCGACATATTCCCGGGTGAATTCCAGCGGCAGCAGGTCCGGATCCGGGAAATAGCGGTAGTCGTGCGCTTCTTCCTTGGAGCGCATGGAGCGGGTTTCGCCCTTGACCGCATCGAACAGGCGGGTTTCCTGATCGATCACGCCGCCGTCTTCCAGGATCGCCACCTGGCGGCGGGCTTCGTACTCGATCGCCTGGCCGACGAAGCGGATCGAGTTGACGTTCTTGATCTCGCAGCGCGTGCCGAATTCACCGCCCGGACGGCGCACGGAGACGTTGACGTCGGCGCGCATGGAGCCCTGGTCCATGTTGCCGTCGCAGGTGCCGAGGTAGCGCAGGATGGTGCGCAGCTTGGTGAGGTAGGCCTTGGCTTCGTCCGAAGACCGCAGGTCCGGCTTGGAGACGATTTCCATCAGCGCCACGCCGGAGCGGTTCAGATCGACGAAGGACATGGTCGGATGCTGGTCGTGCAGCGACTTGCCGGCATCCTGCTCCAGATGCAGGCGCTCGACGCCGATCTCGACCTGCTCGTCCGGCATGTCGAGAAGGATCTTGCCTTCGCCGACGATCGGCTGCTTGAACTGGGAGATCTGATAGCCCTGCGGGAGATCCGGATAGAAATAGTTCTTCCGGTCGAATACCGATTTCAGGTTGATATGCGCCTTGAGGCCGAGACCGGTGCGGATCGCCTGACGGACGCATTCCTCGTTGATGACCGGCAGCATGCCCGGCATCGCCGCGTCAACGAAACTGACATTGTCGTTGGGGTCCTTGCCGAATTGGGTCGAGGCGCTGGAGAAGAGCTTGGCTTCGGAGGTGACCTGGGCATGAACTTCCATGCCGATCACGATTTCCCAATCGCCGGTCGCGCCCTTGATGAATTTCTTCGGATCGGGTGTGCGTACGTCGACAATCGTCATTGCGTCTAAAATCCTGTTCTGTACTTATCTGCGCCCTTTCGGCAGCGGAGGATGACTTGCTGCGGCGCACGTTGCTAGCCGGATTGATGCCTAGTCGGGAATTGTGCCGGCTGCAAGGGTTTCCTTGGGCGCTTGCGCGAGGTGCAATCAATTTGAACACCACACGATCGCTCACGGCACATCTGTGGAACTTCAAACGCGCGGCACTGCCTAATCCGGGCGCGGCGGATGTTTTGCCTGGCCCGTGCGCATGATGAAGCCGATCAGCACCGCGACGGCCTGGTAGAGTTCGATCGGGATTTCCTGATCAATTTCGATCTGGGACAAGGCCTCGGCCATCATCGGATTTTCCTCGATCGGCACGCCGGCCTCGCGGGCGAGCTTCTCGATCTGCTCGGCGATCGAGCCCGCTCCCTTGGCGGTGACAACCGGGGCGCCGTCGTTCTCATACTGGAGCGCGACGGCCAGTTTCTTGCCAGGCGTTTTGTTTTCGCTCACCGTTCCGCTCCTTCAGGCCGTCATGCGCATTTGTCTAAGACTGCCGGTCGACCAGCGCGCCAAATCGGGCGGCTGTCTTCGGCGGCAAGCCGCGGATCAACCTCAATTCCTGCAGGTCCAGCCCGGCATCCGCGAAGGATGCTTCCAGGCTGGCGCGAACCGCGTTCAGGCTGTCATAGGTTTCTTTCCGGTCGATCCAGAGACTGGCGTAAGTGCCCCCGCCGCGCAGGCTGATCGCAGCCTCCAAGGGCCCGGTTGCCGTCAGGTCCAGGGCAAAACGCAAACGCCACGCCGGTTCCTGCTCCTCTTCGCCGTCGCGGCCGCCGCCGTCGCGTCCGACCTGCATCTGCATGACCGCCGTTTCGTGACCGAGCGCCAGCGGAAGCTCAAGGACGATGTCCATGGGGCGGGATGCGGCCCGCGGCCCCTCGTCGCTCAAAAGGCCGGAATTGACGAACTGGGTCAGGCGCATTCTGGCAAGGGCGGAATCGGTTTCCTGCAGCAGCGACTGCAGGTTCTGCGGCGTGCTGCCGGCCACATGTCCGCTTCCGCCCTGCTGCGCCTGCCCTTGCGGGGCGCCGTGCCTGGAGGGAACCGGCGGCTGGCCCGCCGGACGGGAGACCTGCGCTTCGGCGCCGAGCTGCTGCAACAGCGCCTTCAGCGACAGCAATGCGGACTTGAGGTCCGGAAGCGGCTGTAGCCCGCTTCCAGGCCGCATGGCCTGTGCTTCCCGGAACTGCCCGGAGAGGCGCACGGCCTGCTGCAGATCCTTGCCGGTGAGGCTTTGTGCCGAATTCAGCCGCAGCCCCAGGATCTGCTGCATCGCCTTGACCACCGGGTCCGGCAGCGATGCCTTTCCGGCCGCCTGGGTCGTCATCAGGGAACTGACTTGCGCGAACAGCGCGCCGAACCCGGCCTGTTGTTCGGCCAGTGGCTGCCTCAAGAGGGCCGCGACCTGCTGCGCCGGATTTTGCAGGCCCGAAACAGCTTCCCCGCCCGCGGACACAGGCGGGCCGGCAGGTGCCGGATAAGGCTGCGCGGGAATGGCGCGGGAAAATGACAGTTCCAGCCGAGCCGTTCCTCCTGGTGCGTACCCGGACGGCGTCCCGGCAGTGCCCGCGGCTTGCAGCGCAGTGTTTTGAACGGGTGCAGCTCCGGCAGGGGGCGCCTGCTGCCCGGGCATTCGCGCTGCACCGGGCACACTTGCCGGAGTGCCCTGTCCGCCCTGGGCGGGCGTATTCGCCAATGCTTGAACCGCCGGGCCGGAGGGTCCTGGCGACGGCGGCGGTCTCCTGCCGACCGACCCTTCCGCCAGCCCTGCCGCTGCCGGTGAGGCCTGGCCAGGGGAAGCGGATGTCGGAACGCCTTGCGGTCCGGCACCGGAAACCGGCTGCCCCGGAAGACTGACGTTACCGCCGGTAACTTGAACCGGGCCGGTGTGGATCTGGGACGGGGTGACCGGTTGCGAGGCTGGTGCCGGGGTTTGCAGGTTGGGCGCTCCGGGCAGCGGTGCGGTTGCCGGTCCAAAAGTCGCCTGGCCGCCGCCTGCGGAAAGCGATGTGGGCGCGCCGGAGACTGCCGGCAGCGGCGCTGCTGCAGGCTGTGCCGGGGGCTGTGGCGCCGTGGATGGTGAGGCAGCGCCGGGCGGAACCGATGCACCGGGCCGGCCCGCCGCCGGAACAAGTCCGCCCGCTGGAAGCACGTTGCCCGGGGTCGCCGCCGGCGCATTGCCGGCCGGAGTGGCGGCCTGGGGCGCAACGCCTGGTGTTGTCGAGACTGTCGGGGCCCCAGCGGCAGGGACCGGTTGAGATGAAGCTCCCGGCACGGGCACAGTCGGCGACATATTGGTGCCAGAGGCAGGAACGGTCGGCCCCTGGCCCGGCGTGGGCGCTGCCGCTGGCTGTCCGGCCGCCGTGGAAGTTCCCTGCGGCACGCCCGCGGCCTGCTGTGCTGGCGGAGCAGCCGGCACTGGTGCCGGTGATGGCGCACCGCTGGAAGCGGCCGTTCCCGCAGCTGCTTGCGGCGAACCGCCGAGTGTCTGCACCAGATGCACCAGTGCAGGATCGGACCGAGGAATTGGACTACTGACGGCAGTCGCAGGCTGCCCGGATGCGCCACCCGGCAGATTGCCGGGTTGGGATTGGAGAAGTTGCCCGGACGGCCGGGCGGGTTCGGCGGCACCCGATGTGGTGATCTGGATGGCCGGCTGCTGCTTGCTGCCGGATACGGTGATGGTGACTTCGGCGCCGACGGGAAGCGGCGCCGGAACGCGCAAGTCGATCCGAGCGTCCGCGGCTGCCAGACGAATCACGCCACCGGGCAGATTGGCCTCCACTCGCGCCTTGAGCTCCGTTCCCGGCTCCAGTCCCTGGACGGCCGCATTGCTGCTCGTCCCCTGGGCAAGGGGCAGCGCAGTCACCGTTTTGACCATCACATCATCTCCGTGTGGTCAGAGAATCATAAGGGCCAAGTATGGCCGGTTTCTTAAGCATTGCCCAGACTTGACCCTGATCAAGGCTCCGACAGCACGGATAGGTCAAACATATGTCCATCAGCCGTCAGGTCGCTGTGTGCATCTTGCGCTAAGACCAACGCAGGCAAGATGTCCAGCACTCCAGGGACGGTCGGTTCGCGGACGGACAATCGGCTCCGATCAACCGGCTGCTGACCGGAAACCGGATGCGGACTGAACGGTTACGCCGACAGGCAGAGGGAGAGACAGCGTGAACTGGATGAACCGCCTTAATGAACGCGCTGAATTGATGGGAAGAATGCTCGAGACCATGGGGGCCATGAAGCATGTGCCCTCAGGGGTGCAAGCCGACATGGCCATGCGCTCCGCGGCCTTCCGCTGCATATCGTGCACGCAAACGGAAGCCTGCCGCAAGTGGCTGGACAGCCATCCGGAAGGAGCCCGCAAGGCCTTGCCGCAATGTCCGAACGCGCCTCTGTTCAACAGTTGGACCGACAGTTCCACTGAGTGAACACCGGCCTTCCCGAAACCGCGGAGAGGCGTTCGGACGCCGGATCAGTTGCTTTTGCGTTTGGGGTTGAGCCAATAGGTCAGACTGCCCGCCAGTGCGCCTCCGACGAAGCGGAACGGAAACATGGCCAGGGCGCCGGCATCCTGTGAAATTGGCTGCGGCAGTTGAAGCATGCCCACGGCGGCTTCCAGAATGAGCGACAGCGCCGCTGCGGCAAATCCGGCAATCCAAAGCTTGCTGGCACTGTCGGCTCGCCATCCCAGATACCCTCCGATCAGAAGAGCGAACGGATTGAGGAGGCCGGAAAGGCCGACAAGATCGAGCCAGGTGTCTGAAAGCATGGTCATGAGCCTCTCTTACAGTTGACCACCGCAAAAATCGAGATACTTTCGCGAAGCTCATCGTCCGGCGGGAAAGCCGTAACCACCTCACCCGCACTGGTTGCATTCGGAGCGATCGCTCCTCGCTACTTGCACGACTAAGCCCGTTAAAACAGGCATTTAGCGAGATCAACTTGAACGGCAACACACGTAAGTACATTTCGTTTCTGATTTGCGTGTCGTTGTGATAAATTAAATAAATAAAGCAAGATACTACACTCGTCTCCCGACTTGTCATTTCCATTAGATAAGATTTAAAGATCATGTCGTTACAAAGTTCTTTGGCAACCGACGACCCTACCGTTGAAGCGCTGTGTAAGACAGATCGCAGACTGGGTATTTTGTGCAGCAGTTGCGGACGGTTCCGCTACATGAATTCCGCCCGGTTTTCCGGGGAGGAGAAAGTCTCGGCACTGAGTGCAAAGCTCACCTGCGGCACATGCGGCTCCCACAATGTCAGGGCCGTCGCGGTCTCCCGCAATCCCGAAAACGGATATTGGCCTGCCGAGCGCAGCTGACACCCGTCCGCCGAAGACAAGTCCACCAGCCTCATCGGCTCTCCGCAGCCCGGCGCCCTGCCTGCGCACAAATGCAACACTTTACGTGGAAACCGATTGCAGGCGCGCAAACCCTCCTCGCCATAATTGTCAAGCGCTGCGCGCATATGCTAATGGCAGCTCATTCGATTGTGAGGCTTTATGCGCGGAAGACGCGAGACCCGATAGTCCCTGGCCACCAAGGCCGGGGTAATGCACACCAGCACTGCATGCGACCGGCTGCAGTGGCTGCCCGTTTGCATTTGTAGAGCTTCTCAAGAAATCAATGGACATTTCCAAGGCCGAGCAGCGGGTATTGCACCTGCTGGCTCAAGGCGGCTGCATTCTCGTGGAAAAAGACGAGGACGGCCGCATCGTCAACTATGAAACAGTGACCCGGGAAGGCTGGTTCTGGGGCGGCTGCTCGCCTCACCTGTTCCGGAAACTCAAGTACAAGAGGCTGATCGCGTCGCGCAACAGCGGCCCCTACAAGATCACCCGGCTTGGCTTGAAGCGGGTCCGGGCCCAGTTGAACAACCGGTGAAACGACCGGTTCCACGGACAGGCCTCCAGGCCATCATCCCGGCCACGCTTAGCGGGCCGGGATGATCGGATTGATAAGCGCGCCGGAGTTCCGGCGCGCTTATCATTTGCAGGTTGGTCGCGGCCCTAGCCAATTCTGGCGTTGTCCGCGCGCTTGACGGCAACGACGGCCGAGCGGGCCAGCATGCCTTCGCCATCCGGGAACGGTGCTTTCGGGTGCTGGACGCCGACGAACAGGGTGCGCTTGTCGGCGGACCAGGCAATACCGGTCACCTCCGCGCCATAGGGCACGGTCATGAAGCGCTCGATCCGGCCCGTCGCCGGGTCACCGACCAGCATCTGGTTGTTGCCCATGCCGGCAAAGTCGCCCTCGTTGTCGTCATCACCGTCCGTCTGGATCCAAAGCAGGCCCGTGGTGTCGAACATCATGCCGTCCGGCGAATTGAACATGTTGCCGGAATTGATGTTTTGCGAACCGGCATAGGCATCCTCATGAACGTCCGGATTGCCGGCCATCACGAACAGGTCCCATTTGAATTTCGGATCGACGTGATCGTCGTTCTCAGGATACCAGCGGACAATCTGGCCGTAGTGGTTCTGCGCGCGCGGGTTCGGTCCGTTGACGGGCGTCTCGTCACCGCCGGCATTCGGCTTGACCGCGCGGTTCTTGTTGTTGGTCAGGGCGCAATAGGCTTCGACCGCGACCGGGTTGACCGCCACCCATTCCGGACGGTCCATGGTCGTCGCGCCGACCTTGGATGCCGCCATGCGGGTGAACATGCAGACTTCCGCCAGGCTCATGCCGGTGGTCTCCGCAGTCAGGGCAAGCCATTCGCCGCTGCCGTCCTCGTTGAACTTCGCGACGAACAGCGTGCCGTCATCGAGCAGGCCATCCGTGGATGCACCCGGCGTATAGGCGCCGTTGGAAACGTATTTGTAGAGAAACTCGCCGCGCTCGTCATCGCCCATATAGACGACGACACGGCCGTCACGCGCCAGCGTGCAGGCAGCGTTCTCGTGCTTGAAACGGCCGAGAGCGGTGCGCTTGACCGGCGTGGAACTCGGGTCGCTCGGATCGATCTCGACAATATAGCCGCAGCGGCGCGGTTCGTTGACATTCCTGGAGATGTCGAAGCGCTCGTCGAATTTCTCGTAGTCGTAACGGCTTTCCAGGGAGATGCCGTATCGCTTGAAGTCCTCCGGACGCTCGAAGTTCGCATCCGTGGAACCGAAATAGCCGTTGAAGTTTTCTTCGCAGGTCAGGTACGTGCCCCAGGGCGTCCTGCCGGCGCCGCAGTTGTTGAACGTGCCGAGCGATGTGGTTCCGCTCGGGTCCGCGTCGGTCTTCAGAAGGTCGTGACCTGCTGCCGGACCGGCGAGCCGCATTGCGGTGTTGTGGGTGATACGGCGGTTGAGCGGGCTGTCCACGACCACGTTCCAGCCGCCATCGCCTTCTTCCACTTCCATGACTGTGACGCCCTGCAGGTTCTGCATCTTGCGGACGTCTTCAGCCGATTGAGGCTTGCCGTCCTCGGTGTGCGGCAGGTTGATCTTCGGATTGGCGTATTCATGGTTGACCGCGATCACCTGCCTGTCACCAACCGCGAAGAGTTCCATACCGTCGGTGTTCTCGCCGAATACCCGGTCCGAAGTCCTGGCATCACCGCCTGTCTCATGGTCGAAGTCGAGGGCGTCCGAGAACAGCCTGTCGCCCCATTTCACGAGGATGTCCCAGGTGTAGCCTTCGGGCACGTGGACGGTGGCATCGGTTGCAATCGGGATAGGGTTGAACGCGAACCGGCCGGCTTCCTGCGCCCGGGCCGAGGTGGAATTCATCAGGCTCACGCCGCTTCCCAGCCCCATTGCAGCCGCGCCGGAGCCGAAGGCCACGAGGCCGCCCAGGAAACCGCGGCGGGAAAGGCCTGCTTCCACGACACGGTCGAAATCGGTGGTTTCAGGGGTCGGGCGAACGAGTTCGTCCCATTCGTCCCAGGACAGGTCATCGTGGCTGATACGGGTCATGTTTGCTCTCCAAAGGATGGCTAAAGGAAACTACACCCGGACTGCGTTAGACAAGCATCATGACAACTGCGCAACAGTTCGGCGACAAGTACGCAAATCCTGATGTCACATGACCGTTTCACCATCGGCGGGCTTCCGGCGCATTCGCCTGAGCCCCGGGCGCCCGTCCTTGTGTCACGGCGGAAATCCGCCCTTCAGGCGGCTTTCAGTCACGGATTTAGTTGCGTCCCGGCGTGAGCGTCGGCCGGGACTGAAGGGTCAGGTTTTCCACGTCTTTTGAGGTCATGCGTCTTCATCCTGCAGCTCCCGCTCAGGCAGGTCGGGCCGGTCGCCATAAAGATACCGCGGCCCGCGCCCGAGACGCGAGGCCGCATCGCCCGCGTTATAGAGACGGCAGCTTTTCATCGACAGGCACCCGCAGCCGATGCAACTGTCCAGCTTGTCCCTCAATGCGGTCATTCGCTGGATTCTCTCATCCAGATGCCTGCGGAAGTCCTTGCTGATCCTCGTCCAGTCCGCCTTGGTCGGCGCCCTGCCCTCCGGCAGGCTTTTCAGCCGGTCGGCGATTTCGGCAATCGAAAAGCCGAACTCCTGGGCCACGAGGACAAAGGACAGCCGGCGGATATCGGCGCGCATGAACCTGCGCTGGCCGCCCCGATTGCGGGCCGGATGAACGAGCCCCCGTTCTTCGTAAAACCGGATCGCCGACACGGAAAGACCGGTGCGGTCAGCCAGTTCGCCGATGGTGAGCAGATCGGTCGTCTTCATAACCTTTTTCAAAATTTCACCTTTCGCCTCTTGACCTAAACTTAACTTGAGGAATTATCTCTGTGTCTGCTTCGAGTCAAATCTTGAAAGGAGACGTTATGAGCACCGCATTCCTGGAACATGTGAACGTGACAGTCAGCGATCCCGAGGCCACGGCGAAACGGCTGCACGACTGGTTCGGCTGGAAAGTCCGCTGGAAAGGTGACAGTCTTGGCGGCGGCACCACGTATCACATCGGCAACGAGACGAGCTACATCGCCGCCTACACCCCGCCCAAGGCCACCACACCCCTAAGTGGCGACAGCTACAGCCATCGCGGCGGGCTGAACCACGTGGCCGTTGTCGTCGATGACCTGGATGCGGCAGAGGCGCGGATCAGGGCCGGCGGATACGTCCCCCACAATCACGCCGCCTATGAGCCGGGCCGCCGGTTCTATTTCGAGGACGATGACGGCATCGAGTTTGAAGTCGTCAGCTATGCCTGATCGGCTGACGGGCGGCTTCGGCCGCCCGCTCCGCTAAAACTCAATGCCCGCTCAGGACCAGCGTCTGGACAGGGTATAGCAGGGCCTGGACACGAAGCAGCATGGCGTGAACGAGCCCGACCGCATCGATCGCATGCAGGTAGATGAACTCCCCTGTTCCAAGCGGCTCGCCTGAACTCAGCCGGTCATGATTGCTGGTATAGGCATTCACGCTGCAAACCGCGCCGGGCGGCAGTCGTTTCAGACCGTCCTTGTAGATCGGCTCCAGAACGGCAGTGATCGACGCCGGCCTTACGGTCTGGCTGGTGTCGACAAGCTGACCGCCCGCAGCCACCTGTCCGGAGGCAATCTGGGTCTGCACCTCTGTGATCACCAGCGGTATGATCGTGAAAGGCTGGGCGCCGCAAAACGCCTCGGCCACCATGCCGACTTTCAAGACCTGCGCTTCGATCTGGCCAAAGCCCGCGATCAACCGTTCGTTTTGAGCGTCCTTGGGGATCAAGATCCCCGCCGGGCGCATGATCGGATTCACGATGTCGCCAGGCCGCAGCACAAACTGACTGACCGTCCCGTCAACACCGGCATAGACAGTCGTTTTCGCCAGTTCCACTTCCGCCTCGGCCAGCCGCGCTTGCGCGCTTTTCAGCTTCTCTGGCAAGAACACATTGATCTTGGTTTCGGCCAGGTCCCTGTTCGCCTCCGTTGCTTTCATGGCACCCGTCATGGCTTCCACGGTGGTCTGCAGTTTTTCGACATCCCGCACGCTGACCGCGCTGGCGTTGCGGGTAAACAACTCCTGTCTCGTGTCGAACTCATCCTGGGCCTGCTTCAAGGCTGCCTGTGCCTGCTCGACCTGCGCGGTGGCAACGGCAAGTTCGCCCGTTGCCAGCGCAATCTCTCCCTGGAGTTCGGCAACCTGCTGCCGCGCCGTGCCGACGGCAGCCTGCTGGCGGCTGCTGTCCAGCTTGAAGATGGGATCTCCCGCCTTGACGTCATATTCGAGGCCGACCGGTACGTAGGTTTCCGCCACGCGGCCCGAACCTTCCGGCAGGATCGCGATGGTGCGAAACGCGGAAACCGCACTCGTGGCGGTCGGGTGAAAGTAGAAAACCAGTGTGATCAGCGCCACCGTAAGCATCAGGCAGGTGACGATGCCGTAGCGCAGCTCGTACCAGACCGAGTAGAGCGTGATCTCGTGGCCGATCCGTTTGCCCTGCCCATAGCGGCGGTAAAGAAAGTCCGGCAAGATCGTCAGCACTGAACAGAACAGAAGTTCAAACATTTATGCCTCCTGCCTGGGTGCGGATTGCCGAGTGTCCGTTGCCGTCTCACCTGCCGGGGCCGCGGCATCGCGCTCCTCCGCCGGGCTGTCCGGCTCGCTTGCCTCCCTCAAGGGCTCCGGACCAATGCCGCTTCGAACATCAGGCCGGTTGGCCATCCGGCTCAGCGAATTCGCAATCGAGCCAAGCGGAGACACGAAATCCGGGACCTGAACGAATGCCAACAGGAGGGCGGCAACCCAGAAGATGTTGTTATGCGTAAAGAGCGCGAGAAGGCCGAGCACGGCAACCAGCTCAAAATGCATCCGGCCATGCTTGTGCGCGAGGCGCTCCGGCAAGGAATGAAGGTGCAGGTAGAACGTCCCCAACAGGACAACACCGATGATGAGCACGGCCAGCATGATCATCATCAGCGGATCGCTTCCTTCCATCGACGGTAAGAACGCCGGCAGATGCTCGGGCGCAAGTTCATGCGTATTCTCAGCCATTCCAAACCCCAGTTCGCCTGCGGCACCCCTCCGGAACAACCCGAGCTTCGCCACGCCACATTTAAGCTGCAATCGGCATCCGTGTGCAAATAAAATGCGTCGCAGAAGAGTTTATCGCGCGATGCCTGTACTTATCGCGGCGCCATGCGGATGGCGCCGTCCAGGCGGATCGTTTCGCCGTTGAGCATGTCGTTCTCGCAAATGGACCTGACCAGCTGGGCGTATTCGGCCGCCCTTCCGAGACGCGAGGGAAACGGCACCTGCTGGCCCAGGGACTGCTGAACGTCTTCGGACAGCCCTAGCAGCATAGGCGTTTCGAAGATGCCTGGGGCGATCGTCATTACCCGGATGCCGGATTTGGCGAGATCGCGGGCGACCGGCAGGGTCATGCCCGCAACGCCCGCCTTGGACGCAGCATAGGCGACCTGACCGACCTGACCGTCGAAAGCCGCGACCGAAGCGGTGGAGACAATCACGCCGCGTCCCCCGTCCCGGGTGCATGGCTCGAGCCCGGCCATCCCGGTCGCCGCGATCGAGAGGCAGCGGAAGCTGCCGATCAGGTTGACTGCAATCACTTTTTCAAACATGTCCATCGGATGGGGCTCGCCCCGCGAGGAGGTCTTGGCCACCGGGGCAATGCCGGCGCAATTGACAAGAATCCGTTCCTGGCCATGTGCGGTGCGCGCCTTTTCGAAACCAGCCGCGACGCTGGCCTGGTCCGTCACGTCGACATTGGCGAACACGCCGCCGATCTCGGCGGCCACCGCCTCACCCTGTTCCGCGCTGCGGTCGAACACGGTAACCCGCACACCCTCGCCAGCAAGCATCCGGGCCGTCGCGGCCCCCAGTCCCGATGCGCCGCCTGTCACGATGGCGGAAAGGGTTGAATCGAGTTTCATCACAGCCTCCAATCAAAGCAATCCATTGAAAATAATGGATTTAATTCTCCTAATTGACGAAAACGTCAATTTTGACCGGCAAATTGACCGAGAATGACGCGCCGGTCAAGCGCGCCTGCGTTGGCCCTTGCTGAAAGATGCAACCGGCGACCGCCCGAGGGGACAAATCCGGACGGGCTCACAAAATTGAAAGCGCTGGCCTCAAGACGGCGAGGAAAAGTTCGCAGGCCGATGCCGGCGTAACGGTTACGGACTTTGGAGCTGCGGGCCCGCAGACGTTTTTACGTCCTTCAGATGGATCCGGAGCGGACCGTATCCTGAGCCAGCACGACCAGATCGAGCGGCTGCTTGAGACCGGTAACCTGCGCACCCGGCCGCTCTTCGATCAAGGCGGACCCAAAACCCTGCCGGCAGGCCAGGTCCCAGGTGGTCCTGTCCGTCAGTCCCCTGGAATCTTGCGCCTTGTTGGCGTCCTCGAGTTTCGCGGCCCGGTTGACCGCATCTCCTATGACGGTGAACTCCAGCCGGTTCCTTGAACCGATCACACCAACCGTCACCGGGCCGGCGGCCACCGCCGTTCCGATCCGCAACACGCCCGGCCAGCCAGCGGCGACGAACCGCTCCTGGTTCGCCTCGACGCTTTCCAAAAGGCGCAAAGCGGCCCTGAGCGCATCCGCGGCGAAGGTGCTGGAAGGCTGGACCGCGCCGAAGGTCGCCAGGATGCCGTCGCCCAGGAACTTGTCCACGCGTCCGCCCTCCTGGCTGATCGCGTCGACGACAATGTTCTGGTATTCGGCCAGGACAGCCAGAACGATTTCCGGCGGCAGCGTGGCTGACGTGGAGGTGAACGAACGGATATCGGCATAGAGGATCGCCGCTTCGCGCAGACTCCCTCTCCGGCCTGAAGCTCGCTGTCGGCATTCGTGATCGAGGCGGCAACCTCGGGTGCAAAGAACCGGCGCAGATCCATCGCCGCCGCATGATCGCGCGTTGCCTCGAACAGCATCGACCTGCCGCGGTAAAGCGCGACGGAAAGGATGATGGTCACGGCGAAGATGACCATGGTCTTGTCCAGTTCCGCGCCGATCAGGATCGTGTTGCCGGTCAGATATTCCACATAGTTGCGGGTCACCCGCATGTGGTCCATATCCGAGAAAGCCGCATAGAACACCAATCCCAGCCAGCCCACGACGGCGACAAGACCGGTTGTCAGGACGAAACGCGGATCGAACCGGAGCGCCCTGAGGCCGATGAAGATGAAGACGTACATCAATGTCGGCGTCTTCAGGTAGAACGTCGGGTGCTGGTTGTACTGAATGTGAAAGGAAAAGATCAGCCCGACCAGTAGCGCCATGTCGACGCCGATCGAGATCAGCAGATACCACCGGGGCAGCTCGAAACGGTAGGACAGAACCAGCCGGAAAACGGTGAACAGGAAATAGCTTGCGAGTGCAATCGGAACGAAGTTGAAACCGGCCGATCCTTCCGCCCGCGGCGCGATCGCATAGAGGACGGAGAAAAATAGGACCAGAGCCAGCTGCATCCAGCCGATCAGCCGTTCCGATGTGGCCTCACGGGCACGGATTTCCGCCCGCACCCGATCCGGCAAACCGGTTTCCGGCGGGCCGCCGCGGAAGAGATAGCGCAAAGTGTCCAGAAATGAGCTCATGTGACCCGGATCTTCAACAAGTCCGGAGTTTCCACTCTGGACGGAAAATGCGCAATAAGCTGAACGGGAATGTGACAGCGCGTGAACGGGTTCGGAACCATCAGCGATCCGCCTCCCACCAGCGTAGGTTAAAGCGACAACCCGTGCAGCCGGATTTGCTCGATCTTGCGAACCAGTTCGCTTTGCCGCCGGCAGCCGGACTTGGCCAGGGCGGCCTTGATCTGATTGCGGACGGTGTGAAGACTGACTTGCCGGCTTGCCGCGATTTCCGCCGGGGTCCTGCCGTCGGCCAGCATCAGGCTGGTTTCGGCCTCCGCCTGGCTCAATCCGAGGACTTCCTGCAACCTGAGCTGGAGCGTTGCCAGGCTGGCTTCGGGCTTGATCGCCAACAGGATCACCGAGATCGACTTCGTCAGAAAGGGCCCGAAGGGCGTTTCGTCCAGATCCCCCAGCCGCATGCCCATGGCCCGGCAGACCCAGGACTGGCCGTGTTGGTCGGCAAGCCGCCAGCTGTTCAGGACATTCAGGTCTCCCTTCGACTGAACACGCGCGAGTGCGGTAAACCGCCTTTGAGCCTCCTCCGAGTGGAAGTGGAGGCGGCGGCCCAGCCCGCTGCCCACCAGGGTTCCGTTGGCGAGCAGATGTTGTCCTTCCCTGCATCCATGGTGGATCGTCATGGCAGCATCGACCACGAATATCGCGGTTCCCGTTCCGAGCATGTGTTGCTCGGCCGCCCATTTTTCGAAGGTGAGGCCGCAGATTGCCCGGTTGATCTCCAGCGACTGACGGATGCTGGGTGCGAGCCTGGCGCAAAGCTGCAACCATTGACCCTCATGTTTTTCGCGGTCCTTCTCACGCATGTTGCCGCCAACCAGGAACATCCGGTGCTGCTCGGCAGCGAGCATCGCGCCGCCGCCGGCGCAAATATCGTCATGGGGCAGGAGCAATTCCGAATAGAATTCCGTCTTTCTCAACACATCCGGCGGGCACAGTTCATGCGCCGCGATGGTGTCGCCGATCGCGCATTTCGCGAAATTGGCGGCATACGGGTTCTTGTCGGCAAAATGGGTTTCGTAGAGGTGCAAAATGTCCGGGTCGTAGCCGGAGGAACTGGTGAGCGGCGCGGCTTTGGTGAGACCATCATAGCCGATCAGCTGGGTGAATACGCGCGTTCCCAGCGCCTGCCCCATTTCATCCAGAAAGTGCTGCCACCGGCCCGGATCCACCGCCGCCGCCACGGCGAGGTTGGACAGTTCGATGTATTTGTCGACAGCGATGACCACGATGCCCCCGGCAGTCCTCTGCTCAAAACCCGGGCAGCCGCAACCACATTTGCAACCATAACTTTTATTGCCGCATAGCCCAAATGGACCATGCACTTAACGTATACACGCTGTAAACAACTAATGATCGTATCGCGCGGTCAATCGCAACGGACTCTTCGGGTTGCGGATGGCTGTTTTTCGGTTGCAATCATGGGATTCCCGCATTCCTGCAACCGGCGGGCGATTGATTTTTTAATCTATAGTATTTTTTCAGGCGGCCGTTTGGGCCGCCTTTTTTTCCGGGTCCTGCGTTCGGCCCGGGCCGCACAAGGGCCGCCCGACCCATTGCAACCGACCAGCCGCAGGACGTGCGATCAGATCCGCTCGAAGGTCCGCTCATCCGGGGTGCACAGGCATAGTTCGACTGCGTCGGCCGATCCGAAGGATACCAGGGCGTACAAGACTACAGCCGCAGGATCATGCCTTCGCTGGCCACCAGCGTTCCTGCATAGGCATTGCTGGCGGCAAGCCCGATCTCATCGAGTTCGTCATCGGTACGGCGCGGGTCGTGGTGGAACAGGACCGGCGTCTTCACATGACCTTCCCTGGCTAGCTGCACCGCCTTCTGCCACGTGGAATGTCCCCAGCCCCTGAACGTTTCGTATTCGTCATCGGTGAACATGGCGTCATAAATCATGATATCCGCGCCTTCCACGAATTTCGGCAGGGCAGCATCGACTTCCGGATCGCCATGTTCGTGATCGGTGATGATGCAGATCGATTTGCCGTGATATTCGAAGCGATAGCCGCAGGCGCCGCCGGGATGATTGAGACGGATCGTACGTATGACGAGATCGTCGGTGCGCGGGATCTGCTCGCCCGCGGTGAAGGATTTGAATTCCACGCCTTTCAGCGTCTTGGCGGCGACCGGGAAAATCGGCGGCGACATGACCCGGCTGACAATGTCGACCAGACTGGTTTCGTCCTGAAAATGCCCGGCCCAGGCCGTCACCGCGAACCTGGGATCGTAGGCCGGTTTGAAAAACGGCAGCCCGCATATGTGGTCGAGATGAGTGTGCGTGAACAGCAGGTCGAAGGCGCGCGCCCCGCGCCTGCAGAGCTCCATGCCGAGATTTCGAGCGCCGGATCCGCAATCGACGAGCAACAGGGCGTTTCCAGCGCGGATTTCGAAACACGAGGTTTCGCCTCCGTATCGAAGTGTGTTCGACCCGGGTGTCGGGGTGGATCCCCGCGCGCCCCAGCAACGAAGCGAAAATTCCTCTGTCACGTATAGCTCCCTAACCGCCTGCAACTCCCCGGCGCGCGTCCGCCAGATCTCGGGTTGTCCGCTCGAGCCGCAGGGCCAACGTCCGCATGACCTCCAACGAAATATCCGGAAATTCTTTCAATAGTTTCAAAAAGTCGTCCTTCGAAACTGTGAGAACATCCATGTCCGTTGCGGCCACCAGTGTGGCGGTTCGCGGCACATCGCACAAAATGGCTATTTCGCCGACGATGGAGTTTTCGGAAACCTGGGCGACCTTTTTCTCGCCTTCCGGCGTATTCACCAGAACATCCGCTGCGCCGGAAAGGATGATGAACGCGCAGTCGCCCTCCTCGCCCTGCGAGCAGAGCCGCTCGCCGGCGGGGTATTCCGTCCGGTCGCTGATAAAGGCCAGGAGACGCAGTTTGGTCTCGTCGATACCATGGAACAGCGGCACCTTGCGCAGTGCTTCGACTTCCGTTTCCAGTGTCATTTTCTTCTCCCGGACACGCTGCCCATCTTCCGGCCTATTTTCTTGCGACCACAGGATGGTGACCTGCAGTCCGACTGCATTCGAGTATTCACCGCCATATCCCTACTCTTTATCTGAAATTCGTCCCTGGTCCAGAACGAAAGACTGATCGAATTCAGCCGCAATTTCCGTGTTGGACGTACCGAACAGGAAAGTCTTGCCTTCGAGTATTCTCTGCAGACTGCGGCGCAGGTCTTTGTCGTCTTCAGTCATACCTGTGGCAATATCATCCAATATGGTGATTTTTGCGTTCTTCAGTAGACCTCGCACCAGCGCGATGCGCCGGCGCTGCCCTGCCGACAGACGGGATCCGGACACACCGACGTGATATCCGAAGCCGGCAAAGATGATCGGCCGGCGCAATCCGGTCTCCTCCACGATGGTGCGGATGACGTCATCGATGCGCCTGCGGGCGTCCCGGCGGTCAACGCGCGCGCGGCCAAAGAGGAGATTGTCTTCGATGGTCAGCGGCGGCAGGTAGATATCCGGATCGAAGGCGACAAATCCGGGGTTGTTTTCGACGACTTGCGACAAAAACTGCTTGCGGGCGGAGATTATCTCGTCGCGAAGCTCGTCGGTCATCACGCCGAGACGATGGCGCGCCGGAACCAGTTTGAAGGCCAGTCCCCTGAGCCTGGTCCTGTCCGCGACGGTCAGGCCGGGCCGCGGTTGATCGGATTTGGCGATACGAACGATCCGTTCGAAGTCCGGAATTTCTTCCTGGGTGATGAAGGAATACGCGCCGAGAAGCCCACTGTCGCCGGAGACGTTGGCGAACAGCTCGAGCATTGTTTCGGCGATCTTCAGGCCGATCTGCTGCAACTTGTCGTCAAAGCCCGTTTTGGCGAGAAAGGCTTTCACCTCCTCCAGTTCCGGCACCTGGTCCATCGTGATATCGGGATCGGAGGGAACGGCGAAGAACAGATTTTCCGCGAGGCTTGCGCTGGCGTTGAACCGGTCCGGATGCCACAGCTCGACCAGGCCGCCGAGCTCCGGTTCGTTCGCGATCCGGATTGCGAGGTTCTTCCGTACGTTCAGGATCTTCTCGGCAAACGTGTCGTTCATTGAGGGATCGAATCGCGATTGGAGCCCAAGTCGGTAGATATCCTTGTCCAGCGACACCGCCTCCAGCAGTTCCAGTGCCTTTTCATCAAGCTCGTCCGCACGCTCAACGCCCGCAGCTTCCAGATCGTTCCAGTCGGCCTCGAGGTCATAGAGCGGATTGCGCGTCTCCTTGGCTTCATTGAGCCTTTTCTTGTATTCCTTGAGGTCCTCGCCCTCGCGCTGAGGCGCAACCAGCGGCCTGTGGCGCAGTCCGTAGTAGAGGTTGTCGCGAATGGTGCCGGTCCACACGTGAACCGCGCCGCCCACATAGGCGATCTCGCGGCCGAGCGTGGAATCGGTCAGCTTGGCCAAGTCGTGATTGCCGATGCAGATCTTGCCCGACGAAGCCGAGACCAGCCCCGCGGCAAGTTGCAGCACCTCCGAACGGCCCGAGCCATCGGGCCCGGCAATCGCACAGGCGCTGCCTGCGGGAACGGTCATCGATACGTCCATGACTTCCTGACCGGCGGCGCCGCCGGAAAAGCTGACATTCTCGAACTTCAGATCGCCGCTGAGTTCGACCGTCTCGTCCGCGGTCAGACGCTCCGTATCGTAGATATCAGGCGGGTCGAAATTCTCCACGACCGTCTGGTACTTGACGCTGACATCTGCGGTCATCTGGTAGAAGGACAGCAATTCCTTCCACGGTCCCGCCAGATCCTTGTAAGCCGCGACCACCGCCAGCAGCGCGCCGATGCTCAAATTGCCTTCGATCACGAGATAGCCGCCGATCAGATAGAAGAAGAACGGCGTCAGCTGATTCATGAAGTTGTTCAGGAACTTGATGAGAAACTTTCTGTTGAAGATCTCATAGCGGATCCTGAAGTTCTGGTAGAGACGGTCGGAAAGGTCGGCGGAATGCCAGGCGGCCGTGTCATTGGCGTGGATCTCGGCAACGCCGGCAATGCTCTCGCCCACCTTGTCCGCGACCACGCGGATGTTCCTCACCCGCTTGCGGGACAGAATGACCACCTTCTTCTGCAGCAGCGGAATGACATAGCCCTGGATCGGATAGGAACTGATTGCCGCGAGCCCCAGCAACGGGTCCTGCATGAAGATGAAGCCGATCTGGACCACGAGCATGCCGCCCTGATAGGCCGGCAGGGCAAAGGCCTCGCCGATATAGCCGCCTACATCCTCGACTTCCGACGTGATCATCGGGATGATCTCGCCGGAGCTGACTTTCCGGAAATGCGGCAACCGGAAGCGCAGGACGCGCTGGAACAGCTCAAAACGCAGGCGCCGCAGCATCCGTTCGCCGAGGCGCCCCTTGTAGATGTTCAGGAAAAATTTCAGCCCGTTGGAAACCACCACCAGGCCAAGAAAGGTGAAGCAAAGCAGAACCAGGTAAGGAATCTGGTCGAACTCAAAGCCCATTATGGTGCGGGGAAAATCATCGCCCTGGACCGCATCGTTGACGATCAGCTTGGGCAGTTCGAGCAGGACGTAGACCACCGGATAGCTGAGGACGGTAACCAGGAGAATGAAGATCTGCTGCCGTGCGCTGTACTTCCAAATAAAACTAAATAGGCTTTTTTCCATTAGTTCATCCAAATAGACATGGATCAAACATGTGCAAGCAGATCATATTTGGTATATTAGCGCTCCGGAACGAACCGCCAGACAGAGTGAAACGGTTCAATCTAAACTCATTTCGCTCTAGGATTAGCATTTGCGACAGCGATTTTGAAAGGGTCATCCGACCGTTCCTCGTCAAAAGTTTCACGTCATGCCACAACCGGGCGTGACAAAGGCCGGCCAACTGAGACATAAGTGCCTCGCGCCAGCTTCAGCAATCCAGGGGCAGTATGAGTTCCAGAACACCGAAGATCCTGATCTACAGCCACGATTCCTTCGGGCTTGGCCATCTCAGACGCTGCCGCGCGATCGCTCAGTCGCTGGTTGGCGACTTCGATACGCTGTCCGTTCTGATCCTGTCCGGATCACCGATCATCGGCAGTTTCGAGTTCCGCACCCGCGTCGATTTCGTGCGCATTCCAGGGGTGATCAAGTTGCGCAACGGCGAATACACGCCGCTTTCGCTGCATATCAACATCGACCAGACCCTGGCGATTCGCTCCTCGATCATCGAACACACGGCGAAGGTCTTCGACCCGGATATCTTCCTCGTCGACAAGGAACCGCTCGGATTGCGCGGCGAAGTGCTCAGGACGCTGGAAGCGCTCAAGGACACCGGCACCCGGCTGGTTCTCGGTCTGCGCGACGTGATGGACGATCCGGTCGTCCTGAGGGACGAATGGGAGCGCAAGCATGTCTATCCGGCGCTCAAGGACCTCTATGACGAGATCTGGGTCTACGGACCTGAGGACATCTGCAATCCCCTCGAAGGGATCGACCTGCCGGAGGGCGTGAGCGAGAAGCTGCGCTATACTGGATATCTTCGTCGCGACATGCCGGAATCGGTCATGGACAAGCCGGCTCCCTCACCCTTCGGCGAAGAACCCTACGTGCTGGTCACGCCCGGCGGCGGCGGGGACGGCGTCGAGATGGTCGACTGGGTGATGCGCGCCTACGAGACCCGCCAAAGACCGCTGTTTCCCGCGCTGATCGTCCTGGGTCCGTTCATGCCGGCTGCCGCTGCCGCCGAGTTCACGGAGCGCGCCGAGCATCTGCGCGATGTGGAGATCATCCGTTTCACGCCGCAGATCGAACCTTATCTTGCCAGCGCCACCGCCATTATCGGCATGGGAGGCTACAACACGTTCTGCGAGATCCTGTCCTTCGACAAACCCACCCTCATGGTGCCGCGCATCATTCCGCGCCGGGAACAGGCGATCCGTGCGGAAAGGGCCGAGAAAAGCGGCCTTTTGAAAGTGCTGCCGATCGACCGCTATCCCGATCCGGACCTGATGGCGACCGCCCTTTCGGAACTTCCGGACATGGCTGCGCCGTCTTGCGCCGGTGTCGACAATCTTCTCGGGGGGCTTGAAGTCATCAGCACGCGCGTGGAAGAGATCTTCCAGGAACAGATGTCCGATGTGGGACGCAAGCTGGTCAATTTCTGAACCCGACCGGCCGCGCCATCTGCGCCCTTAATCTTCCCGGAGCCAACCGATGTCCCGAATCGCCGTTGTGGTCAAAGGCTATCCGCGCCTGTCCGAGACCTTTATCGCCCAGGAGATCCTCGGCCTGGAGCGGCGCGGCATCGGCATTGTGATCGTTGCCCTGCGCAAACCCTACGACCCTTACATTCACGAACTGCACCGGCAGATTTCGGCCGAGGTGATGTATCTGCCGGAATATGTGAAGGACGACCCCGGTCGCGTGGCACGGGCAAAACGATGGGCGGAGAAACAGCCGACCTATGAGACCGCAAAGGCGGCCTTCGACGCCGATTTCGCCCGGCAGCCGAACGCGGACCGGCGGCGCCGGTGGGCGCAGGGCTGCGTGTTTGCCCACGAGCTGCCCGATGACATCAGATGGATCTACACCCATTATCTCCACACGCCCTGTTCTGCGGCCCGTTACGCGGCGCATCTTTCGGGGCGCGGCTGGTCGTTTTCGGCCCATGCGAAGGACATCTGGACCAGTCCGGAATGGGATCTGAGAACCAAGATCAACGATGCCGCCTGGGGCGTTACCTGCACGCGCGTCAATGCCGAGTATCTGAAGGGCCTTTCCGACGAGCCCGACAAGATCGAACTGCTCTATCACGGCCTCGACTTTTCCGGCTTTCCCCTCCCTTCAGGCACCGCGTCCGCCAGGGACGGCAGCAGCGAGCCGGTGCGCATCGTCTCCGTCGGCCGGGCGGTGGAAAAGAAGGGCTATGACGATCTGTTGTCAGCGCTCGCCAGACTCCCCAAATACCTGAAGTGGCATTTCACCCATATCGGCGGCGGGGAGCTCTCCGATGCCCTGGAAGCCCAGGCAGAGGCGCTCGGCTTGTCGGACAGGATCACCTGGCGAGGAGCCCGGCCACGGGAGGAAGTGATCGACGCCTGCCGGCCGGCCGATCTTTTCGTGCTTCCCTCCAAGCTCGCCAGGACCGGTGACCGGGACGGCCTGCCGAACGTGCTGATGGAGGCCCAGTCCATGGGGCTGTGCTGCCTGTCCACCCGCGTTTCCGCCATCCCGGAGCTGATCCGGGATGGCGAGACCGGCGTTCTGGTCGCACCCGGCCGGCCGGAAGAGCTGGCCGAGGCGATGGCAGGCCTTATCCAGGATCCAAAGCGTCGCCATGCGCTCGGCCTTGCTGCCTCGGACCTGGTGCGCAGGGACTTCTCGACCGATCCGGGCCTCGACCGTCTGACGGAAAAACTGCGAAGAGTGCTCTGAGGAAGATCTATGAAAATCGCTTTCACCGCCCCCATGAAACCTCTGGACCATCCGGTGCCGTCCGGTGACAGGACCATGGGGCGGCTGATCGTTCAGGCACTGGAGCAAGCCGGGCACGCGGTCAGGATTGCAACCACTTTCCGCTCCTGGCGCAGGCAGGGCAGCGATGAAATTCAAGGGGCGGTCCGCGCGGAGGCGATCAGGGAAGCCGACAGGATTGCCGAAGACTGGCTGCGAACCGGCTACGGGCCAGATCTGTTTCTGACCTATCACCTTTACCACAAGGCCCCGGATTGGATTGGCCCCGCCCTTGCCGACCGGTTCGACCTGCCTTACGCGATCGTGGAGGCCAGCCGGGCGCCGAAACGGCAAAAGGGCGATTGGGCCTACGGCTTTACCGCCGCTGACGCCGCGCTGGAACGGGCCGACGCGGTTGCCGCGCTCCACAATGCGGATGCGCAGTGCCTGCGCGCGCTCGTGCCGGAGGACCGGCTGGAGGTCCTGCTGCCCTTTCTGGACGCCGCTCCGCTGCAGGAAGCTTCCCATGTCCCCAAGCCGCTTGCCGCCCAACCCCTGAGCCTGCTGACCGTCGGCATGATGCGGGAGGGCGACAAGACCAGGTCCTACGAGGTTCTGGCCGAGGCGCTGAGGCAACTGCAGGACCGCCCCTGGCAGCTGACGATCATCGGGGACGGTCCGAACAGGGACTACATCCTGGGACTGTTTCCGCCGGAAAAGATCGCCTGGCTGGGCGCCCTGCCGCCGGAGCAGCTGCCCACCCAGTATGCGCTTCACGATCTGTTTGTCTGGCCCGCCATCCGCGAGGCTTTCGGCCTTGTGCTGCTGGAAGCGCAGGCGGCGGGCGTCGGCGTTGTCGCGGGGGATACGTTCGGCGTGCCCGATATCGTCAGGAACGGGGAAACCGGCCTACTCTCCCCGGAAGGCGATGCGGCTGCCTTCGCGGCAAATCTGGGCCGGGTCATCGGGGATCCTGCGCTGGCCGACCGGCTGGGCCATGCGGCGCGCGCGCATATCGCCGAGAACCACACGCTTGCGGCCGGCGCGCAAAGGCTTGACAACTTCGCGCAACGCGCCGTCCGCAATCATTTTGCGCACGCAAGAAAGAAACAGGGCTGATGAGCTTGAAAGCCTTCATTCATGTGCAGCACCTGCTGGGCACCGGCCACGTGGTCCGCGCAGCCCGCATCGGCAAGGCGCTTGCCGCAGAAGGCATTGAGGTGACGCTGGCCAGCGGCAACCGGATACCGCCGACACTCGACACCGGCCCGCTCAGGGTCGTCGAGCTGCCCGCCTGCAAGAGCCCGGACGCCGCCTTCAAGCGTCTTGTCACTTTAGACAATGAAGGTATTGACGAGACTTGGAAATCCGCCCGCGTTAAAGCATCGATTCAAGCCTTTGACGCCGAGGACTACGATCTGCTTCTGACAGAGACCTATCCCTTCGGCCGCCGTCAGCTGGATTTCGAGCTGACGCCGCTTCTGGAACGCGCGACGGCCCGGGCAAAGCCGCCGCTCATCGCCACGTCCATCCGCGACATTCTGGTGCGCAAGAAGGAACTCTGGAAAGAGGAGTGGATGGCCGCGCAGGCGCTCAAGTTTTACGATCGCATCCTGGTCCATTCCGATCCGGACTTCGTGCGGCTCACCGACAGTTTTCCCTTTGCGGACCGGGTCGACCATCTCGTGCGCTACACCGGATTTGTCGACGGTGGCGCCCGTCCGCCGACAGGCAGTACCGATGGTGAGGATGAGGTCATCATTTCCTGCGGGGGCGGTGCCGTGGCCGAGAGCCTGCTGTGGGCTGCCCTCGATGCGCGGCCGCTTTCGCGGCGTGCGGAAGACACCGCCTGGCGGGTGCTGATCGGCCACGATGTCTCCGAAGACGCGTTTGCCATTTACCGCAAGAGCGCCGCGGCCGGCGTGATCGTGGAGCGGGCCCGCAGGGATTTCCCGGAGCTCCTGACGCGGGCGCGGCTGTCGGTGAGCCAGGCGGGCTACAATACCGTGCTCGATATTCTCGCCGCCGGTGTTCCGGCCGTCTTCGTTCCCTTTGCCCAGGTCAACGAGACGGAACAAGACCAGCGGGCTCAGGCTCTGGCGGCCCACGGCCGCGCGGTCGTCGTGCCCGAAGCCGGGTTGACGCCGGAACGGCTGGCGGCGGCCATCGACGATGCGCTCGCCCTGCCCCGCCGCCGGCACAAGGTGCGGCTCGGCGGCGCGCGGGAAAGTGCGCGCATTCTTCTTCAGGATCTGAAGGACCGCAGCACATGACCTCCGGCCTTCAGCGCTTCAGGGACGAACTGAGCGCGCATCTCGACTGGTTTGCCGACCGCGGCCGCAAGGTCCGGTTCTGGTGGCGGGACGACGATGCCGTCGAACCCACCGCGGCGCTCGACAGGATGCTGGCAATCGCCAATCGGCACAACGTGGATGTGGCGCTTGCGATCATCCCGAAGGATGCAACGCAGGCGCTGGCCGAGCGGCTTGGCTCGGAGCAGCACGCGCTGGTTCTGCAGCATGGCTGGCAGCACCGGAACTTTCAGCGCAAGGATCTTGGCGAGAAGGCAGCCGAACTCGGCTCGCGCCGCGACCCGGACGAGCTCATGGGCCAGCTCGCCGACGGCAAGGCGCGGCTGGAAGCGCTTTTCGGCGACAGGTTCATCCCCGCCGTGGTGCCGCCCTGGAACCGGATCGATCCGGAAATCGCCCGCCGCCTGCCGGACATCGGTCTTCCCGGCCTGTCCACCTTCACCTGGCACAATTTTCCGCGCGCGTGCCAGGTCCAGTCGCATGTCGACATTCTGAAATGGAAGAAGCAGGTGCGCTTCATCGGCTGGGAGAGCGCTCGCCTGCGTTTTGATCTGCAACTCACCCGCCGGCGGAACACGGGCGACGAACCGCTCGGCCTGCTGACCCACCACCTCGCCCATGACGAAAGCTCATTCGCGTTTCTGGAAACGTTTCTGGCAATTGCCGCCCATCATGACGGAGCGGAGTGGCCGGAGGTGAAGGGGCTGTTCGAACCACGGCCTTGAGCGGCGGAGGTCACCAAGCTGCAACTGGAGACGAAATGAAGGATACGCTCTGCCTCCTTGCTCCCGGTTTCGAAGATCCGGCCTATCCGGGCAAGACCTTCTATTGCTGGCACTGCGCGCTGATGGAAGGTGTGCTGGCCTCATTCCCCGAGCTTGCTGCCAAACTGGATGTGCGGCGCATTGCCTGGCCGAAGCCGCGTCGGGAGGTCGCCGACCTGTTGGGCGAGGAAAACCAGAGCCTGCCGGTTCTGGTACTGGCCGAGGGCGGGTTCATCGATGACAAGGATCTGATCCTGGCGGCTTTGACGGAACGTCACGGCTTTGCCCATCCGCATCCGTGACGGCAGGCTCTTGCCTGCCCTGTCATTCTGGACAAGTGAGGCCAAGCCGAACACAGATCCGGAATGACGGGTGCCTGGAAGAAGCGCTTTGCTCACGGCTCCGGCACCGGGAGCGGCCCGGAACCTACTCCGCCGCCACCTGCTTCTGGCGCAGCCTGTCCGCGTATTCCTTTCTCAGCAGCGCCAGCTTCGGATCGATATAGGTTCTGCAGAACGGCCGCTCCGGGTCGCTCGCATAGTAGTTCCGGAAGCGTTCGTCCGAAGGCCTGAATTCGGCGAGGGTCAGCACCTTGGTGACGAGCGGTTCGTCAAAGCCGCGCTGCAGCTCGCGCATGGTTCCGGCGACCTTCTGGCCGGTGCCGGCATCATAGACATAGACCGCGCTGCGGTATTTGCCGCGCATCTTGTGTTCGCTGGTGCTGGCATGGGTGCGCAGGTGGATTTCGAGCAGCACGGCCAACGGCAGCGCGACCGGGTCGAAGGTCACGACGACAGCTTCCGACCAGCTCGCGTTCGGCGGATCGGAGCGTATGAAGCCCTGTTCCACCCGGGAAATGCCCGCCACTGCCTGAAAGACGGCTTCGGTGCACCAATGGCAGCCGCCGCCCAGCCCGATTTTCACCTGTGCCTCCGAAGTCATCCCGTGTCTTTCCCAACTCTGCCGATGGACTCGTCGTTTGCAAAACGCGTTGGCGGAGATTCCCCCAAAGCATTTTTGACTGTGACAGCCCTGCCCTCTTGGCGGTGCGCTTCTGGACATTTAGGATCGAGAGTCCCGTCGCCAATGGAGCTCCCATGTCACACGATCACGATCATGATCACGACCATTCACATCTCTCCGATATCGAGCTGCGGGTGCGGGCGCTGGAGACGCTGCTCACCGAAAAGGGCTATGTCGATCCCCTGGCCCTTGATGAGCTGATCGAGACCTATGAAACCAGAATCGGACCGAAGAACGGTGCCAGGGTGGTTGCCAGGGCATGGGCGGATGCCGGTTTCCGGGAAAGGCTGCTCGCCGATGCCACGGCGGCCGTCGCCGAATTCGGCTTTACCGGTCGCCAGGGGGAGCACCTGGTTGCGGTCGAGAACACGAACGAGACGCATAACATGGTCGTCTGCACGCTGTGCTCCTGCTATCCGTGGACCGTGCTCGGCCTGCCGCCCGTCTGGTACAAATCCGCGCCCTACCGCTCCCGCGCCGTGCGCGATCCGCGCGGGGTTCTCGCCGAATTCGGCGTGACGCTGCCAGAAGGCAAACAGATCCGGGTTTGGGATTCGACGGCGGAGATGCGCTATCTGGTGATCCCGCAGCGCCCAGCCGGAACCGACGGCTGGAGCGAGGAACGGCTCGCCGAACTCGTCACCCGGGACAGCATGATCGGCACCGGTCTGGCGCTCGACCCGTCGAAGCCGGAGGATGCGGCATGAACGGCGCACAGGATCTTGGCGGACAGATGGGGTTCGGCCCCATCGAGCTGGAACCGGGCGAGCCGAACTTTCACGCCGAATGGGAAGAACGTGCCTTTGCCGTGACACTGGCCATGGGCGCCACCGGCTCCTGGACGCTGGATGCCTCCCGCTTTGCCCGCAGATCCCTGCCTCCGGCAGATTATCTTTCGTCCAGCTATTACGAGATCTGGCTCAAGGGACTGGAGAAGCTGGTGGTGAGCAACGGGCTGGTGACACAGGAAGAGCTCAGCCAGGGCAAGGCCCTGGTGCCGCCAAAGTCCGTCAAGCGGGTGTTGAAGGCCGGCGACGTGGCGGGCGTGCTTGCCAAGGGCGCGCCGGTCGACCGGCCCGAGAACGTTCCGGCGAGGTTCAAAGCCGGGGACCGGGTGCGCACGAAGCGGATGCATCCTGAAACCCACACCCGCCTGCCGCGCTATGCCCGTGATGTGGAGGGCCGGATCGAGGCCGTTCACGGCGTCCATGTTTTTCCCGATACCAATGCCCACGGCAAGGGCGAGCAGCCCGCCTGGCTCTACGGCGTCGCCTTCAGGGGCACGGATCTCTGGGGCCCGGACACCGATCCGGACCTTGTCCTGCGCATCGATCTGTGGGAGCCCTATCTTGACCCTGCCTGACGATGTCCGATCAATGCCGCGCCTGCCGCTGGACGATGACGGCGGTCCGGTGTTCAACGCCCCCTGGGAAGCGAAGGTCTTCGCCATGACGGTACAGGCCCATCAGGCCGGCGTCTTCACCTGGAGCGAATGGGCAGAGGCTCTTGGGGCGAAGCTCGCCAGGGATGGCGACGGCAGCAGTGAGACCGCCGGCTATTACGACCATTGGCTGGACGCGTTCGAGGCGCTGCTGACGTCAAAGGGCATCGCGGGACCGCAGCAACTGTCGGAGTTGCGCAGCGCGTGGGACGACGCGGCGCGCGCAACGCCTCACGGTCAACCGATAGAGCTCAAGAGGCCCCATGGCTGACATGCGCCTGAAAGTTCCGCCGGTCGCCGTTTTCATCGTGGCGGTTCTGTTGCTGGGCGCCGGCGCCTGGCTGCTGCCGCAGCTCAGCATTGCCTTCCCCGGACAGACGATCCTGGCCGCACTCCTGGTCGTTGCCGGCGCAATCCTTGGCGCACAAGGTGTTCTGTTGTTCCGGCGAGCGCGGACCACCGTCAACCCGATGACGCCTGAGGCAGCAACGAAACTGGTCACCGACGGTGTATACCGCATTACCCGCAACCCGATGTATCTCGGTCTGCTCTCGCTCCTGCTTGCCGTTGCGGTTTACCTCGGAACGCTGACGGCGCTGGTCGTCCTGCCCGCCTTCGTCTGGTACATGAGCGCATTCCAGATCAGGCCGGAGGAAGAAAGGCTCATCGAGATCTTCGGTGATGACTACCGGGACTATCGCGGCAAGGTTCGCCGCTGGATCTGAGCCCGACCCGTCAGGTCCCGAGATAGAAGCGGTTTCTCGCCTTGAACTCGTCGGCTGCAAATCGCAGGAACGAGCGGATGCGGGCGACGTTCTTCAGATCCGGATGGGTGAGTATCCAGATGTCGAGGTAACGCGTCGGCTCGGCGCCGGGCAGACGGATGAGCCCCGGATCCGGATCTCCCAGGAAGCAGGGCAGATGTCCGATCCCCATTCCGGCGCGAACGGCCGCATGCATCGCGATCATGTCGTCGGTCACGGTGGCGACTTCTCCATTGGGAAATCTTTCGAGAAGTTCCTTTGGCGGGCCTCTGCCCCACCATTTGAACGTGACGAACTGCACCCGCCTCAATGTCGCGGACTCCAGAAGCGCATCCTGGTGCTGGCGGGCGTAGTCCCTTGAGAGATAGAAACACCGGTTCTGCCCGGTGGCACGGCGGCCGAAGAGATTCTCGTCCGGTTTGTCCGTCACGCGCACGGCAATATCGGCTTCCCGCCGGTGCAGGCTGAGGATTTCATTGGAAGCGTTCATTGTCACGTCGATGCCCGGATGCCGTTCCTTGAACCGCGCAATGATATCAGCAAGCTGCACCTGAAAGATCAGCTGGGCCGCGGTTACCCTGAGGGGACCTTCCAGCTCCGCATCCCGCGCGGTCAGGCGGGTGTCCAGCGCCAGGACCTCCGCTTCCATCCGCTCGGCCGCCGCCACCGCCTCTTCGCCGGCAGCCGTTGCCGTGAAGCCGTCCGGAAGCCTGTCGAACAGGCGCGTCCCCAGGCGCTCTTCCATTGCGGCCAGACGGCGTGAAACCGTGGAGTGCGTCACACCAAGGTTTCTCGCCGCCCTTGCCAGGCTGCCCGCCTTGGAAATTGCGAGCACGAATTTCAAATCGTCCCAATGGTTCATAGCCTGTGCATTTTTGCACATCCTGATTCCGAATATGAAGAATTTTTCGCAGGCGCGATTTTGGCTAGGTTTTTCGCATCTCGACAAAGAGGAGACGCAGAGATGTCCATCCAAGCACTTGCCATTATCACGATCACCGACCGGGAAAGCCTCGGAGCCTACCGGGAAAGGGCTGCGGAGGCCCTTGCCAGGCATGGTGGCAGCGTGCTGGCGGCCGATCCCGAACCGCTGGTTCTCGAGGCCGCAAGCGACACGCCGGATATGACGGCGTTGCTGTCCTTCCCGAACCTCGAGGCGGCACAAGCCTGGCGCGACGACCCGGATCTCGCCGACATCCACGCACTGCGCAACAAGGGCGGCAAGTCGACGATCGTGGTTTTGCCAAGCTGAGTGCCCGAGGCCGCGGCATCGGTTCATGGCCGGTTGGCGAAGTGGCGGGCATTCGGCGTGAAATGTGACACGGGTCACCGGTTCCCGGTCTCGGCGCCAATGCGGCAGGACCGGGAAGGCAATCGGGATTTTCGGGTCTGCTGGCCCAAGTGGGCCCGCAATCACTTCACCGGTTTGACCAGCCGCATGCGCCAGGTGACGCCCTTCTTGTCCGAGACCAGACGATAGTCGTCGAGGACTTCCCACTTGCTCTCGTCGTCGGTCGCCTGCCAAAGGCTGTTGATCAGCTTGTTGGCGCCCGATTCCGGCCGTTTGGGGGAATACATGGAAAGCGCGATGACGCCGTTTTCCTTCAGGAAGGGCACGTAGCGGGAGACAAGGGCGGCTGGATCGTCGGCGAAATGCAGCACTTCGTTGAAGACGATGGCCGAGAACGCTTCGCCGGGTTCGGGTTCGAACGTGTGCATGTCCGCCGCGCGCAATGAGGCGATGGCCGGATCCACATTGGCGATCTTCAGCGAGGCCGGGGAAAGGTCCATGCCGACATAGCGCTTGATGCCCATCGGCTGCAGGCGCTCGTATAACAGCCCCTCGCCGCAGCCGATATCGAGCACGTTTTCCATGGTGCCGGTCAGCGACAGCCACATGCCGATTATGCCGTAGCGGCCGCTTTCCGGCAGCGAGCGCAGAAAGGCCCAGCGTCCGGCTTCGTATTCCTCGTCCCAGCCTTCGGCGGTTGTGGCGTTTTTCGACATGTTGGCTTCCTGACAGCAAAGGCGGGCGGCGAGCGGGATGGTTCAGCCAGAACTATCCCGCTCCACGGCCCCGCCGGAACATTCCGGATTTCAGATGCATCACTTATAGGGATCTGCCGCGTCACGCAAACCGTCCCCGAGGAAATTGAACGCCAGGACCACGATGATGATCGGGATGACCGGCGCCATCAGCCAGGGGTAGACCGTAACCACCGAGATATTCTGCGCTTCATTCAGGAGGACGCCCCATGAGACGGCCGGGCGCCGCAGGCCGAGGTTCAGATAAGAGAGTGCGGTTTCGCCCAGAATCATCGCCGGGATCGACAGCGTCGCGGAGGCGATGATGTGACTGGTGAAGCCGGGCAGCAGATGTCGTGTGATCACCCGGCGGGGCTTTGCCCCCATGAGCACCGCCGCCTTGGCATATTCCTCCTCACGCAGCGACAGGAGCTTGGAGCGGACGGCGCGAGCGAGCCCAGGCCAGTCGAGAAGGCCCAGAATGATGGTAAGGCCGAAATAGATCCAGACGGGGCTCCAGGTGACCGGCAGCGCGGCGGAAAGCGCCATCCAGAGCGGCAGCTCCGGCAGGGAGCGGATGATCTCGATGACGCGTTGAATGGCGCTGTCGAGCAGCCCGCCGAAATAGCCTGCGATACCGCCGAAGAACAGGCCGAGCACGATCGAGATCGTCACACCGACCAGGCCCACCGTGAGCGACAATCTGGCCCCGTAGACCAGGCCGGAGAACTGATCGCGGCCCAGCCGGTCCGTTCCCAGGAGAAACAGGGTTCCGTCCTTCGCCGGACAGAACAGGTGAAAGCTGGCGTCGAAGAGCCCCCAGAATTCGTAAGGATCTCCGCTGCAGAGAAAACGGATCCTTTGCACCTGGGTCGGATCCTCCTGGAACACCCATTGCAGGGTCTCCATGTCGATTTCCGAGCTTATCCCGTAGACGAAGGGTCCGACGAATTCACCGTCGTGAAAGAAATGCACCTGCTGGGGCGGCGCATAGAGATTCATGCTGTCGCGGGTATTTGCCGTATAGGGGGCAATGACCTCCGCGAACGGAACGGTGAGATAGAACAGGATAAGGATCACGCCCGACCAGACGGCGAGTTTGTGGCGTTTGAATTTCCACCACATGATCTGCCACTGCGAGGCCTGGAAGTAGCGCTCCTGTGCGGGCGTCATCTCCTCCGTCACGGCGGGATTGAACGGTGCCGGATCGACGTAGTGCTCGACTTCCCGCACGGCTGCCTTGTCTTTCGCATCCATACTCATGACGAGGCCCTCCCGCCGAGGCGGATACGCGGATCGAGAACCGCGAGCAGCAGGTCCGATATCAGCATGCCGATCAGGGTGAGGATGGCGACGAACAGAAGAATGAAGCCGGACAGGAACTGGTCCTGCGACTGCAGCGCGGAAACGAGCACCGGCCCGACGGTCGGCAGGCTCATCACCACGGAGACGATCACCGAGCCGGAGACCAGTGAGGGGATCAGGTTGCCGATGTCGGCAATGAACGGGTTGATCGCCATGCGGAGCGGATACTTGACCAGGAGCTGGCCTTCCTTCAGCCCCTTGGCCCGGCCCGTGGTGACATATTGCTTGTGGAGTTCATCCAGAAGATTGGCGCGCAGGCGCCGGATCATGGCGGCCGTACCCGACGTTCCGATCACGATGGTGGGCACGATCAGATGGGCCAGCACGGACAGTATCTTGTCGACGCTCCACGGACTGTCGATATATTCGGGTGCCATGAGGCCGCCGATGGATAGACCGAACCACCGGTTGAACATGTAGAGCAGGATGAGCGCGAGCAGGAAGTTGGGTGTCGCGAGTCCCACATATCCCAGGAACGTGAACCCGTAGTCCCCCCAGGAATACTGCCGCGTCGCCGAATAGATCCCGATCGGGAAGGAAACGACATAGACGAATAAGATCGTTGCGAAATTGAGCACGACCGTCAGCGGCAGCGTCGGACCGATGACATAATCGACCGGTTTGTCGAATTCGAACGACCAGCCCCAGTTGCCCTGGAGAAGGCCATCGAAACCGTGGGGCCCCGGCCACAGACCGACCCAAACCAGGTATCGTTCCAGGAAGGGCCTGTCGAGCGAGAATTCCTTGCGCAGGAACTCCAGCTTTGCGACCGAAGATGCTTCCCCTGAGGATTTCAATGCGGCGATCTGGTTGGAGATGTAGTCGCCAGCCGGGAGTTCAACGATGAAGAAGATCAAAAAGCTGATCACCAACAGTGTCGGGACCATCATCAGTATCCGGCGAATAATGTAATAAAGCACCTAAACTCCCCTTAGCCCCGATACTTCCCGCAAAGCACGCACCCACGGCTCGTCAAACGGCCGCCTCGTTCTTCCTGTCAGCATGTTTTTAGAACGAGAGCGTGTCCACCCGAAACAAATAATTCTGAAATCACCGCCGGCCGGTTGCGAACCCGGATCCGCCGAACGGATCCGGGTCCTGTAATGATGTGACGGGATCTCCGGGATCCGTCCTGGCAGACATGACGGGCCGGACCTGCGGTTTTGTTCAGCCTGTCAGCCATGTTGCCTTCCTGGAAATCCGTCGTCTTTCGGTTCGTGTTCACTCGGCCATGTAGAACTCATCCATGCGGTGAATTCCGAAATGGGCACCCGGATCCCAGCCGTAGATCCCTTCCAGGGGAACGTTTTCAACGTCCTTGATCACGACCGGCTGCGGGACGCCCGAGACCAGACCGATATGGATAGTCTGGTTGGCATGAATCTGCAGCATCTCATCCCAGATCGCCCTGCGTTCCTCGGGCTCCCTGGAAACCAGCCAGGTCTTGTAGAGCTCCATCAGGCGCACGGCCGGCTCCCAGTCGGGCTTTTCGCCGCCCTCGCCGCCTGTTTCGTAGTAATCGCCCCATGCGGGCCAGGCGAACCTGTCGCCATGAACCGGTGCATAGTCTTCCGGCGGCATTTCGGAGGTCGGGATGCCGTTTTCAAATCCCCACCAGACGGACATCAGCAGTTCGCCCGTGATGGCGCGCTCGCGCATGTTGTCCCGCTGGCTGGGCTTTGCGAACAGCTTGATGCCGATCTCCCGCCACATCTCGGTGACGAGTTCCAGTGCATCATCGTGTGTCTGGTCCTCACCGGCGGTTTCAACGATGATTTCCAGTGCGCGCCCGTCCGGCATCAGGCGGATGCCCTCGCCGTTGCGCTCCGTGAGGCCGATTTCATCCAGAAGCGCGTTTGCCTTTTCCGGGTCGTACTCGGCCCATTTGGTGGCGTACTCGGCCTTGTAGAGCGGGCTGGCGGGCAGCACCATGTCATTGGCCGGCCTGCCGAGACCGAAGAACAGCACCCGGTTGATCAGCGTGCGGTCGATGCCGAGGGAAAGCGCATGGCGGAAACGGGTGTCGCGCAGCAGCTCGCGCCAGACCGGATCCTTGACCGTCAGGTTCGGCAGCAGCGAAATCTCCGAGCCTTTGGAATTCGACCAGAGCGCGGTCACGTAGTCGTTCTGCTTTTCACCCTTCTTCAGAACCGTGACGTCGGCAAAGCTGAGGTTGCGCGCCTGAAGGTCGCTCTCGCCGGCCTGCGTCTTTGCCGGGATCAGCTTGCCATCGGCGACCGTCATGACGATTTCGTCGATGTAGGGAAGCTGCTGTCCGGTGCTGTCGACCCGGTGATAGTACGGATTCCGCTCCAGAATGAAGCGCAGGTCACTGTCGGCGCGATTGCGCACCCAGGGCTGCAGGCTCGGAATATCCACATTCTGGGCGTTGTACATATCGTCTTTCTTGTTATGCAGCGGCGCCCAGCCGCGGGCCTTCACCTTTTCCGCTTCCTTGGCGATGATATCTGGATCGCCGTATTTCTCGTGGAACTGCTTCAGATAGTGCGACGGCCGGTAGATGAACGGGGGCCGGGATTTCGCAAGCTCCGGCAGAAACAGCGGGTTCGGGTCCGCCCAGGTGAACCGCACCGTCGTCTCGTCCAGCACCTCGAATTTCGGTTTCTGGCCATTCGACAGGAGGAAAGGCGGCAGGCCGGCGGGCGTCAGTTCTTCATTGCTGACGACATCCTCGAAATAGTAGCGGAAGTCTTCCGCGCCGAAGGGGTGGCCGTCGGACCACTTGTGCCCTTGACGCGTGTGCAGCGTGAAAATGCGGCCGTCCTCGACCTCGATGTCCTGCAGGATGTCCGGAACAAGATCGAGGCTTTCATTGTAGCCGACAAGACGCGCATAGCCCCACACGTTGATCAGCCGCACGTCCTTGGCCCGGCCGATCAGCGTGTCGAGCGTGCCGCCGTGCCTGCCGGTCTCCCGGCCCTTGGCTTCGAGGTCGACGACCAGGGGCTCGGACGGAACCCGCTCCGCCACAGGTGGCAGCGAGGCGTCGAGCCCCGGTGTTTCTTTCAGCTCCAGCGCGACCAGCGGACCGGTCATCATCGCTGCGGCCAGGAACAGTCCTGCCCTGACGGATTTCAAGAACATCATGCTGCAGTCCCCTCAAGTGCCCCGGCATTCTTCAGGCCAGGTGCACAGACAAAGTGATCCGGTTCCAATTCGACGAGTGACGGTTCCATACCGTCCGAAAGGCGGAAAGGTTCCGGCCAGAGTTGCGGCTCCGATGCCCTGTTGGCATCCAGGGCGGCAAAATCCAAACGCGCTGACAGGTCCGGCTCGGGAACAGCGGACAGCAGGGCCTTAGTATAGGGGTGGAGCGGATTGCCCACGACGGTGCGGGTTTCGCCCATTTCCACAAGGCAGCCACGGCACATGACGGCAATCCGGTCGGCGACATAGTCGACCACCGCCAGGTTATGGCTGACGAAGAGATAGGTCAGATTGAGATCGCGCTTGAGATCCTGAAGCAGGTTGAGGATCTGCGCCTGCACCGAAACGTCCAGCGCCGAGGTCGGCTCGTCGCAAAGAATGAATTCCGGATTGAGCGCAAGCGCGCGGGCGATGCCGATGCGCTGGCGCTGCCCGCCTGAGAAGGAATGCGGATAGCGGCGCAGATATCGCGGGTCCAGTCCGACCAGGTTCATCAGATTTCTTGCCCGCTCCGCCCGTTCGGACGCAGTGCCGATGCTGTGAACCTCAAACGGTTCGGTCAGGATATCGTTGACGGTCATACGGGGATTGAGCGAGGAAAAGGGATCCTGGAAGATCAGCTGGACCCTGCGCCGGTAATCCATGAGGGCCGAGCCCCTCAGCTTGGCGATGTCCTCCAGCCCGTTGCCCCGGTTGTAGAGAACCTGGCCGCCTTCCAGCTTGACGGCTCTCAAGATCGCCTTGGCGGCGGTGGTTTTGCCCGACCCGGATTCGCCCACCAGTCCCAGACACTCGCCCCGGCGGATCGTCAGGCTGACCTGGTCCAGCGCGGTCATCGTCCTGGCCTTGCCGCCCAGAAACGAGCCTTTGCGCAAGGTGAATTCCTTGGTCACGTTGCGCATTTCAACGAGCGGCTCGCCCGGGGCAACGTCACAGCGCGTTCGGTTCGCGGTGAGGTCCGTGGCCTTCACCTTGATCGGGCGGATCGGCACGAGCCGTTCGTCCTTGCCCATGTGAAAGCTCGGCACCGCGTTGAGCAGCGCCTTCAGGTAATCGTGCCTGGGATCGCCGAAGAGCTGCTCGGCTGTCCCCTTTTCCAGGATGCGGCCGTGGTAGATCACCGCAATCTCATCGGCCATATTGGCGACCACACCGAAATCGTGGGTGATCATCAGCACCGACATTTCCAGCTCGGACTGGACTTCGCGGATGAGCTTCAGGATTTCGGCCTGGATGGTCACGTCGAGGGCAGTGGTCGGCTCGTCGGCGATCAGCAGCGCGGGCCGGCAGATCATCGCCATGGCAATCACGGCGCGCTGACGCAGACCGCCGGAAAGCTCGAACGGATACGTATCCAGCGCGCGCTCCGGGTCCGGGAAATGGACGAGGCGGAGCATGTCCTTGGTGAGTTCGCGGGCCTCGGCGCGCGAGACGTTGCGATGCAGGAGCGCTGCCTCGCCGATCTGGTCTCCGATCGTGTGCAGCGGCGACAGGGACGTCATCGGTTCCTGGAAGATGATCGCAACCCGGTTGCCGCGCAGGTGCCGCATCTTCGCGCCCTTGCGCTCGAGTGTCGCGATATCGACCGGCGGCTCGGTGCCTGAAGGATCGGCCAGAACGACCTTGCCGGATGTGATCGCGGCCGCATCGGGAAGCAGGCCCATGATCGTCTGGGAAATGACCGTTTTGCCCGACCCGGACTCTCCCACCAGCGCGACCGTCTTGTTCTGGGGCACGACAAACGAGACGTCGTTGACCGCCCTGATACGGCCTTCCGGCATATTAAAATCGACCGTCAGTCCCTCGATCGAGAGCACATTCACCGCGCGGCTCCTCCCCGGCAAGGTTTGTCTCAGAGTGGCTTAATAAGCCCTTGTTGCAATAGAAAGACAACCAAATTCGCCGAGCGATAGCAATGCAGAAATCGGTACCGAGTATCAGTGATCTAAATCATATTGGCAAAAAATCCCTTTTCTGTTCAGAATCTTGTCCGTGCGCGCAGTAAAGTTTCAAAGCTACTCTGCCGCGGAGACCGGCAAATCTTCCGCAGCGGTTTGCGCGGGTTCGGCCGCCGGGAACGGATCCAGCCAGTAAACCTCCATCGGATCACTCCGCCCACGCAAGAGATGCTCTCCGGCCCGGCGGAGGTTCCGCTCGCCCGGGAGTTGGGCAACGGTGTTAGCGCTGGCCAGAATGGTGACTTCCGCATCTCCCGCAACTTCCCTGCCCAGCGTCTGCAGGCGTTCGGCCGCATTCACCGTATCGCCGACAACCGTATAGTTCCAACGGTCGAGCGCGCCCACATTGCCGACGACAGCAGGCCCGGTGTGGATGCCGACGCGAAGCAGGAGCCGGGGCCGGCCCTCCTCCACCGCCTGCTCGTTGGCCTTATGGAGGGCAGCCGCGATCCGGCGGACTGTTCTGACCGCCGCTGCGGCATGGTCGGGCCGCGCGTCGGGAGCCCCCAGAATGCAAGCATGCCGTCGCCTATGAACTTGTCGACCGTCCCGTCCTCGCTCTCCACCGCCTCAACCAGGATGGCGAAATGGTCGTTCAGAAGGCCGGCCGTTTCTTCGGCGCTCATGTGTTCGGACAGCGCAGTGAAGCCGACGATATCGGTGAACACGATGGTCAGTTCCGCTTCCCGCGCGTCTGCCGCCCCGCGGCCGCCCAGACGCATCAGCTTGATGAACAGCGACCGCGGCACATAGGTGTTCATGGCCTTCAGGCCTTCCACCATGGAATTGAACGCGAGAGCAACCTGATCGACCTCCGCTACCCGGCTGCGCGGCAGCGGCTCGACCTCATTCAACGACAATGAGCCGACCCGCCGTGACTGAACGGCAAGATTGCGCAGCGGCCGGGCCACCCGCCGGCCGATCCAGAAGGCAATCAGGACCGAAACCACCAGCGCGCCGAAACCGACGAACATCGACCCGGCCAGCCGCCTGACCTCGCGGGAAACCGTGACGCCACGATAATACTGTCCCACGATCCAGGCCTCGTCGCTAAAGCCTTCCAGAACGCCTTTCATGAGAATGTATTCGCTGCCGCCTGCTTCCACGAACGAAACCTCGATGCCGAGTTCCGCCGCCTTCTCGAATTCGTTCAGGCGCTGCTCGTTCGCCATCGCCGCCAGAACCGGATCTCCCGCGGATCTCCAGGGGCTTGGCAGATTGTCCTTTATGCTTCCGCCTGTCTGCAGCCAGTTCACGTCGGAGTGCATGATGACCTTGCCGTCTCCCGAGATGATGAAGACGGTATTGTTGGCGCCTTCGTCCTGCGCGGACACCGCATGCGACAGGTCCTCCATTGACGTTGCCGCCGTCAGTATGCCGGTGACCTGGCCGTTCCGGGTGATCGGCACCGAGACATTTGCGAACAAGCCAACATCATGACGCACAAGCGGTCCCCAGGTCGGCCCGCTATCGGCCACCAGATTTGGAATACCGTCCGAGATCATGCCCGGCGGCGGCACGTCGGTCGATATCCGCCAGAGCTTCCCCGACGGCGCACGGAAGATGCCCAGCCGCCGGCCATTCAGGTCCGTGACGGCCAGCGTGCTGAGATCGCCATTGGCCTTCATGGCGATCGACAGGTCTTCCAGGGTCTTTTCCGGATTGCTGAAGCCGATGGTATCGTCATCGAAATAGGGTTTCAGTCCGACAACGGCGCTTTCAACGGATCGGAAGTGGGTGCGCAGCCGCGTCTCCAGCGCCTGGGTGCTCAAGATCGCCTTGTCGTTGAGAAGCGAAAAGGTGTTCTGGAAATTGGCCATCACGGACAGGCCGAGCACCAGACCGATCGCCAGCGCCACAAACGCGCCGAAGCCAAGCCCGACGACGGTCGTCAGGGGCCACTTCATGCGCCCTCGGGTACGGTCCTTCTTCGCCATCAGGCGGCCTCCGTTGTCGGCAACAGCTTACCCGCCAATGGCTTGGCGTCAAATCCCGGCGGACAGGATCTGGCGAGATTCACGTTTGCCCGGGAACCATTTTCCGCAGCGCAAGCTCCTGCAGAAGTATGATGGTCTTGGCGTCGCAGATCTCACCGGACCGGATCATCCGAAGCGCATCGTCAAGCGGAACGTGGAGAACTTCAATATCCTCGCCTTCATGCTCATGGCCCCCCCTTCCGCGACCTGATCCTTCAGATGGTATGTGCCGGAGAAAAAGGAAAGATACTCGGTGAGCGCTCCCGGGCTCATGAGAACGTCGAAGAGATGGTCCAGCCGAGAAATCTCGAAACCCGTTTCCTCGACAAGCTCGGCCCGCATCCGGTCTTCCGGATGGGCCCCGTCCAGCATTCCGGCCGGTGCCTCGATCACCAACGGATCCTTGTCGTTCAGCCAGACCGGCAGGCGGAATTGCCGGGTCAGCAGAACACAGCCGGTTTCAGGATTGTAAAGCAGGCAGGTGACGCCGTTGCCCCGGTCGTAGGCCTCGCGGACCTGTTCCTGCCAGGTCCCGTCCCTGCGCCTGTATTCGATCCTGTACCTGGTCAGCTTGCCCCACTCGTTCGCAAGCACCTCGGCGTCAACTATCTTCAGGAAATCCGGATCTGCCATCATGCGCCTCCTGACTTCATGATCCCGTGCCTTTCGAAGGCACGAGACCGAGTTCGGCGAGAATTTCCTGCGTATGCTCTCCCAGCATGGGTGCCGCGTGCCGGAGAACGAGTTCACTGTTTCTGAAACTGATGGGCGTGCGCACCGACGGCACGGTTCCGCCGGCAACGCCGGTTGCGGGCAGATCGACCTTCAGCCCGCGGCCCTGCACCTGCGGGTCATCGAAGACCTCTTCGACCGAGTTGATCGGCCCGGCGGGCACGCCTTCCAGTTCGAGGGCCGCAAGCAGATCGTCCCGGTTGCGGGCGGCGGTTTCCGCGCTTAGAAGCGGGATCAGTTCGGACCTGGCCGCAACGCGCGCCGCATTGGTGGCGAATTTCGGCTCGCCGGCGAGCGCGGGCAGGCCGAGCACGCCGCAAAGGCGCCTGAACTGGCTGTCATTGCCGACGGCGATGATCAGATGCCCGTCCTTTGCGGGAAACACCTGGTAGGGAACGATGTTCGGGTGGGCATTGCCGAGCCGTTTCGGGGACCTGCCGGACACGAAGTAATTCAGCGCCTGATTGGCGAGCACACTGACCTGCGCGTCCAGCAAGGCCATGTCCACCCATTCGCCCTCGCCGGTCTCGTCGCGCCTGCGGAGCGCCGCCAGAACGCCAATAACGCCATAGAGGCCCGTGAAGATGTCGGCGAAGGCGACACCGATTTTCTGCGGGGCGCCATCCGGCTCTCCGGTCAGGTCCATTATCCCGCCCATGCCCTGGATCATGAAGTCGTAGCCCGCACGGCGGGCGTAGGGACCGGTCTGTCCGAAGCCGGTGATCGAGCAATAGACCAGCTTCGGATTGACCTTCCTGAGGCTCTCGTAATCGAGCCCGTATTTGGCCAGACCGCCGACCTTGAAATTCTCGATCAGGACATCCGCTCCGGCAACCAGCCGGCGGACGATCTCCTGCCCTTCTTCCGTCCTGAAGTCGACTGCAATGGACCGCTTGCCGCGATTGCAGGCATGAAAATAGGCCGCGTCCCGGTCCTCACCGGCTTCGTCCCGGACAAAGGGCGGTCCCCAGCCTCTGGTGTCGTCCCCCTGCGGGCTTTCCACCTTGATCACGTCCGCACCGAGATCGGCCAGGGTCTGACCGGTCCAGGGGCCGGCCAGAATGCGGGCAAGTTCGATAACCTTTATGCCTTTCAGCGGCGCGGTCATGCTCGGTTCCTTGAAAAGTTGACCACCTCACTCCGGCCTGGCATCACGCTTCGCAGGTCTTGCGGTAGACGTGGTAGCGGCCCGGATGAATACCCTCGGGCTTTTCCAGCGCCTCGAAATTCGCAAGGTCGAGTTCCAGGGCCGACATGACGATGCCGCCGACGGCCATCCGCTTGTCGATCAGCGGCGCAAGCCAGTGGACGATGGCCAGGTCATTGGTCGGGTCGGCGGAGCCGATGTCGATATGAGCAAAGGACGCCTTGGCGCCGACACGCGGACCGCAAAAGGCGAGCGTGTCGCGGATATCGCCGAGTATCATGTGTTCGGCATCGGGCGCGCAGCTCGGATGGCAGTCCATGGTGAAATCGAAAACGAAGATTTCCTTGTTCGGGTAGATTTCGCGCAGATGGTCATAGGTTCGGCCATTGCCCAGCCCCAGCTCCAGAATCGGACCTTCGACCTCGTTGACCCTGTCGACCAGATGTTCCATCAGGATCTTCTGGGAAGTCATACGGCGAATGAAACTGTCCAAACGGCTCATCAAAAAGGTTCCCGGTTCTGGCAAAGGTCATGACATAGACAATGGCTTGCACCACGTCAAAGCACTATCTGGCGTAATTGAACAGGGATCTGCCCTCGTTCCAATTGCCGCAGGAGGCGGAAACGGAAACAGGCCTTTGCCCCATTGTTCGATCATGCTAACGCCTTGGTATCGGGACCTCTTGACCGGCCCTGACCCCAAACCAGGCTTCATCAGCCGCGATCCTTTGCTTGTATGACGTCATTGCAGGAGAGTTCGATGCGTTCCGAAACGGCGCCCGCCATCCGGCTGGAAGAGTACCAACCGCCCGCTTACCGCATCGACACGGTCCATCTGGACGTACAGCTCGATCCGGCCGCCACGACGGTCACCGCCACGCTGTCGCTTGCCCGACAGGCCGGAACGAAGGCCGGTACGCCTCTCGTCCTGGACGGGGACGAGCTTACCCTGACCGGATTGAAACTGAACGGCGAGGAGCTCGGCAGCCAGGACTTCACGGCGTCCGCCGACCGGCTGGAAATCAACGCCCCGCCCGCATCCCCGTTCGAGCTGACCATCACGACGCAAATCAATCCCGGCGCCAACACCAAGCTGATGGGGCTTTACCGGTCATCCGGAACATTCTGCACCCAGTGCGAGGCGGAAGGCTTCCGCCGCATCACGTATTTTCTGGACCGTCCGGACGTTCTGGCCGTCTACACGACACGCCTGGAAGCTCCGAAGGCCGAATGCCCGGTGCTGCTCGCCAACGGCAACCTGATCGAGACCGGCGGCGTTGCCGGTTCGGACCGCCACTATGCCGTCTGGCACGACCCGTTCCCGAAGCCGGCCTATCTCTTCGCGCTGGTTGCAGGCGACCTGGCGCAGGTGCCGGACCGCTTCACCACGGCGTCAGGCAGGGATGTGGAGCTCAACATCTATGTGGAGCACGGCAAGGAGGGCCTGTGCGACTGGGCCATGGACAGCCTGAAGCGCTCCATGCGCTGGGACGAGCAGGTCTTCGGCCGCGAATACGATCTGGAGGTATTCAACATCGTCGCCGTGTCGAATTTCAACATGGGCGCGATGGAGAACAAGGGCCTCAATATCTTCAACGACAAATACGTTCTGGCCGATCCGGATACCGCGACCGACCAGGATTACGCCAACATCGAGGCGGTGATCGCGCACGAGTATTTTCACAACTGGACCGGCAACCGCATCACCTGCCGCGACTGGTTTCAGCTGTGCCTGAAGGAAGGCCTGACGGTCTTCCGCGATCAGGAATTTTCTGCCGACATGCGCTCCCGCCCGGTCAAGCGGATTGCCGACGTGCGGCTGCTGAAATCCCATCAGTTTCCGGAGGATGCCGGACCGCTGGCCCATCCCGTCCGCCCCCGGATCTACCACGAAATCAACAACTTCTACACCGCCACGGTTTATGAAAAAGGTGCGGAAGTGGTGCGCATGCTGAAGACGCTGCTGGGCGACGACAGCTTCCGGGCCGGGCTCGATCTCTATTTCGACCGCCACGACGGGCAAGCCACGACGATCGAGGCGTTTCTTGCCTGTTTCGAGGAAGCGGCCGCAATCGATCTCAGCCGGTTTGCCCTCTGGTACGAACAGGCAGGCACCCCGGTCGTCGCCGTCCAGAGCGAATACGATCCGGAGCGCCAGACTTTTACGGTCAAGCTCTCTCAGGAAATCCCGCCGGTGCCCGGGCAAAAGTCCAGCAAACCTGCAGTCATTCCGCTCCGCTTCGGGCTTATCGGTCCGAATGGCGAGGACATGGACCTTTCCGCTCCCGAGGGCGCCACTGTCTCCGGCGATGTTCTGGTGCTCGACAAGGCCCATCAGGAGGTAACGTTCAGGGATGTCGCCTCCCGGCCCGTCCTGTCGCTCCTGCGCGGGTTTTCCGCGCCCATCCGGCTGAGCCAGGAATTGCAGCCGGACGAGTTGCTGTTTCTGGCGGCTCAGGACAACGATCCCTTCAACCGCTGGCAGGCGGTGCAGACCCTGGCCATGCAGGATCTGGTGCGGCTCTCCAGCCTCATTCGCAGAGGCGACAGCGGCAAGCCGTCCGAGGACGTCATCCGCGTCATGGGCTCCGTGCTGACCGATACTTCGCTTGACGCGGCTTTGAGGGCGCAGGCGCTCACGCTGCCAAGCGAAGCCGATGTCGCCCAGGAGATCGGCAAGGATGTCGACCCGGATGCCATCTTCGCGGCGCGCCGGCTGCTGCGGGAAGCGATCGCCCTCAGCCACGGTAGCGAACTCCTGCCGCTCATCACCAGTCTTGCTCCCGCGGGGGCCTATTCCCCTGACGCGGAGGCCGTCGGGAAACGTGCCCTTGCCAACCGGGCATTGCACTATTACGCGGCTTCGGGTGACGACGATGCCGCCCGGCTTGTCTGGGACCGTTTCGTGGCCGCTGACAACATGACCGACCGCCTGGCCGCGCTGACGCTCCTCGTTCATGACCACATGGCGCAGGAAGAAGCCGCGCTGGACCACTACCGGAAGCGGCACGAGGCCAGTTCGCTTGCCATGGACAAGTGGTTCATGACCCAGGCCACCGCGCCGGGGGACCGGACGCTGGACAAGGTCCGGGCGCTGATGAAGCACCCGCTTTACGACAGCAGCAATCCGAACAGGGTGCGCTCGCTCCTGCAGTCGTTCGCCACCGGCAATCCGACCCAGTTTGCCCGGGCCGACGGGGCCGGTTTCGAGCTGGTTGCCGAATCGGTTTTGGCAATAGACAAGCGCAACCCGCAGGTCGCGTCCCGTCTGCTGACCAGTTTCAGGTCATGGCGGGCCCTTGACCCACAACGTTCTGTCCTTGCGGAATCTGCCCTCCTGCGGATTTCCTCATGCGAAGATCTGTCGAGAGACAGTCGCGACATCGTCGACAGGACATTGCAATAGTGTGCAATACTGAAGAAGGTTAACGCGAGAGCAGCAAATCGCGCCGCGCGTTAACCATTTTCTTCTTCCGCAGGTCTGGACAAAAACAGACGTTTTGATTCAAATGGAAGTGATTCGGGGCAAGCTCCGATGCGGCGGAACTTGAGGCACACTTCCCATGACGCAAGCATTGGCTGGCGACGCATCTGCGCGGCGCGGCGAGAAGGAGTCAGATCAGGAGACGCGCGCAAGCGCGCCAGGCCTGCCGCTGCGCACCCTGGTCGAAACCTTCCTGAACAGCCTTGCCCGGTCCGACGGCCTGCTTCGACGTGTCATTCCCGGCCTTGCGATCGTCTTCATCGTCATACTGGCGCTCTTTCGCGGCGGCGAACTTGCCGGCCGCTATTCCGAAGCGCAGACATCGGCGCAGAGCACGCTCAGCCTGCTGGCGACCGTTGTCGCCGGCAATCTCAACGCCGAGCAGGACACTCTTCCTGAAGCCGGCTACCGGACGACACTCAAGCGCCTCCTGGCCGACAGCCTGCCGGCCGGCGCCACGAGCAAGGGCCGGATTTTCCTGATCACCGATCCGTCCGGAACGATCGTCGCCTCGGCCCCGGCCCATCCGGACATGGAAAGCCGCCCGATCACCGACATCCTCAGCCCGTCGCAACCGCTGACCGTCTTCGGCTCGCGTGCCGGCGTCCTGTCCGTGCCTGCCGGTCTTGGCCGTCCGGACGGTGACGAACAGGTATTCGCCACGGTCCATCATCTCGACGGGCGCCTAGGCATGGTCGCGGTCCTGCAGCCCGAGACGGCGATCTACGCCGACTGGCGCAAGGACCTTTCGGCCAACGTGACGCTGTTCGTGGGCACTTCGCTGGTGCTTCTGGCGGTGATCTACGGCTTTTTCAGCCAGGCTACGCGCGCGGAAACCGCCGATGAAATGTATGCCGCGACCAGGGCCCGTATCGACACCGCCCTCACCCACGGTCGCTGCGGCCTGTTCGACTGGGATCTCTCCCGCGGCCGCATGTTCTGGTCTTCCTCGCTCTATGAATTGCTCGGCCGGGAGCCCAAGGACGACATCCTGAGCTTTGCCGATGTCTCCGACATCACCCATCCGGACGATATCGACCTGCTCGCCCTGGCGGAGCATCTGCTGGAGAGCGGCGAAACGCTGGTCGACGAAACCTTCCGCATGCGCCATGCGGACGGCAGCTGGATCTGGCTGCGGGCCCGCGGGGAAATCCAGTCCGAGCCGGGCCGCGCGGAACCGCACCTGATCGGCATCTGCATCGACATTACCGAGCAGCACCAGCTCGCCGAACAGAGCCGCATGGCGGATCTGCGCCTGCGCGATGCGATCGAGACGATCTCGGAGGCATTCGTGCTGTGGAACGCCCGGAACGAGCTGGTGATCTGCAACTCCAACTACCAGTCGCTGCACAGCCTCCCCAGCGCGGTCATCAAGCCGGGCACGCCTTACAACGACGTGATGGCCGCCGCCTCCAATGCGGAGATCGCCCCCCAGCCGGTCACCGTCACCCAGCGCGGCGGAGCGCCGGACGGTTCCTACGAAGCGCAACTGGAAGACGGGCGCTGGCTGCAGATCTCCGAGCGCCGCACCAAGGACGGCGGCTTCGTTTCCGTCGGCACGGACATTACCGCGCTGAAGAAACACGAAGAAAAGCTGATGGAGTCGGAAAAGCGGCTGAAGGCCACGATTTCCGATCTGCAGAAATCCCGCCAGACGCTGGAGGTCCAGGCCCGGCAGCTGGTGGAAATGGCCGACAAATACCAGGAAGAAAAGACCCGCGCGGAAGCGGCCAACAAGGCCAAGTCCGAATTCCTGGCCAATATCTCCCACGAGCTCAGGACGCCGCTGAACGCCATTATCGGCTTCTCGGACATCATGACCCAGGAGATGTTCGGGCCGATCGGCACCGACAGGTATACCGACTATTGCAAGGACATCTATTCCTCCGGCACCTACCTGCTCAACGTGATCAATGACATTCTCGACATGTCCAAGATCGAGGCGGGCCGGATGAACATCGAAACCGAGGCCGTCAGCGCTTCGGCTGCCGCCGCGGATGCCGGCCGGATCGTTACCGCCGCGGCGACCGAGAAGAACATTACCGTGGCTGCGGAAGTCGCCGAAAACCTCAATGTCCAGGCGGACAAGCGGGCGCTGAAGCAGATCCTCCTGAACCTGCTTGCCAACGCGGTGAAATTCACCCCGGACAACGGCACGGTGACGCTCAAGGCGCGGCCGCGCGGCGACAAGATCCGCTTCGAGGTCACGGACACCGGCATCGGCATTTCCGAGCGCGACATCGAGCGCCTCGCAAAGCCATTCGTGCAGGTGGAAAACCAGTTCACCAAAACCCATCAGGGCTCCGGCCTCGGGCTCGCCATCGCACGTTCGCTGGTGGAATTGCACGGCGGCAAGCTGACGATCCAGTCGGAAGTCAAGAAAGGCACCACGGTAAGCTTCACGCTGCCGATGGCGGAGGACAAGCAGCCTGCGTGACAGGCGGGCCTGAAAGTCAGCCCGGGAACCCGTTACCCCTCAGCCACCTCGACCTCCCCCACAAGCCGCACGAATGTGGAGCGCACCTTCGCCTGAAGGTCGGCCAGTTCCGTCTCGAGCCGGTCGAAGGTCGGGCTGCCGGAGGCCTGGACGAGCAGGCCGAGCACGCCGCCCGGCGCCGCAGAGGGCACAAATCTTTCCGAAAGCGTCAGACGCAGGATCTGGGTCAGCCGGTGGTAGAGGCGAAGCGCTTCCAGGAGCAGTTCGGCATCGCCGATATCCAGGCACTCGGCGTCGCGCAAACGCTCCAGCGCCTGTTCGGTGCCCTGGGCCAGGACGCCGGGGTTGTCGTTAGCATGCACCAGTTGCAGGAACTGAGCGATGAATTCGATATCGACCAGGCCGCCTGAGACCTGCTTCAGGTCCCAGATATCCTTCGTGCCCTTTTCCTTCTCGATGCGCGCCCGCATCGAGCGGACATCGTTTGCAAGCTTTGCCCTGTCGCGCGGCTGTGTCAGCGTTTCGCCGATGTTGTCGACGATCTTCTGCCTGAATTCCGGTGTCGTGGCGGCAATGACCCGTCCGCGGGTCAGGGCCATATGCTCCCAGGTCCAGGCGTCCTTCTTCTGGTAGGCGATGAAACCTTCCAGATTGGTGGCCAGCGGTCCGGCATTTCCGGAGGGGCGGAGGCGAAAGTCCACCTCGTAGAGCGAGCCCTCGGCGGTCGGTGCGGAAAGCGCCGTGACCAGCCGCTGCGTCAGGCGCGTATAGTACTGGGTGATCGACAGGGGCCGCTTGCCGTCGGACTCCTTCACGTCCTCCGGCGCCTCGTAGAGCAGGATCAGGTCAAGATCGGAGCTGGCCGTCATTTCCCGTCCGCCCAGCTTGCCCATGGCAAGCACGGCGATATTGCCGCCCGGCACCACCCCGTGGGTTTCGGCGACATGGGTAATGACGCGGGACTGGATACGGTCGACGACCACTTCCGCCAGCCTTGCCAACGCGAAGCCGACCCTATCGGCGGAAAGCGTGTCGGAGATCAGCCGAAGGCCGATCAGGAACTGCTGCTCCTGGGTGAAGATCCGGGCCCGGTCGAGGGCTTCCTCGTAGAACCTGGCCTGGGCGAGCGTCCGGTCCAGGCCGACGCGAAATTCCTTGACACTCGGCATCGCGCCGAAAAAGGCCGGGTCCAGCACCGCGTCCAGGACATGGACCCGCCTGGACACGGTTTCCGCCATGCGCGGCGCAACGCCCATCGTGGTGGCAAGCAGCGTCAGGAGTTGGGGATTGGATCTCAGCAGCGCGAAAAGCTGCACACCGGCCGGGAGCTTGGCGAGAAAACTGTCGAAGGTCCGCAGCGCCGCATCCGCGTTGTCGGTCGCCGCCAGAGCGCCGATCAGGGCGGGGTGCATTTCAGTCAGACGTTCGCGCGCCTTGGTCGAACGCGTGCAGGGATAGCGGCCGAAATGCCACGACTTGACGATGCTGGCCGCTTCGGCCGGCTGCTTGAAGCCAAGACCGGCGAGCGTTTCGAGCGTACCGGGATCATGATCGTCACCCGTGAAGACCAGATTGCCGAGTTCGGAGGACAGAGCCGGTTCGTCCTCGAAAAGTTCCGAATAGTGATGCTGCACTTTCTTCAGATGGCTGAGGAGTTCTGCTTCAAATGCCTTCAGTGTGCCGAAGCCCATCAGGGCGGCGATGCGCGTGAGGCCTTCTTCATCCTTGGGCAGGAGCTGGGTCTGTTCGTCGTTCAGCATCTGGATACGGTGCTCGACATTGCGCAGGAACCTGTAGGCATCGGCCATCTCGTCCCGCGATTCCGGCCGGATCCAGTCGGCCTCGCAAAGCGCGTTCAGCATGTCGAGCGTGCGGCGGCCCCTGAGCGCCGGATTGCGGCCGCCGGCGATCAACTGCTGGGTCTGGACGAAGAATTCCACTTCGCGGATGCCGCCGCGGCCCAGCTTGACGTTGTGTCCCGCCACGGCGATGGTCCCGTGGCCCTTGTGCATATGGATTTGCCGCTTGATCGACTGCACGTCGGCAATCGCGGCAAAGTCGAGGTATTTCCGCCAGATGAACGGGGCGATCTCGTGAAGGAAGGCTTCCCCCGCCGCAATGTCTCCCGCACAAGGCCGCGCCTTGATGAGCGCCGCCCGTTCCCAGTTCTGGCCGAGCGACTCGTAGTAGACGAGCGCGCCAGGAACGGACATGGCCAGGGGCGTCGCGCCGGGGTCGGGACGAAGGCGCAGGTCAGTACGGAAAACATATCCTTCCGCCGTCCTGTCCTGCATGATCTTGACGAGACGCCGGGTCATGCGGACGAATTCCACCGGAGCCTCGGCCGTGCCCGCCATCGGGGCCTTGTCCGGATCATAGAGGACGATCAGGTCGATGTCGGACGAGTAGTTCAGCTCATTGGCGCCATGCTTACCCATGGCGAGCACGATGAAGCCGCTGTCTATTTCCGGTTTTTCAGGATCGAACGGCTTGAACTTGTTGAGGCGGGTCAGATCGCTCAGGCAGAAGCGGATTGCGGCTGTCAGCGCCGCGTCGGCAAAGCCGGCCAGAGCGCCGGTGATCCGGTCGAGTTCGATCACACCGGAAATATCCGCCAGCCCCAGGGTCAGGGCGAGATCGTTCTTCAGCAGCCTCAACGCCCGCATGATGCCCGCTTCATCGTCCGCGCGGGCGTCCCGGGCCTGGGTGAGAATGCGCTCGAGCCGCGTTTCCGGGGCGTCTTTCAGTATGCTCACGAGCCGAGACGGATCTGACAGCATGAGATCGCGCAGGAACGGTGAATTGCCGATGATGCCTGTCAGAAAATCTTCAAGGCTGGGATTGTCGCGGAATAGGGCCTTGAGCTCGGCTCCGGCCCCTGCGTCGTCAATGAGGTCCTTCAGGAAGAGCGCCGCGTGATCGGGATCCGGGGTCGCCGGGACGACGGCGATGCGCCCGGCAAGTTCGCCCGGGGCAGCCTCAGCTTCCGTCGGTGTGCCCTGTTCCTGTGCCGCCTTGTCCATGGTCCGTCCCGTTGCTGACCGGTGCTAAATCCATCCGGGCGGAAAGGCCCGGTGCTTCATTCTTGAAGCGCAAGTCTCCTCCATGCAAGCGGGCAACGGCTTTGACGAGGCTCAATCCGAGACCCGTTCCGGGTTCCGAGCGGCTTTCTTCGAGGCGAACGAAGCGTTCCTTGACCCGGTCCTGATCCTTCTCCGGAATGCCGGGGCCATTGTCCGTGACCGCAAGAGACGACACGGTCGCCCTCTCGCCATGCGGAAATCCGGATCAGGAGTTCGCCCGAATCGGGATGGCCGTATTTCAGGGCGTTTTCAATCAGGTTGACCAGGGCCTGGCTGATCAGATCCCTGTTGCAGTCCGCCTGGAGCGCTTTCTCCGGCACGTCCGTTTCCAGCCTGCCGCCTTCCTCTTCTACCAGAGGCTCGTAGAGCTCGGCAATTTCGGCCACGACCTTGTTGAGATCAACCGGTTCCATGACGGATGCCGGAGCGGTGGCTTCAATCCGGGCAATCCTGAGCAGCGCATTGAAGATGCGCAGCAGATGGTCGGTTTCCTCCAGCGTCGCCTCCAGAGCACCGCGATAGTCCGCCTGGTCCCTGGCTTCGCGCAGCGCCGTCTCGACGCGGGTCTGCAGGCGGGTCAGCGGCGTCTTGAGGTCATGGGCGATGTTGTCGGTCACGTCCTTCATCGACTGCATCAGCAGTTCGATGCGCTCGAGCATGTCGTTGAGGTTGATGGCCAGGCGGTCGAATTCGTCGTCGTTGCCCGCAATCGGCAGGCGCCCCGTCAGATCCCCCTCCATGATGGTGCGGCTGGTGGCGGAGATCTCGTCGATGCGTTTCATGACCCTGTGGTTGACGAACAGCCAGGTGATGACACCCATGATCACCACCACGATCAGCCACAGGCGCAGCGCATTACCCAGAAGGTTGGAAAACAAGAGCTGGTCGCCGAGATCCCGGCCGACAAGCAGGCGGAAGCCGCCGCGCAGTTCGAAGGTGCGCACCATGGCCTGGCGCTCTGCGTTTTCCGGTTCCTGCCCAAGCCTGGTGTAGCGCACCCGGTGCAGGCCGCCGTCGGCCTCTTCCAGCACCATGGTCGGCAGGCGGGCAATGTTGCCGACGAGCGCGTTGCCGGCGAAGTCGACCAGAAGATAGAGGTTGGCATCCGGATGGCGCGAGCGCCGGTCGATGGTTTCCACCAGTTCGCGGGCCCCGCCGCGCACATAGACGTCGGCCAGGTTCTTCAGTTCTGAATCGACATCCTGCACCACTTGCTCGGACATCAGTTTTTCGGTGCTTTTGGAGATGTAGAGCAGCAGGAAACCGGACATCACCGTGAACACGGCGATGTAAAGCAACGACAGCTTGAAGGCCGTGGTCCTGGTGAATCTAGTGAGACGTGTCACGTATCGTGTATCCAGCGCCGCGGATCGTGTGCAGGAGCGGTGTGTCAAATCCCTTGTCAATCTTGGCGCGAAGACGCGAAATATGGACATCGATCACATTCGTCTGGGGGTCGAAGTGATACTCCCAGACGTTTTCCAGCAGCATCGTGCGGGTGACGACCTGGCCGGCATGCTGCATGAGATATTCCAGCAAGCGGAACTCGCGCGGCTGCAGCGGGATTTCCGTATCGCCGCGCCGGCACGAATGGGCCATGCGGTCCAGGATCAAGTCACCGACCCTGTAGGTCGTTTCCACGTGGTGGGAGGATTGAGGCCGCCGGGCCAGCGCCTCGACCCGTGCGAGCAATTCGGTGAAAGCGTAGGGCTTGGGCAGATAGTCGTCACCGCCGGCCTTGAGGCCCTTGACCCGGTCATCGACCTGGCCAAGCGCCGACAGGATCAGCGCCGGCGTGTGGTTTTGCTCGCGGCGCAGCTCGCGGATAAGCGACAAGCCGTCCATTTTCGGCAGCATCCGGTCGACGATGAGAATGTCGTAGGTGCTGTCGAGGGCCATCTGCAGCCCGGTATCACCATCCGATGCCCGGTCGGCCATGTGGCCGACTTCGCTCAGCCCCTTGACGAGGTAGCTGGCCGCTTCCGGATCATCTTCAACAACAAGAATCTTCAACATAAGATCCTTTTTACCGTGAGTTGCGTCGAAACAAAATGGTTGGCGGCGGCAACTGATGCAATTGCCGCCGCCACCATTCAGGTTATGGACAGAACCGGCCCGCCGGGTTTCAGGGGCAGAGGGCGAGCCGGCCCGCCATTCAGGCTCCGCTCCGGATCACATCCCGCGTTCGTGAACGCTGGTATGCGTCGAGGCACGGGCGCCTGATCAGCCAACGTTCATGGGCAGGGCCACGAAGCGTGAGCGCTCGTTGCTCTCAACCCGGAAGAGAACCGCCTTGCGGCCGTCCTTTTCAGCCTTTTCAAGCGCCTTCAGGACATCGGCCGGATTGTTCACCTTCATGCCTCCGACTTCCAGGATGACGTCTCCGGTGCCGAGGTTCTTTTCCGCTGCCGGGCTGTCCGGGCCGATTTCGACGATGACAACGCCTTCACCTTCCAGGCCGGCTTCGGCTTTCGTGGTCAGGACCAGGCCGAGCTTGTCCAGCGAAGTCTTGCCTTCTTCAGCCTGCGGGGTTGCGGCAGCAGCCTGCTCCTGGTCCTGCAGGCGGCCCAGGGTGACGCTGATGTCCTTCTCTTCGCCATCCCGCCAGACGGTCACGTCCACCTTGGTGTCGGGCTCATAGGCAGCGATGATCTTGGACAGGTCGCGCGGACCGTCCACCTTGGTGCCGTCGACGGCCAGGATGGTATCGCCCGCACGCAGGCCGGCTTTCTGAGCCGGGCTTTCCGGCTGTGCTTCCGCGACAATTGCGCCGCGTGCACTGTCAAGGCCGATGCTTTCGGCGATGTCGTCGGTGACCCCCTGGATCTGGACCCCCAGCCAGCCACGGACGACGGTCCCGTCATCCTTCAGCTGCATGATGACATCCTGCGCGGTCGAGGACGGGATTGCGAACGCAATACCGACATTGCCGCCGGACGGCGAGAAGATCGCCGCGTTCACACCAATCACCTCTCCATGCATGTTGAAGGCCGGACCACCGGAATTGCCGCGGTTCACGGGGGCGTCGATCTGGATGAAGTCGTCATAGGGGCCTGCACCGATGTCGCGGCCGCGGGCGGACACGATGCCGGCCGTGACAGACCCGCCAAGGCCGAATGGATTACCGATGGCAACGGTCCACTCGCCGACCTGCGGCGCGTCCTGGGCAAAGTTCACGTACGTGAAGTCTGCCTCGCCTTCGACCTTGAGCAACGCCAGGTCGGTGCGCTTGTCCGCGCCGATCAGCGTGGCGTCGTACTCATTGCCGTCCTGATCGATCACGGTGAACTCGGTCCCCTTGTCGATCACATGCTGGTTGGTGACGACATAGCCATCTTCGGAAATGAAGAAGCCGGAGCCCTGCGACATGCCGTATTGACGCGGCGCGCGGCGCGGGGTGTTGCCTTCTTCGCCGCGCTCACCGAATTCGCGGAAGAAGCGCTGGAACGGATGGCCGTCCGGAAGACCCTTGAAGAATTCCTCGAAGTTTTCGCCGCCGCCAAAATTCATCATGCGCGGCTCGGCGGCCTGCTTGACGCGGACGCTGACAACGGCCGGGCTGACGGTGCGGACAACATCGGAGAAGTCCGCCGGGGAGGCCGAGATCCACACGGACCGCATCAGCCAGCGCCATTTGGCTGGGCACGAGAGTTTGCGCGCTCACCAGACCTGCGGTGCCGAGCGCAACGACTCCTGCCAGCAATTTGGCGCGGCGGGACCGCAAGGGAGAGACTGACCCACGATTTTGCATGTTTTGTTCCTCTATCAATATTCGACTTGGAGGCCGTGTTCGGATGCGAGCGGGGAGTCGCATTCCAGGCTCGAGGAGGAAGGTAGGTTACCCAGCCTTACAGGCGCCTGACGGTGAGATTACGATTTCGTAAGGTTGGAACAAAACGACACGATATCCACTGGCTGGAGCCGGTAAACGGCACTCCCATCCGGTGAATGGACCGCCGGGGCGATTAATTCTCGCCTGCGGCGGCAGGAAACAGGACGGGCTCGTTGCCCGCATGCCATTTTTCCAATTTCGGCATGACGGCCCGGAAGCGGTCCGAGGTTTCGAACCGGACCAGCCACGCTTTCAGGGCGCTCCAGCGCTCACCGTCGAACCAGGCGCGGTCTGTGTTGGCGAACTGGCGGACAAAGGGCAGGACGGCATAATCGGCGAGCGAGGCACGTGCGCCGAAAAGCCAGCTGCCTGCTGCGAGCCGGTCGTCGAGCTGCCACAGGAAACCGGCCGCGGCGGACCGTTCCTCCTGCCTGTCCGCATCCGCGTCGCGGGTGTCGTACTTGTAGCGGTCGAGATGACGCTTGAAGGGACCGTCACACTCGCTGATCAGGGAAAGCATGGCGTGTTCGTCCGCCGCTTGCCGCCAGCCTTCAGGGTCCGAGTGCTCAAGCGCCCACAGCATGATGTCCAGGCTCTCGTCCAGAACCTTGTCGCCGTCCTTCAGGCACGGAACCGTCGCCGACGGCGATGTCTGAAGAAATTCCGGGGCCTTGTCCCGCAGGAGGATTTCCCGCAGTTCGACCGTTCGGCCGCTGGAGGCGATCGCCAGCCGAGCCCTGATGGCATAGGGGCAGCGGCGAAAGGAATAGAGGATCGGAAACGCGCTCATCGCCGTCCCATGGCGCAAAGCCGCCGCCGCGTCAACTCTGTGGCGGGCCCTCTCAATAGGGGAAAGAACACTGTTTCACGGCTTATAAAGGATTTTAATTCAAGCTGATGCCGACAAGGTATGACCATGACGAACTCACTTCTCCAGCTTGCCAAGGGCAGTTCTTCCGAGAAAAAACACGAGCTCGCCGAGCATGTGACGGGTTTGCTCGCGGCAAGGGCGGACGACAAGGGGTCCGACGAAACGCATCTTCTCAACAACGTGCTCGAAGGCGTCTATGACAGCCTGGCGCCGGAAACCCGCCAGAAGCTGTCCGAGCGGCTCGCCAGCGTCCAGGCGATGTCCGCCAAGCTTGCAGCGGTCATCGCCGGTGACGAACTGCCGGTCGCAAGAGCGGTTCTCGAACGTTCCCAGTCGCTGGAGGAAGAGGACCTGCGAAAGCTCGCGGAGACCAAGGACCAGGGTTACCTCCTGGCCATGGCCAAGCGCGAGCATATCAGCAAGGACGTTTCCAGGACCCTGATCAGGCGCGGCAGCAAGGAGGTCAGACAAACCGTTGCCACCAATCTGGGCGCCGATATCTCCATGGCCGAGTTCGAGGCCCTCGTGAAGGACATGCCCAAGCAGCTTGGCGACCGCATCCGGCACCTGAGAAAGTCCAACGAAGAGTTGCTCGAAGACCTCTTCAAGGCCGATGGCGAAATCGCTTCGGGCGCGGAACTGGCAAGGCGTCCGTCCAAGATCAGCCCGAAGGCATGGCTGATGGGAATCCGGCTCGGCAAGACCAACTTGAACAAGGCGATCTATCAACTCGCTCAGGAACACAATCTTCTGGACGCGGTTGCCCTGCTTTCCTTCTTCTCGGCTCTGGACATGAAATACGTTCACAATCTCATGGTCCGGTTCGACTCCACCGGCATCGCGACGGTTTGCAGGGCGACGGGAATCGGAGCAATGGAGTTCCAGGCGATCTGCAAGGAACGTTGCAAACACCTGAAATTCCCGGAAAGCACCGGCAGCAAATGGCTTACCAACTACCATATGCTCGATGAAACCGACGCCCGGCGCTTGCTGGCGCTGATGAAAATGAAGCTGAAGGCAGTCAAGCAGGCACGGGCAGCCTAGCAACGAGCTCCGCAGCGAAGATCCCGTGTGACAACGTCGGAAGATCCTGAGTAAAGCTGCCGTATTCCAAACCCGGCCCCTTTCTCGACGGACCCAGTGACACAACCTTACATTTCGGAAAATAGATTTACCTATACTACCCTAAATAGCCACGAAAACATTTTTATTTCAATTTTATCCATAAAAATACAAACAATATAAAAGCTTATCCAACTTTCATCTCCGTTTTTACCTGATTGTAAACTTCCTAGCCTGTAGTTCTAGATCAGAACAACGGACGGCCCCGCCATGATCGATAACATCATAAACCTCGCCCGGGATTGCACCCCGGAAAAGCGTCACCAGCTGGTTGACCATGTCACCGAGCTTTTCGCAAACGGGGCGGACAGTTATCGGACGGAAGAAATCACCCTGTTCAATTCTATCCTGGAAGGCATGTTGCCGGTCATGGAGCAGGAGCAGAAGAAGGCGGTGTCCGAGCAACTTGCTCCTATCGACAGCACGTCGCCCAAGCTCGCCTATGCCCTGGCCCGCGAAGAAATCGACATTGCCCGTCCGATGCTGACGTCGTCCAACGCCCTGAAGCCGGACGAAATCCTTCAGCTCGCAAGGACAATGGGGCAAGGCCATCTTCTGGCGATTTCCAAACGCAAGCATCTAGAGGCCCAGGTAACCGATGTCCTCTTGGAGCGTGGTGAAAAGCCGGTCAAGCAATCGGTGGCGGCCAACTCAGGCGCCGAGTTTTCCGACTGGGGTTCGCGGCTCCTGATCAAACTGGCGGAAAGCGACGAAAAGATCCGTGACGCCATGATGGAACGCACGGATGTCACCGAAGACGATTACGAAAAGCTGATCAGTCAGATGCCCGAACAACAGCAGGCAAAGATCCGCAAGCTGCGCTCAGAGAACGAAACCCTCATTCAGGATCTCTTTCAAAAGGCCAGCAAGATTGTTGCGAGCTCCAAACTGGAACGCAGGGCAACGAGGATCAATGCCAAGGCCACCTTGAAGGAGATCCGCGCCGGACAGCGGTCCCTGGGCAAGGCGATCACCCAGCTTTCGCTGTCAAACAACCTGTTCGACATCTGCTTTCTGCTCTCCGAAGTGGCCGGTCTGGAGCAGAAATACGTCACGAACGTCATGGTCCGCTACGATGCCACGGGCGTCGCGGTTCTCTGCCGTGCCCTGGGCGTGGAGGATCAGGATTATCTGGCCCTGGCCAAGGCGCGCGCCAGCCACAACAAGCAACCTCTGACGACGGTCGACAACTGGATTGCGGCCTACCGGTCCCTGTCCGACAAGGATGCGCGCCGCCTGCTGTCTTTCATGAAGATCCGCCTGAGTTCCCTGGAAACGGTGGCGGCGTAGACGGTCCCGACCGGCAGGAACACGGGCGGCTGTTTCCAGGCCGCGTTCCACCTCCCCTCACGCCGGGCGTCAGCTATCGGGCTTGACTTCGCGCGTGATGACGGCCGCGCCCAGTTCAAGCGTTTTGTGGACCGGGCACTTGCCGGCAATCTCCAGAAGCCGCACCCGTGTCTCCGCGTCGACGTCGCCTTCGATCGTGACCAGCCGTTCGAACCGGTCGATCTTGCCTTCGCGCTGCTTCAGCTCTTCCGCACAGCCCTCGCAATCGGCGGCATGAACCTTGCCGTGCAGTACGCGCATGCTGATCCGGTCGACGCGCAGGTCCTTCCGGTCCGCGTACATCCGCATGGTCATGACCGAGCACGCGCCAAGCGCGGCAGCCAGATAGCCGTAGGGGGTCGGGCCGCTGTCAAGGCCGCCGAAGTCGACCGGCTCGTCGGCGATCATGCGATGCGTTCCGCTGGACACCATTGCCTGGAATTTGCCCTGACCGGTTTCCACGACCTCAACGCCTTCCTTCACCTCGTCGGAGGCGGAAGCCGGGTCCGCGTCCAGATAGCGGCTCGCCCAGCCGGCAATCACCTTGGCCGCGTAGGCCGCATCATCGCTGTTGCTCAAGAGATGGTCGGCCTTGTCCAGCGAAACGAAGCTCTTGGGATGTTTGGCGGCAAGGAAGATATCGGTGGCATTGTCGATGCCGACCGTCTCATCGAGCGGCGCATGCATGACCAGCAGTGCCTTGCCGAGGCGGGAGATCTTCTCCGTGACCGAATGCCGGTCGAGATCATCGACGAATTCCTTGCGGATCGTGAAGGTTCGTCCGGCGAGATTGACCTCGCCCGCCCCATTTTCCCGGATGGTCTCCAGGGCGCCCTTGAACTGCTCAAGCACATGGTCCGCGTCGGAAGGAGCAGCGATCGTCACCACAGCCCGGGCCTCCGGGATTTCCGAAGCGGCGGCGAGAATTGCGGCGCCCCCGAGCGAGTGCCCGATCAGCAGTAGCGGAGCCTCGTAGTTCTGGCGCAGGAAATCGGCGGCCAGTTTCAGATCCTCCAGGTTGGAGGAAAATCCCGTTGAGGAAAAATCTCCGCCGCTGCCGCCAAGACCGGTGAAATCGAACCGCAATACCGCAATGCCTTCCGTACTGAGTGCATCGGCAATATAGCGGGCGGCGGCGATGTCCTTGGAGCAGGTAAAACAATGGGCAAAGAGCGCGAATGCCCGGACCTTTCCGGCAGGCAGGTCAAGCCGTGCTGCCAGTTTGGCGCCGTGGGCACCGTCGAATTCCAGTTTCAGCGGACGTTTCGCCATTCTCAAGCCTCCAGGAGTTTCTCAAACCAGAGGTAGGCGGAATGGCGCGCGGAGCAAGCCGAAGGCGGAGGGAAAACTTATTCCGCTTCTTCGAGAAGCACCCGCAACCGGCGTTCTTCTTCCGCGGAAAGCTTGGTCTGACCGGCCTCGCCGGCGGTTTCCGACCGGCGGCCGGCCCGCCTGCGCATGGCCAGGAAGATCGCGATCATGCCGGCGACCAGCGCCAGCGGGCCTGCGGCCCAAAGCACAGCCGTGTGCCAGGCAAAGCGCGGTTTCAGCAGCACGAACTCGCCATAGCGGGAGACCAGGTAGTCGATCACTTCCTCATCGCTGTCGCCCGCCACCAGCCGCTCGCGCACCAGGATGCGCAGATCCTTTGCCAATGGCGCGTCGCTGTCGTCGATGGACTGGTTCTGGCAGACCATGCAGCGCAGCTCCGCCGAAAGATCTCTCGCTCTCGCCTCCAGCACCGGGTCGTCCAGCACCTCGTCCGGCGCCACGGCGAAGGCGGGGGGCGCCAGCAGTCCGAGGCAAAGGACAATCGAGGTCAGAAGGGATCGGATCATCGCTTTACTCCGCCGGGGCTGTTGCGCCCGCGTTCCGTTTTCTTGCCGGCTTCGGCGCGCCGACGCGAAGCCGCCTGTCGGCGATGGACAAGGCACCGCCCACCGCCATGATGACGCTGCCGATCCAGATCAGCGTAATCAGCGGCTTGAAATAGACACGCACATCGACCGCCCCATCCCCGCGGCTTTCGCCGAGCGACAGGTAGAGCTGCGAGAAGCCGGTCGTATGGATGGCCGCCTCGGTGGTCGGCATCTGGCGGGCCGTATAGACCCGCTTCGACGGATCGAGCTCGGCGATGGTCAGGCCGGCCCGGCGGACGGTGAAGTGGCCGACTTCTTCGGTATAGTTCGGTCCACGCCTCGGTGCGGCGCCGTCGAAGGTCACCTGGTATCCGGACAGCTCGACCGTGTCGCCGGGGCGCATGGTTTCGATCCGCTCTTCCTGGAAGGCTGACGCCGTGACGATCCCGAGAACTGCGACACCGACGCCGAAATGGGCGGTCGCGGTGCCCCAGGCGGAACCCGGCAGGCCAATCAGGCGGGAAAGGCCGCGCCGCGGGCCGATTTCAAAGAGCTTCACGCGGGTAACGATTTCGGAGACCGATCCGGCCATGATCCAGACGGCAAGGCCGACGCCCAGCGGTGCAAGCACTTTTTCCATGCCCCAGAGCCAGAACGTGAACAGCGTCAGCACCAAGGCGAGGCCGAGGGCCGCGTAAAGCCGCTGAGCGGCCGCAAGCAGATCGCCGCGCTTCCATGAAAGAACCGGCCCGAAGGGAACGGCCATCAGCAGCGGCACCATCAGCGGCCCGAATGTAAGATTGAAGAAGGGCGCTCCGACGGAGATCGTTTCCCCGGTCACCGCATCCAGCAGCAGCGGGTAGAGCGTGCCGACGAAAACCGCGGCGCAGGCGGCCGTCAGGAAGAGGTTGTTGAGAATCAGCGCCCCTTCCCGGCTGATCGGGGCAAAGAGCCCACCCTGTTTCAGGGTCGAGGCGCGCCAGGCATAGAGCGCCAGCGAGCCGCCAATGAAGAAACACAGGAGGCCCAGGATGAAGACGCCGCGGGTCGGGTCGGTGGCAAACGCGTGCACCGACGTCAGGACGCCCGAGCGGACCAGGAAGGTGCCGAGCAGCGACAGCGAGAAGGTGAAGATGGCGAGCAGCACCGTCCACACCTTGAGGGCCTCGCGTTTCTCCATGACGATTGCCGAGTGCAGCAGGGCAGTTCCGGCCAGCCAGGGCATGAAGCTTGCATTTTCGACCGGGTCCCAGAACCACCAGCCGCCCCAGCCGAGTTCGTAATAGGCCCAGTAGGACCCCATTGCGATGCCGAGCGTCAGGAAGCTCCAGGCAAGCAGCGTCCAGGGCCGGACCCACCGCGCCCAGGCGGCATCCGTGCGCCCCAGAATCAGCGCGGCAACGGCAAATGAGAATGTGATCGAAAAGCCGACATAGCCGACATAGAGGAGCGGCGGATGAATCGCCAGGCCAATGTCCTGAAGGATCGGATTGAGGTCGGCGCCTTCCAGCGGCGGATTGGCGACACGGGTAAAGGGGTTGGACGTCGCCAGCAGAAACAGGAGAAATCCTGCCGATATCGAGCCTTGAACCGCCAGTGTCGCTGCCTTGAGATCGGCCGGCAGATTGCCGCCGAAGAGCCCCACAAGCGCGCCGAAGAACACCAGGATCAGAACCCAGAGCAGCATTGAGCCTTCATGATTGCCCCACACGCCGGTGAACTTGTAGAGCAGCGGCTTGGCGGAATGAGAGTTCTCCAGGACGTTCAGGATCGAGAAGTCCGAATTCAGATAGCCGGCGGTTAGGATCAGAAAGGACACCAGCACAAGGAGGAACATCGTCACAGAGACCGGCGGGGCCACGGCCATGAGGCGGTTGTCGCCGGAAAGCGCACCCCAGAGCGGGATCGTGCATTGCAGAAGCGACAGGGCAAAGGCCAGCACCAGCGCGTAGTGTCCGAATTCGACGATCATTTGTGTCCGTCCGCGTCCTGTTTCAATCAGTCTGCCGGATCAGTCGGCAGGCTCCTCGCCGCCCTGCCAGTGGCCCTGATCCTTCAGTGCTTCCGCTACTTCCTTGGGCATATAGTTTTCGTCGTGTTTTGCCAGCACGCTGTCGGCGACAAAGACCCCGTCCGGGCCGACGACGCCCTCGGTGACGACGCCCTGCCCCTCGCGGAACAGATCCGGCAGAATACCCTTGTAGGTCACCGAAACGACATTTTCCATGTCAGTCACCCGGAATGCGACCTGTGCGTTGTCGGACCTGACGATGGAGCCTTCCTCGACAAGTCCGCCCAGACGGATCCGCTGTCCGGCGGCGATGGTGTTCCTGGTGATATCCGTCGGGCTCTGGAAGTAGACGATCTCGCCCTTCAGCGCATACAGGATCAGACCGAGCGCAAGGGCAAGAACGGCACCAGCCGATCCGATAAGGGTCAACCTTCTTTGTTTGCGTGTCATATATGTTCCGTCCGCAATCTCAACGATCCGCGCATGATTGTCCATTGGCGACGCGGATAACTTAGGGTCACGACCCTGTTAGGCCAAGTTGCCTGGCCGTGTCCTTGATCAGGGACAAGTCTTCCGGCTTGCCTGCGTAAGCATCTTGGGCCGAGGCAAGGGCGTCTTCGGCCTTCTGCTTTTCCCCCAGCACGATATAGGCCCGCATCAGCTGGTTCCATTCCGCGGCCGAGCCACCTTCGGAGGCAAGCCGTTCGGCAAGGCCGGAAACCATATCCCGGATCATGGCCTGGCGGTCCTCGGCATTCATGTCGCCCGAGGCGGCGATGTCCTCCTGAGACGGCCCGCGCGGGCCCGGGGATTGCGCCTGCGCGCCCTCAATGTCCGTACCTTCAAGAAGAGCGAGTTCCCGGCGTGCCGCGCCAGCCCAGGCTTCGGTTCCCTCCGCCGCCTCGAGCAGCTCATTCCAGGCTGCGATCGCTTCGTCTTTCCGGCCTTCCTGCCCGAGGGCAATCGCCAGAAAGAAGCGCGGCTTGACGGCCGTGGCATCCATTTCAACCGCCTGCTCGAATGCGCGCCGCGCATCAGCGACGACGAGCCCCTGGTTGGCGATGGTCAGGGCTTCGCCCATGTCGGTCAGCCACTCGGGCCGCGGTCCGAGGATCCGGATCGCATTCGCGTAGGCGCGTGCGGACGCTTCCGGCTGACCAAGAGACAGGTAGACCGGGGCGATGACCGCCCAGCCCTGTCCATCTTCCGGGTTCTGGGCCAGGTGACGCTCGACACGGGCCACCAGCACACCGACGGATTGTTCTTCCGCAGGCGTATCGAGCCGCGCGGCAAGCGGCAGATCCGGCTGGTCCGGAGAGCCGAGCCCGAGATAGAGCCCGACAGCGGCAAGCGGCAGCACGAACAGCGCCAATGCCTGGACGATCTTCAACCGTGAGCCGCGCACTCTGCCTGACGGTTCCTGTTCGTGTCTTTCATGGGCAGCAAGCAGGCGGCGGGCGACTTCCGTGCGTGCAGCTTGCGCAGCCTCGGGATCGATCAATCCGCGGTTCAGTTCGCTCTCGATCGCGTCCAATTGCTCACGGTAGACCGCTTCGTCCGCAGTCAGGTTCGCCCCGTCCGGCCGGCGCCTTGCCCGCACCAGGGGAACGAGCACCGACAGGGCGGCAGCCCCTGTCATGACAGCTATCAGTATCCAAAAAATCATGGCCGCACTATAGACCGCCCAAGACCGACAAAAGCAAGATGCTTAGCTGTGACCGGCGGTCGCGGTACCCCACATGGAGGCAACCGGGCCCGATGTAAATAGGTGCAAATACCTGCGGCCTTTTCCGGATCCCGGCGACGGACCGCACGGAGCCAAGAGAAATGCGGGGGCTAACGCGCGCCCAGCGCACTCGCCACGAGCTTGCGCTCCGGTCCTGGTTCCGCCGCGACGTCGTTTTTCTGGGCTTTTGCAACCGCGGACTGGCGGCTGCGCCGGAGCTGGGCGGCATAGTCCGGGCCGAAATAGATTTCCGAGAGCTGGATCGCCACGTCGGCGGCCGCCAGTTGGGCGTCCAGTTGTTGTCCCCGCGACTTTCCAAGATCGGTGATCAGGGAGCGTGTAACGATTTCCAGTGTCTGCTCAACCGCCTGGCGGGTCCGTTTGCCCACATCGTTGACGGCGAATATTTCGGACGTGTTGCGGACCATGGCGACGACCCGCAGCGCCCGCACGGCGTCGTTGATGGCCGACTGGTCAATGTGCAGCGTGCCGTTCTTGTCGAATTTGGGCACCTGAAGCGCGCGGCGGACAGCGCCATGGGCACTGTTGAGCTCTCGCGTCACCACGCTGGAGATGCTGCGCTTGGTCTCCGCCAGACGCTTGTGCCATGCACCTGTGACCGAAAGGTCCATATCGCGTTCGATGCCGCGGACGAGCGAGTGATATTCGCCAAGCGCCTGGGAAAAGGCAACCGGATCCGGATTGTGGTTTCGGTGTTCCAGGGCCAGGATCTGAAGGCGTTCGGCTTCACTCATCACCACATCGACGAAGGGAGCGAACTGGGAGTTTGCAATTGCCTTCGGATCAAGGTCGCCAGCAAGCCGGCCCGCAAATGTGCAAAGGGCGGCAGGGGCATCGGCGCGTTCTACCAGCGCCGCGGCGATCACCGCAACATGGTCCGGAAACCGGGCCGAGCATTTGTCGACCAGGCGCAGAACATCGGTGTCCTGCTTCAGCCTGTGCTCGTTGATGCGCTCGGGAATGTTCTGCAGGAAGGGTATCAGCCAGCGCTCGGCGGCAAAGATCTTCTGAATGTCCTTGAGTTCGGCGATCCCGCGCTCGCCGCCGAGTTCGACGCCGATCCTGCGCCGTTCCTTTTCGGAGGTTTCGCTGCGGCGAAGGACTTCGCCCACCGCGTCGACCGAGCGGGTGCGCAGAGACTGGACGAGCGCTTCGACACGCTCGAAGCTGACAGCGGTATTGCCAGCCTGCTCCAGAACGGCCCGGACATCGGCCGGCATGACATCGCGGCCGAGCCACTTCCAGACCCGTTCGAGAGCGGCGCGATCGATGCGCCCCTCCTGGCGGTTCGGCAAATGCTCGTTGATCAGGAATTCTTCCAGCGGCGAGAAGAACATACGCCGGATCTGCCCCTGCCGGTGGACGCCGTCAATGGCGCCGGGGACCGATGGATGCGGTTCGCGCAACAGCGTGAGGGCAGCGGCGAGGACGAGATGAATACTCGGGTCGGCATCCTTCCGCACTTTGGCCCTTTCCAGATTCCGGACCAAAGCCTCAACGGCTTGCGGGCTGAGACTGCTCAGATAGGTCCTGATTTTGGTTTCCAGATGGTCCGAATATGTCATTCACGTCGTCAACGTTGATCGGAATCCCGTTGATCATCCGGCATAAGGCTTAAACAAGTGTTGAGAGTAACTGTAGGTATTTGAAGCAGTTCGGGCCGCGCATTGCATGATCCGGCTACCCGATCACCTGCCAGCCACCGTCGTCGTTTTCGCAGGCGGTTCCCCTGGCCTGAAGGACCCGTCCCTGCAGAACCATTTCGTGGGTAAACTCGCGGCAGCCGGTTTCATTGACGTAGTAGACCGGACCCGGGCGCACCTGGCCGCTGCGGCCAGTGCGTTCGTTCTGCCAGGCAACGGCCACGCCGACGCCCCGCGCCCGCAAGGCACGTTCCTGGGCATCCTCCGCCGCGCGCCGGTCGGACGGTCGAAGCGCATCGCCGAATTCATTGTTCACCAGCACGGAGATGGCGGTGTTGGCCTCGGAATCTGTCACGTTGGTGCCCGGATCGCCAAAGAACGAGCCCCATCCGGCCGATCCCGTTGATCCGGACGTCATGGAACAACCGGTCAGAACCGCGACCAGAGCAAAACATGTGGCACTGCGCAAACGCACTCGAAAGCTCCCGATTGGCAAGAAAACCGGTATGAACCGATGGCTGAATCATTGATATTTTCAATTTGTGGCCGAACTTGGCCACCGTCCAGACTTTAAAAAAACAATTTCCTTCACATTCTATCACAACACCTTACAGCCATTCGCAGGCGCAACCGGATATCCTCTATTCCCGGCCGAGGGAAGGCAGAATCAACCTGGCCTTCAGCCCGCCCATGGCCGACCGGTCCAATTCCAGCGAGCCGCCGTAAAGCGCGGCCAGATCGGCCACGATCGACAGCCCGAGGCCGGTTCCCGGCACGGTTTCATCCAGCCGTTTGCCGCGTTTGACGGCTTCGGCCCGCTGTTCCGGGGTCAGTCCGGGCCCGTCGTCTTCGACGGTGATCGTGAACATCTCCCGGTTCGTTGCCGGGTCGTTGAACGGCGCCACCGCAACGGCGACCTTCGACGCCGCCCATTTGCAGGCATTGTCTATCAGGTTGCCGCTCATTTCCTCCAGATCCTGGCTCTCCCCCTGAACCGAATCGGCGCGGCTTGATCGAAGCCTACGGACACGCCCTTGTCATGGTAGATTTTCCCCATCGCGCGTATCAGCCGGGCAAGAACGGGCTCCGTTTCGCAGGAGACACCGATGACACGACGCTGAGCTGCCATGCGCGCGCGCTCCAGATGGTGCTGGATCTGGGTCGACATGATGGCTGCCTGTTCGGACACTTTTTCCGCCAGCGGGCCGCCGGCGGAACGGGCCTCGTTGGAAATCACCGAAAGCGGCGTCTTCAGGCCGTGTGCCAGGTTGCCGACATGGGTCCGTGCCCGCTCGACAATCTCCCTGTTGGAGAGGATGAGAGCGTTGAGTTCCACCGCCAGGGGCGCGATTTCCCGCGGCAGGGCCTCGTCGATTCGCTCCGCCTCCCCCGCCGGACGGCCGACAGCGAGGCCCTCAGGCGCGAGAGCGGCCGGAGGCCGACCCGGACCTGCAGAAAGATGGCCAGGATCAGGCCAAGGCCGACGATACACAGCGTCAGGGCAACCAGACGGGCAAATTCGGCGATATCGGCCCAGAAGCCTGCGGTCGCGGCCGCAACCGCAATAACATATGGCGTATCCTCGACCGAGATCTGCCGCTGCAGGATCCGCACCTCGTCCCCTGTCGGACCGGCAACGAAGCCGGCGCTGATATCCGCGTCACCGATCGGGGGAGCGTCCAGGGGATCACCGAGCAGGGATTCCGACGAATAGAGAATATCCTGGCTGCCGGCGCGCCGGACGGTCCAATACCAGCCCGACAGAGGCAGCGAGAAGCGCGGGTCGCCGCGATAGGCCGGAGCGGTGAGCACCGAGACGGTGCCGTCGGCACCGGGGCCGGTCTCGAGCATCTGCGCCACCAGCGCCTTAATGTGGATCTCGAGTTGCGCATCGAAGGCGCGTTCGCTGGCCCGCTGATAAAGGCTCACGAGAAACACGCCGGCAAGGGCAAGCGCAAGCGTGGACCAGAGGGCGGCAACGAAGACAAGGCGCGCGGCCAGCGATCTTTGCGGATTGCGGGACGGCTGGAGGTCCGCCCCTTCGCCAGTCTCACTCGTCACTGGCCGCTCCAAGGCGGTAGCCGAGACCCCGGATGGTTTCGATCAGGTCGGAGCCGATCTTCTTGCGCAGGCGGCCGACGAACACTTCGACCGTATTGGAGTCGCGGTCGAAATCCTGATCGTAGAGATGTTCCGTCAGCTCGGTGCGGGAAATCACCTTACCCCGATGATGGAGGAGATAGGACAGGAGGCGGAATTCGTGGGAGGTCAGCTTGACCGGATTGCCGTCCACCGTGACACGCCCGGCGCGCAGGTCGAGCCGGACCGGGCCGCAGGTCAGTTCGTTGGAGGCATGGCCCGCGGCGCGGCGCACGAGCGCGCGCACCCTCGCCAGCACTTCTTCCATGTGAAAGGGTTTGGCAACATAGTCGTCCGCGCCCGCGTCGATGCCGGCCACCTTGTCCGACCAGCGGTCGCGGGCAGTCAGGATCAGCACCGGCATCGTCCGCCCGTCGCGCCGCCAGTTCTCAAGGACGGAAAGCCCGTCGAGCTTCGGCAGTCCGAGATCCAGCACCACGGCATCATAGGGCTCCGTGTCGCCGAGGAAATGTCCGTCCTCGCCGTCGGCGGCACTGTCGACCACGTAGCCGGCCTCTTGCAGCGCACCCACCAGTTGACGGTTCAGGTCACTATCATCTTCAACAACAAGAATGCGCATGAAACCTACTTTAACTTTGGAAATCTGCCGTCCGCTTCGACACGGAGGTGAGTATAAGGGATCCGGAGCATCCTGAAAGCACTCGACCTATGCCCCCACATGGATGCGGGCCGATCTAGCAGTCACCGGCTGGCATTGACTGTGACCGTCGTCACCTTTCCGTCCTTCAAGACCGACAAGACATAGACATAGCCACCGCCCTGCTGGCAGAGCTGTGCCTTGACGATTTCCCCGCCGGCGCTTCCGGCGACGGATCCGAGCGGAACCGCCCTGCCGCTCGCAACGGCCTCACGGGCCTCGGCCTGCGACAAGCAGGCGGCCTGCGCCGGAGCGACTGCGGCCAGGGTCAGGATAATAACGGCGAAAATCTGTTTCACGTGTCCGGTTCCGGTTCTGCCTCACGAATGATGCGCAAGGTGTAGTCGTTTCCACATGAACGCAAGCTGAACCGGCCGTTTAACTTTCTCCTTTCCGCCCGCAAAAGACACTCAACTCGCCAATTCGTCAGTATGCAAGTCGTCATAGCGTCCCTTGAAGTGCTCGAACACCTGCAGGGTCCGTCGGGCGATGCCGGTCCAGCCGAAGACCCGGCGTGCAAACCGGGCGCCTTCCACCGCCAGCGTTTCGCGCATCCAGGGATACTGCATCGGCATGTTGAGCATGGCGGCGAATTCCTCGGGCCGCTTCGGGTCGGCCACCAGGGCATGGCGGCCGAATTCGATCTGCTCGAACAGGCCGCCGTGAATGGTAACCACCGTCGGCGTCGCGCATGCCATGGCCTCCACCGCGGTCATGCCGAAGGGTTCGTATCGGGACGGCAGGGCGAAAATCCCCGGGGCACGGTAGTGGTCCGCCAGGTCCTCATCGGCCACGTAGCCGCGCCAGCTGATCGCATCGGCCACGCCCAGGTCGGCGGCAATCTGCTTCCACTGGTTCAAAAGAGCGATATCGCTGTCGGAATTAGCCCCGGCCGCCAGCACGAGGCGGGCGTCGGGCTGCAGTTTCAACAGGCTTGGCAGGGCTTCGATGATCAGATCGTAACCCTTGTTTTCCGCCGCGCGGCCGACGACGTAAATGTCGGTCTCGCGCATTTCATGCTTTTGCCGGGCAGCCGCCACCTTGTCTGGTGTCGCGGGCGTGAACCGGCTCTCGTCGATGCCGGGCGGGATCATCGAGATATGCTCCTTCGGCAGCTGGTATTGTTCGACGATCAATTCGACCTGCTGCTCGGTCGTGGCGATCAGGTGATCGCAATTGCGGTAAAGCACGAATTCCTTCTGGATGCGCTCCTCGAACCGGTAGCCGGCCATCTCCTCGTCGCTGGCGCCTTCCATCTCGTGCTGCTTCCACCAGCCGAGGGAATGGGGCGTATGGACATGCGGGATCTGCAGTTCCTCTGCGATCAGCTGGCCGGAAACGCCGGCATCCCAATAGTGGGTGTTGATCACATCGTAGTGGATGTTGTGGTAGTGGATCATGGCGAGCGCATTGGTGACGAAGTCGCCATACCAGTCGTGCATGTCCTCCTTGCGGATGAATTCCCGTCCGCCGAAGGGGACCCGCAGGATGCGGAGGTTTTCGTTGATGATGTCCTCGGCCGGCTGATCCTCGAACTGCCGGGTCATGACATCAACCCTGTAGCCGAGTTGGGCGAACCGTTTGGCGAGCTCCAGTACGAACACCACCTGCCCGCCCGTGTCCGGTTTTCCAAGCTCCGGCGATCCCGCCACATAACCGTGGAGCGAGATCATCAGCAAAGAACCATGTTGATTGTTCATGAGGCACCAACCCTTTGTGTTTGTTTTACGCCCCCCACGCAATCCGATTTGGCTATTCCCGGGCCGGAGCAATCCCTATCCAGGTGACTTCAGATGCTCCAAGATGTCACATCGCAAGCTTTCAGGTCTCCCCACCTGGAAGTATCCCGAATTCCACCAATCCTTCCAGAACGCCGGCGGCATGTGAAGCCGTCGCGCAATAGGTCTTTTCCCTCGGCAGGACTGCAAGAAGCTCCTCACGGGCATTGCCGACCGCAATCGCCTTGCCGGCCATTTCGAAGAGCTCGACATCGTTGCCTGAGTCGCCTGCTGCGACGGTTCGCTCCAGGCTGATCCCAAGATGGGCAGCGAGGTAATGCATGGCTTCGCCCTTCCCCGCTCCGGGCGCGAGTATGTCGAGGTCGCTTGCACCGGAATAAATATACTTGAACGGAATACCTTCGCTTGTGAGCCGTTCGACAACACGCTCCGCCTCCTGCCTGCCCGGAACCGCGAAACTGGCCTTTCCCTTCGTCTGGAAAATGTCCGCATGGGCAATATACCCCAGTTCCGCAACCAGTTTCCGGACAACCTCGTCCGGCCAGTCGAGGAACTGCCGCTGCCAATCTTCCAGCCAGGAACGTCCGAGCCGGATTTCCGTTCCCAGTCCCGTGATGATCGCATCGGGTTCAAAGTCGGCAGGGAAATAGTTTGCCAGGGTCTCATCGACACTTTCGGCGGTGCGGCTGGAGTTCAAAACCAGCTTCACCCTGGCCCGGAGGTCCTTGAGCCTGATCCAGAGCCGGTGCAGGTCCTCGCGGCTTCCGGTCAGCGTGTCGTCGATATCGCTGACCAGAAGCCAGGGCTCGGGGATGAGCGTCTCCTCATTCACCGTGCCTCCAGCTCCTCTTCCGGCGCGACATAGGTGGTGGTGTAGACCTGGTCCGCGGTATCCTCTGTTACCGGTCGTCTCAGCGTTTCGATTTCAAGATCATTGAGGCAGACCGCCGCGCTTTCCGTGTAGAAGCCGACGCCTCCTTCGGCAAAGATGTCGTCGACCAGGCTGAGGATGACATAGCCGTCGATGGAGAACTCGATATACATGCCGTGGGCGATCAGTTCGATCTGCCACGGTCCCTGGTGGTTCCCGCGGAAATGCGCTTCCTGCAACGGTTCGTAGCGGAAGGCGTATTCGAATTCGGGAGTGGGATTGGCTCCCCAGGCGCGTATCTGCGCGATGCCGTTGATCAGGTCGAGGGCAAGATAGTAGCCATCCCCCTCCTCATTGACGCGCAGCACCAGTCCGGCCTTTCCCGAACCTTCCAGCATCAAACGTGCCCTCAGCCGGAAGTCCTCGTGCCGGCCCGGCAGGATGAAAGCCTCATAGCCGCTCTTGCACGACAGGTGCAGGCCGTCCGGCCGGTCTACCGAGGACCCATGGGGATTGCCGTACAGAAACTTGCACTGGTGAGAGGCGGTGATGCTTTCGCTGTGCGTGACCAGTTTGTCGAAACCCCGGTTGGACTTCAGCTTCAGCCGGCCGGCCTGGTCCGTGACAAGCTCCTTGGGCGGCGGCAGAAGTTTCTTGACCACTTCGCGCCCGTAAAGGACTTCCGTCTTGGAAAAGAAGTTGAACAGAAGCACCCGCTCTTCGCTCCTGCAGATCCGGCCTGCATAGTTGCCCGTCGGCAGGATCACGTTGTCGAAGAAATTCTCGTAAGGGCCCTCCAGCGTATTCGAATACCAGTAATGGATCTTGGTATCCTCGCGAATGGACCCCAGCAGATAGTAGCGCCCGTCGAGTTGAAGGAGGTTCGGCACCTCGACATCGTCGTAGAGCCCCGGCCGGTGCAGCGGCGCCTCGAAACTGAAACAGTCCGGACTTGTTTCCCGCGCCACACCGACGCAGCCGCGCCGGATGACCGGCCCGTCCTTGACGCGCGCGGAGCACAGCAACAGCCGTTCGCCGCTCTGCGGGTCGACGTAGAAGAACGGATCCCGGAAGCTGACCCAGTGCCGGCCCTCGTCCGTGGAGCTTTCATAAAGGGGTGATGTGATTTCCAGCGGATAGGCGCCGCCGTTGCAGCGCTCCCACCGGTAAAGGTCCTTGGAGCGCGCCAGCCCGACCCTTTGAACCCGGCCGAATTCCGAGCGCGCAAGTCCGGTATAGAACATGCGCCACTCGCCCGGCCGGTCCGGATCGGGAGTGACATGCATGGTCCAGAGCATGTCATCGTCCCACTCGCCCGGCTCCCCCACGAAAAGCGCGTTCTTGACCCTGCGCCAGGTCATGCCGTCGGTGCTGACGGCGTGCGCTATGAAATCGTGATTGGGAAGGACCAAGTGAAAGAGATGAAACAGTCCGTCGTGATAGACGACATCGACGTCGCCGATGTCAGATCTTAGGAATCCGTGGGATGCATACATGCCTTAAGCCTGCCCCAGTTGTTCTGATCCGTTCAAGTCTTGCATAAAAAAATCCTCTACAAAACACCTGACCTGTTTCTTCCCCAGCTCGTGCGTCGCATGCCGGTTCATACGCCCACAAATTGACCGAAATGGCACGGACATCAAAAGCCTGGAATTCGCCGCATCACCCGGACGTTTCTCCAGAGAGACCAGTGCATTCAATTTTATGGAGCAATACCCTATGGTACGGAGATGTTTCATCGCCCGCGCGTATCAACGACTGCCGTCATGTGCCTAGGCCTGCTCCCGAGGTCCCGCCGCGTGATACGGTTGCTGGCCGCTTTGCTGGCCGTCGCCTTCAGCCTGCCGGCCGCACCGGGCCATGCGTGTTCCCTCTCGCTGGTCCTTGCCATGGACGGGTCGGCAAGCGTCGACGCGCGCGAGCACAGCATTCAGCTCAATGGTCTGGCAGATGCATTGCAGGACCCGGAGGTCGTCCAGGCAATCGAGGCCGTCGGCGGGATCTGGGTCACCAGCTTCGAGTGGAGCGGCCGCTACCAGCAACTGCTGCAACTGGAGTGGCAGTACCTGTCGGACGCCGCAAGCGCAGAACGGGCCGCGTCTGTCCTGCGCCGCTCGCCGAGAGGCTTCAGCGAATTTCCGACCGCCCTCGGTTATGCGCTCGGCCACGCTGCCGTCGAGATGAAAAAAGCCCCGCGAGCTTGCGCGCGCAAAGTCATCGACGTTGCCGGCGACGGCGTCAATAATGACGGCTTTGGACCGGACAGCGCCTATCGCGCATTCGATTTCGAAGGCGTGACGGTCAACGGGCTGGCCATTGCCGGCGCGGACCCGGCACTGATCGACTACTACAGGAACAATGTCATCAAGGGACCGGGCGCCTTCCTGGAGATTGCAGCCTCCTACAAGGATTATGCCAGCGCAATGAAGCGAAAGCTGGTGCGCGAGATCTTCGGCAGCGGCTATGCCGCCCTGGCACCGGCGCCGTAGGGGCCGTCCGCCGAGCCAGACCTGACGTCAGCCCCGCGGATGGCCGCAGTTCTCGTCCTCCATGGCGCGATAGAAATCCTTCAGCGTCTTTCCCGCCTCGTTGCTGAACCTGTCGCCCACTTCCCGGATTTCCGAGATCCGGTCGACGCGGAACATACGGAAGTCGTCCCGGAGTTCGCACCAGGCCACAAGCGTCCAGACCTTGCCCCAAAACCACAGCCCCAATGGCCGGATCACCCGGTTCGATGCATCGCCCTTGAGGTCGCAATAGGCGATGGAAAGGCGTTTGCGGCTATCGGCGGCCGCTTCCAGAAAGTCGATATGGGCTCTGACCTGCTCGGTCATCCCCGGCGCAAAAGCGTGGATTTCCACGTCGTTTTGCCGGACGCGCATCTTGTCGGGCAAAACCGCGTCAATCTTGATCATCGCCTCTTCGGCGGCCCGGGCCATCGCTGCGCCGCCCCAGGCGCGGATCAGGCGTGCGCCGGCCAAAAGGGCGACGGTTTCGTCGCGGGTGAACATGAGGGGCGGCAGGTCGTAGCCGTCGCGCATGATGTAGCCGACCCCGGCCGCCCCCTCGATGGGAACGCCCGAGGCCTGCAGGTCGGCAACATCACGGTAGACGGTCCGTTCCGACACCTCCAGCCACTCGGACAGCTGGCGGGCACGAACTAGCCGGCCGCCGCGCAGATGCTGCACGATCTGGAAAAGGCGGTCGGCGCGTCTCATGCTGAAGGTTCCCCGGAAGACATTCGCGCCCTATTGGGACGCGAACATTCCGATGGAGTTGCCGTCGGGGTCGATCCCGTAGGCGAATCGCCCTCCCGGGATGGCGATCGGGTCGGAAATAACGTCTCCACCCGCCTTCGCGAACCGCTCCATGGTGCCCTCCAGGGTGTCCGGGCAGGCAAGATGGACAGTGGGCCCGGTCCCCCTTGCCGGCGGAGTTCCGGGGTAAATATGCCCCGCGCAGCCACCGTTCTTGACCGGAAACATCGCAAATTCATTTGGGCCGCTGTCCGAGACACGTGTGAGCTCCGTGGTGAAAACGTCATTGTAGAAGCTGACTGCCCTGTCCAGGTCGGTCACGGGTATCTCGATCCAGACGCTGAAATGGTCGGGAGTGAAGGTCATCGAATGTCTCCTGTGGCGTTGTTACACACAGGACCATACCAACCCTCTCCTGACAGCATTCTGTCAGGAGAAATCCCGGGCGTGCAATCGTAACACGATGGAATAGCGCCAAAAATCGGCTTTGTTTTGTCATACGCATCGATTTCCGTGGCAGGAGCGGCGCCGAACGGACGGCGCTTCCGGCCACGTCGACGTCCTTTTGCGGACTTCCAACGGGACAAAAGCAGTCACGATTGATCTTCCTCAAGGTAGGCCGATCCGGTTCACGGCAGTTTGTAGGGCATCAAAGGAGAGATGAATGAGCCACGTTCCACATGAACTGCATGAAGAATTTCCCGGTTCTGCAGATGCACTGCACGCGCTGAAGACCGGCGACGCGCATTTTGCACGGCTGGCGGAAGAGTATCACACGGTCAACCGTGAGGTGCACCGCATTGAAACCAACGTAGCTCCTTCTTCGGACGAAGCTCTTGAAGAGCTGAAAAAGAAACGCCTTCACCTCAAAGACCAGATCGCTGCCCTCCTGGCAGCTGCGGAAAACACCGGGTCCTGAGCCCCTCCTTTTCAGACCGGTGTTAGCGCCCGCGCCGTCCCCGTCCGACGGCGCGGGCCACTACCCCTCCGCCTCTCAAGCCTTCTCCAGTTTCGCGGCGAAATCAACCGTCTTCGTTCTGCGCGCGACGTCTCGTCGATAAGGATCGCGGCGCAAAAAAAGGCGCCGTAACTTCAGTGAAGTCCGGCGCCAGTCTTGGGGAGGAACGACCCTCATCGTTCAATTACGATGTGGGAATTCCCGGCCGGATTTGCAAGCCAAAGTGTGTGTGAACGCGGCGTGAGCCGGTTAGCGGAACGGATTTCACCCTATTGCCATGCCGCCCCGGCCATCCCTGCTTGACCCTGACGCCCGATCACGTTCTTCTTCGAAAAATCACGGAACGGATCCAGACATGAGATTTATCGGTCCTGCAGTTTTGCTCTTGTGCCTGGCACCCACTACCTCGCTGGCGGCCGATTACTGTATTGATGTCCAGTCCACCAAAGGATGGCAGCAATTGCCAATACCGAACGGAAAGATCCAGCGGGTCGGCTATTCAGGGGCCTGGAGCGTCATCGCGGGCCAGTACAAGCCTGTCGGCCCGCGCGGCTATTCGGGTGAGGATGCCGCCGCACTCGGCCCGCTCTATGGATACAAGTTCGACCAGTCCTATGCATTCGGCGAATTGCTGGTGCGCGACCAGGCCGGAATGATCGTGCCCTTCGCGGAATTCGCCGCGCTTGCGGTCAATAGCGGCGACCCGGCCGGTGTCTACGCCTTCCGCATCAACGACAAGGATGTGTCACTTTGGAACAATGCAGGTGCAATCAGAGTGTGCGTTACAGTGCGCTGACGAAGCAGCCGGCTTTCGTTGCACCACAGAGACCGGGCTGCTAAATCAAACGGCTTTCAATTGACATCGTTCTATTCGTCGGATGGGGATATGACCGGAAAAGTTGCCCTTATCACCGGTGCGGCCCGAGGGATCGGCCTTGCCACGGCAAAACTCATGCTCGGCCGGGGATGGCAGATTGCCATGGTGGACCGGGACGAGGAAGAGCTGTTGGCAGCCGCCGGAGAGCTGGACGGCGCCCGGCCCTTCGCCTGCGATGTCTCGGTTGCCGATCAGGTGCATGAAACCCTTTCCGCCGTTCTCGCCGCCTTCGGCCGGCTCGATGCGGTGGTGAACAACGCAGGCGTCGCCGAATTCGGGCCGATCGAGAAGACCGGCTTCGACACCTGGCGCCGCGTGATGGCGACCAATCTGGACGGCGTCTTCCTCGTTTCCCAGGCCGCGATCCCGGCGCTGAAGGAGACCCGCGGCGCGCTGGTGAACATCGCCTCCATCTCGGGACTTCGCGCCTCGACATTGAGGGTCGCCTACGGCACGTCGAAGGCCGCCGTCATTCAGCTCACGAAGCAACAGGCGGTCGAGCTCGGCGAATACGGCATCCGCGCAAACTGCGTCTGCCCCGGCCCGGTGCGCACCAAGCTGGCGATGGCCGTGCACAGCCAGGAGATCATCGACGCCTATCACGATGCGATTCCGCTCAACAGATACGGCAGCGAAAGCGAGATTGCCGAGCTCATTGCTTTCTTGTGCACTGAGCAGGCGAGCTACGTCACCGGGCAGATCATTGCTGCCGACGGCGGCTTCGAGAGCACGGGTGTCGGCCTGCCGGCGTTGCGGACCTAGCCGGCATTCCCGCATTCCCTCAAGGCCCGGAAGCAGGTGTGACGATTATCACAGTTTTCCGAAATTGCCGTTGTCTGCCAATGCTCCCCGTGGCGGAAACCTAGCGATCGGCGAGAAAATGCGCGGCAACCTGGCGCTGGTGCGGCCGTGTGCGGTGCTCGAACAGATAGATCCCCTGCCACGTTCCAAGGACCATCCGACCGTTGGAAACCGGGATCGACAGGGAAACCGGCAGAAGGGCCGCCTTGATGTGCGCCGGCATGTCGTCCGGGCCTTCGTAAGTGTGAACGAGATAACTCATCGAGGGATGGTCGGACGGCGGCACCAGCCGCTCGAAAAAGGCCTTCAGGTCCACCTCCACATCCGGATCCGCGTTTTCCTGGATCACCAGCGAACAGGAGGTGTGGCGGACGAACAGGGTCAGGAGACCGTCGGCGGCGCCTTCTCCTTCAAGCCATCCGGCGACAGGCCCGGTAAACTCGTAAAGTCCTTGGCCGCTTGTGCGCAGTGAGAATGTGGTCTGCATGAAGGCCCTTCAAAGTCGTCGACTGAAAACGCCTGAAATGGCATAGGCGATCCGCCCGCAGGTTGCAAACACGCAAGATGCCTGCCATTTGATCAATGGCGTTCTCTTTTGCCGCCTCCCGTCCGGCCCCCGCTTCAAAGGCACGCGATGCCAGATTCAGCCCCGAAAATCCTGATCGCCTCGCTGGGCACACGCGGAGACTTCCAGCCCTATGCCGCGCTCGCCAGGGAACTGACCTTGGCCGGAGCGACAGTGGTTCTGGTCGTCGGGGAAGGGTTCGAAGGGATGATCGAGGCCACCGGAGCAAGGGTCAGATCGCTTCCCATCGACTATCAGGCGCTTCTCCAGACCCCCGAGATAAAGGCAGCGCTCTTTTCGGCTGCGGGCGCGGTCAAGGCGGCGCAGAAAAACTTCCAGCTGCAGAAGAAGGTGACCCGGGCGCTCTGGGATATCGGCCTTGAGGAAAAGCCTGACCTGATCCTGTTCAATCTGAAAGCCGCGGTCATGACACTCGTCGCGCGCCGCCTGAATGTGCCCGCGATTCCCACCGCTCTCCAACCGGTGACCGCCGCAACCGGCGAATTTCCAATCCCCCTCTTTGGCCTTCCGGACATGGGGGCCTATTTCAACCGCAAGAGCTACGCGGCCGGCCGTCGCTTGATCGGGGCCGGGCTCGCGCCGATGTTGAAGCCTATCAGAGCCGAAGCGGCCGCGGACCTTGCCATTCCGGGTTCGATCGTCGACGGCCACGAGCCGGATGGGGAAAAGGCGCTCAGCCTGCAGGCGTTTTCCCGCGCCCTGGTGCCGACGCCGAACGACTGGACGGATGAAAACTGGCAGTGCGGCTATTGGCTGACGGAGCCGAACCAGGACTATCTTCCTCCTGCGGATCTTGCCGCCTTTCTGGAAACGGGACCTGCCCCCATCTATATCGGCTTCGGCTCCATGCCGAGCGCCGATCCGCGGAAGCTTACGGACACCGTGCTGACGGCCCTCAAAACCACCGGCCAGCGGGCGATTATCGCCACCGGCTGGGGCGGGCTCGTGAAAGATGCGCTGCCGGACGATGTGGTGGACCGCATATTCCTGCTGGAGAAAGCACCGCATAGCTGGCTCTTCCCGCGCTGCACGGCCATCGTCCACCATGGCGGCGCCGGCACCACCCACGAGGCAATCCGCTGGGGCAAACCGTCCCTCGTCTGCCCGGTTTTCGGCGATCAGCCGTTCTGGGGCGCCCGGGTGCACGAGATCGGAGCCGGTCCGAAGCCGATCCGGCAGAAGAGCCTGACGGCCGACAAGCTCGCCCAGGCCCTCCGGACACTCGAAGATCCGTCCTACAGGGCGAAAGCACAGCGTGCGGCAGAGATCATGACGCGCGAACCAAGCGCAAAGGGAACGGCAGAACGGTTGATGCAGCTCTTGGCGGGACGGCAAGGTTCCAAACCGGCACGGCAAAAGCCGGTTGTGTCCTCCTCTTGATGCGATCCCACCTCCGGCGCTCTTTCCTTTTCCTGCGCAGCCTGACACAACTACCATTGCAAGCTGCAAGAGGAGTCGCCCGTCAGTGTTCCCAGCCCGCTATAACGTCTTCATCCTGTGTCTTGTTTCCACCTTTGTCAGTCTTGTTTTGACGGTTGCCTGGACGGGCTATTTCTTCTGGCCGTTTCTTGCCTTTGCCGTTCTTTCGCTCATCGGCATTGCGGACATGCGCCAGACGAAGCACTCGATCCTGCGCAATTATCCTGTAACCGGGCACTTCCGGTACCTGTTTGAATCGGTCCGCCCGGAGCTCCGGCAGTATTTCTTCGAGAGCAACCAGGATGGCCGGCCGTTCTCGCGCGAGCGCCGGTCGATGGTTTACGACCGGGCGAAAGACATTGAGGACGTCCTGCCCTTCGGATCCGAGCTCGATGTCTATGAGGGCTCCTACAGCTGGGTGAACCATTCCATTTGCCCGAAGCCGGAGGGCCACGACGATCTTCGGGTCACGGTCGGCGGCCCGGACTGCAAGCAGCCCTATTCGGCTTCCCTGTTCAACATTTCCGCGATGAGCTTCGGCTCGCTCTCCGGCAATGCCATCCTCGCCCTGAACAAGGGCGCGAAGGCGGGCAATTTCTACCACGACACCGGCGAGGGCAGCGTCTCGCGCTATCACCGGCAGGGCGGCGGCGATCTCGTCTGGGAACTGGGCAGCGGCTATTTCGGCTGCCGGGCCGAAAACGGCACGTTCGATCCGGAAAAATTCCGAGCGCAGGCGGCCGATCCGCAGATCAAGATGATTGAAATCAAGATGAGCCAGGGGGCGAAGCCCGGCCATGGCGGCGTGCTGCCCGGCCCCAAGGTGTCGGAGGAAATCGCCGAGGCGCGCGGCATCCCCATCGGCATGGACTGTATCTCGCCCGCCTCCCACTCTGCCTTTTCCACGCCGATCGAACTTCTGGAATTCATCCGCACCCTGAGAGAGCTTTCCGGCGGCAAACCCATCGGCTTCAAGCTGTGCATCGGACACCGCTGGGAGTTCATGGCGATCGTCAAGGCCATGCTGCAGACCGGCATCAAGCCGGATTTCATCGTCGTTGACGGCGCCGAGGGCGGCACCGGCGCCGCTCCGGTGGAATTCGCCAACCGGCTCGGCACGCCGCTGCGCCAGGGCCTGTCCTTCGTGCACAACTGCCTGGTCGGCACCGGCTTGCGCGACGACATCAAGATCGGTGCCAGCGGCAAGCTGATCAGCGCCTTCGACATTGCCGGCACCCTTTGCCTGGGGGCCGACTGGATCAATTCGGCCCGCGGCTTCATGTTTGCGGTCGGCTGCATCCAGTCCCAGAGCTGCCACACCAACCGCTGCCCCACGGGCGTTGCCACGCAGGACCCCAATCGCCAAAAGGCGCTGGTGGTGCCGGACAAGGCGGTGAGAGTGGCCAATTTCCATCGCAATACGCTGAAGGCGCTGATGGCCTTTACCGCCGCAGCCGGGCTCGACCATCCGCGCGACTTCAAGCCCGAACATTTCTACCTGCGCGAAGGGACCCGGGAGGTCCTGCCGGCAAGCGTTGCTCTCTCCTGGCTGAAAAAGGGCGCCCTGCTCGACAAGACGCACAATGTCCCGGGCTATTCCACCTATTGGGAAATGGCCGTCGCCGAGAGCTTTCACGCGGCACGATCCCTCGAGGTCGCGAAGGCCGTGCAGCATCACTAGTTGCACTTGCCGGTCAAATTCCCTCGGCCGGGCTCGGCGGCGATGAAGGAAAAAGCGCGGAAGCCTCACCTGTCTGCGTGAGGCTTTCCGAACCGACATCGAATTAGCCCGACTTCAGAGGCGTTCCGGCTCCCCGGCAGTCGGCCCGCCGGGGAGATTTTTCTGGTCCAACCGCTCAGGAAGCGAAGGGGCCATCACCTGTCTTGTCGGATGAAGACGCTTTGACGATCTCCGGCGCGGCGGCCTCGGGCTTTAGCGGGGCTGCGGTTTCCACCGACGGCGCTTCCGCGCTGGCGTCCTTCACTGGAGGCATCGGTGCTTCGGCGAGCCCGGCCGTCAGGCCGGAAAGGCCGGACCCGTCGAGGCCCACTTCCTTCATCATCGCATCCAGGAGCGGTGCCTGGGAGCGGTACCTCAGCGCCGAGGACACCATCTGGTCGGCAAGGTTGCCGCCTGCGCCGTTGCTGCCGGTCCCGTTCGCGGCCCCGCCGGACGCACCGGTCATGCCGTCCACCTGAATGATCTTGATCCCGTCTATCTGTTCCAACGGGCGAACGCTTTCGGCAATGATCTGCGGCAACTGCTCCAGCAGCCTGATACGGACCTGCATCGCTATCTGGTCGGTCGACAGGAGGTTTGCCGCCTCGTTGATCGCGCGCTTGCCGGCTGCTTCCACCTCGTAGAGGGCTTTCTGCGCCTCGGCGCGCAACTTGTCGGCGGCGGCGGAGCCTTCGGCCTCGATGCGCAACTTGGCGGCTTCCGCCTCGGCACCGATCCGGACCGCTTCGGCCTGGTCCGTAGCGGCCTTCATCTGAGCTTCCGCGCCGACAGTAATGGCAACGGCGTCCATTTCGGCGGCCTTGCGCGCCTCGATCAGCTCGATCTGCTTGTCGCGTTCGGCAATTTCCGTCTCACGGGCGGTTGCCACCTGTTCGGAGGCCCTAGCTGCAAGCGCGCGGGCTTCGTCGGCCAGAGCCTCGGCTTCCGACTTCTCGCGCGACTTGGCGGCAACGGCGATGTCGCTGTCCTGCTGGGCCAGTTCGATCAGTTTCTTTTTCTCAACACCGGCCGCCTCGACGCTGCGCTCCTTGGCAATCTCACGCTCGCGTACCTGCTGGTCCATTGCGATCTGGCGCTCGGTGACCACCTGGTTGGATTCAATGTCCTTTTCCTTGACCTTCTGGGTTGCCAGGATCTTGGCTTCCTCGGCTTCGCGCTCGCGCTCGGCCTGCTGTTTGGCGATCAAAGAGGACTGTTCGGCACGGCGAATCTCGATTTCGCGTTGCTGTTCGAGCTTGGCGAATTCCTCATCCCGGCTGATCTGCAGGCTTTCCTGCTGCGCTTCCAGGTTCTTGCGCCGAATCTGGACTTCGGTGTCCTGCTCGATGTCGTTGCGCTTCTTGCGGCGCTCCTCGATCGCCTGGGTGAGCTTTGTCAGACCCTCGGCGTCAAAGGCGTTTTCCGGGTTGAAATATTCCCGGTTGGTCTGGTCGAGGCCGGTCAGCGAGACCGATTCCAGTTCCAGGCCGTTTTTCAGGATGTCTTCGGAAACGGCAGCCTGCACCTTCTGGACGAAGTTCACGCGCTGTTCGTGCAGTTCCTCCATGGCCATTTCGGCCGCCACCGCACGCAAGGCGTCGACGAACTTGCCTTCCACCAGCTCGCGCAGTGCTTCTGGTTTCATGGTGCGCTGACCGAGGGTCTGGGCGGCGTTGGCGATGGATTCGATGGTGGGCTGAACGCGGACGTAAAATTCCGCCAACACATCGACGCGCATACGGTCTCTGGTGATCAGTGCCTGCTCGTTCGAACGCCTGACTTCGAGCCGCAGCGTGTTCATGTTGACGGGAATCATGTCATGCAGGACTGGCAGAACGAGCGTACCACCGTTCATGATGACGCGCTGACCGCCAAAACCGGTCCGAACGAAGGACACTTCCTTCGACGAGCGGCGATAAAGGCGAGAAACGATCAAGCCGACGGCAAGCAGGGCAACGAAGCCGATGCCGACCAAAATGAGAATGCCAAAGAACTGGTCCATAATCGTCTACTCCCTTTCGATTATCGATGAAATATCTGAAGCTGGGGCCGACCCTCAGTCGCCGGCGCCGGTCAATGTTGCATTGGTATTTCTGATAGCTGTGAACCGGGAACCGGCCTGACGGACGATGATGATGTCCGCCCCCAGTTCCAGTTCCTCGTCGTCGATATCCGGTTCCACCAGCAAATAGTGGCTTTGCCCGGACGGGTCGCGCAGGCGTGCCTGAGCGGGTAGTCCCCTCTTCGCCGTTCCTTGAGTGATCCGGGCCGGCTTGCCGACGAAGGTTTGCCGCGAGACGGCGTCGCTTTCGTCCTTGGGCATGATCTTCGACAGCCCGAGCGCCGTCACCCTTGTAAAGGGCAAGGCACCGGCAAAGGCGCCTGCGGAAGCGACGACCCCAGGCAGAAGCCAGCCGGTAACCGCCTGCACCAGGCTCTGGAGCACATAACCCGCCAGCCCGAAGCCTGTCAGGAAGATCACCAGGATGACGAGCGCCGGAACTCGGCCGAAACAGAGCCAGCCGAGGATCTGGCTGAACACCCCCTGCCCTGCCGCCGACGCATCAGCTCCCGTACCGGCGACCTCGAAATCGCCGTGCAGGATCCCACCGGAGACGGAGGCATCGAAGGCGGCTGCGTCCGTGTCCGGAAGGTCAACATCCGGTACATCGAAATCCGGCAGCAGGCTGTCGATCAGGCCCGACAGACCGAGCCCCATCAGAGTGCCGACACCCTCGGCCGCCGCGATCGCAATCATCAGTCCGAGCGAGACCGCAAAAGGTGTGTTCTGATCCGCCAGTATGAAGCCGAACATGATCAAGTGTCTTTCGTGGCTGCCTTCAGGGCAGCAAGGCGTTCGGAGACACGGTTCTTGAGCGCCAAGTCCTCCAATTCGGCCAGCTTGGTGGCACTGGCCTTGTCTGTGGCCACTCCCCCGGAAGACCGGTAGTGTTTTTCAGGACGCGATCGAAGGCGTCTTCCGCCTTGCGGGTCTTGCCCTCGGCACTGTCGCTTTTTGCGGCCGGACCGGCCGCGGCGCTGTCGGCCGAGGTCTGCTGCTGCGCGCGGCGGAAATTATCGAGTTCAGCTTCCATCTCGCGCTTGCGGGCCTGAAGCGCACTGATGTAGCCTTCCAGCTCCTTTTCATCGCGGCCGGCGTCGGCGACGGCCGATTCCAGAACCGGGATCTGGACTTCGAGATCCAGCTGGCGGGCGATGGCCGCCTCGGCAAGATCGTCCCGGCCTTGCTTGACGGCCAGGACAATCTGCTCCTGAAGCTCTTCGTGACGTGTCGTCGTTGTGCCGAGACGCGTGTTCGCCAGGTGCTTGTTGGCCAGAACGCCGGCCAGTTCGTCGCGCACCTGGTCGGTAGCACGGTCGACCTCGCGGATTGCCTCTGCCATCACGGTTTCCGGCGAGGCGCTTTCGATGGAATCCACTACTTGATTGAAACCGCCGGAAACAAGACGCTTTACGCGTGCAACAAGACCCTCTGCCATCTTTCCAACCTTTCTATGCTGGTCATCAAATCATTAAATACGATCCGCCGCCGACGGCCACTGAATTCTGCCCAATTCTTGCCTAACTTCGTGCTTTGAGCAGTCCGCAGTCCTATCCGCAACGCACGGAAATCCCTTCAAGCGCCGGCCTGGCGCTTGCGCTCCACCAGCAGGCGGGCAATTTCCAGGATTGGTTCCAAGCCCCGGTCCATCAGCTCCGGATCATAGGTCCGGCTCTGGGACGTCAGCCCGAGATCAAAAATTTCCTCAATCAGTGCAAAAACTTCCGCCGACAAAGAGGCCTCGAACTGTTTCAGTTCTTCTTGCCCCATGTCCGGCCCCGGCGCGGCGGCAACGAGTTCTGCGACCATTTCCGGCAGGCGTTCATACAGCTTGATGACAAAGTCGGACCGCATCCCGGTCTCTCTTTGCAATTGCCTCAGCCCCCGCTCGGCGGGCCGCGTCATCGACCTGAGCATATCCTCGCAAGCGGCGACATCCTGTGTGCCTTCCTCGCGCTCCCGCGCAATTCTCAGGATCTCGCGCATCTTGTCGCTTGGCGTGCGCGCGCCCTGAACCTCGTAGCTCGCCAGAAATTCAAAATCATCGTCGCTGAGCCTGACGCTGATCGGAATGCTTTTGGCCATGGACACACCTGATCGTCAACACCTGTATCAATATGTCTACATATGTATTCAAACGTCTGGATTTGTCAATACTCCGCACCTGAGGATTGAACCCTCTGGTGCGCTCAACTGGTTGAGCACAGCCCCTAAGCCCCTGGAGCTCCAAACTGTTTTCCCTTGATGTCGAGTGAGCGCTGGTTCACGGCCAGCTGACGCCGGTCAGTCCTGAACGGCGGCTTGAGTTAGACAGATCTCTTGTTGAAGGCTGTGGAGCCGGTCAGTCCAGACCTCTCGCCAGGCCCGTCGCGAACTCTCCGACCTCGTGGGAGCGGATGACCGCGTGGCGGACGAGGTCGTCGAAATGGCTGGCGAAGAGCTGGACGTGGCGGGTGTTGGAGAAAGCCAGATAACGCTGGCCGAGATAGAGCGCGGCCCATTTCTGGCCGAAAACGGTGAAGGGTGCTGAAAACCGGTCGTTTGCGCCGTAGAGATGGAGACGCAGGGACGGATAGAGTTCGTCCAGGGTGCGGCCCATGACCTGCAATTGCTCGCGCCGGGTCGCCGCCGGCAGAGTGGCCCACATGCCCTCGCCGCTTGCAAACCCCTCCAGCGCCTCCTTCGACAGCGCGATTTCGGTATCCGATTCCGCGCGGCTGAGGAGCGCCCGCTGGTCGCGGGTGCCGGTAATCGCCTGATCGGCGGTCCGCAAAGTCTCGCCGGCATATTCGTGGGCGAGCACGGCTTCAGTCTTGAGCACGTCCGGCAGGTTGGCGGGGACATGGCGGATCTTCGACCCCGCCGCATCCCTGTACCACGCCAGCAGGTGCTCATCGACCGGATGGCGATCGGTTTCGGCCACCCGCACCGCCTGATCGAGAATCTCGGCAGCCGCGCCCTGTGCGTGGAAAGCCCCAGCAGCCAGTCGGACGAAACGCTCAAGGCCGTCGCAATCGCGGCAAGCGCCTGCCCGTTCGGCAGGCGGGGCGCATCCTCCGACAGGAGCTGCGAGACCGTCGAGCGGTCCAGCCCGGCGCCGCGCGCCAGGTCACTGCGGTTCATCTCCCGGCTGCGCAAGGCATCGGAAAGGCGTTCACGGAACAGTTCGGCGCGGTCTCTCTTGTCCATGCGGGAGTATTGTCAGCTGAGTTTTGGAAAATCAACAGGAGGCGTGCCGGATCGGCTGTCCGGCCGCGTCATCGCGGATGGCTTCATTCGGCCGCGTTCAGCGCCAGGAAGCCGCCCGACTGCCGTTCCCAGAGCGCTGCATAGAGCCCGCCGCCGTCAAGCAGCTCCTGGTGGGTGCCTTCTTCGACGATCCTGCCGCCATCCATCACCACGAGCCGGTCCATGGCCGCGATGGTCGACAGTCTGTGGGCGACCGCCAAGGTCGTCCGGCCTTCCATGATGCGGGCGAGATTCTGCTGGATCGCAAGTTCCGCCTCGCTGTCGAGCGCCGAGGTTGCTTCGTCGAGGATGAGGATCGGCGCATCCTTGAGCAGCACCCTTGCGATGGTGATGCGCTGGCGCTGTCCGCCGGAGAGTTTCACCCCGCGGTCGCCCACATGGGCATCAAGGCCCGTCCGGCCCTTGCTGTCCCGCTGCTCCCCGATGAAATCCAGCGCCTGGGCCGCCCTGGCGATCTCGTGGATTTCCTCATCGCTCGCGTCCGGCTTGCCGTAGCGGATGTTGTCGCGAATGGACCGGTTGAGAAGCGAAATGTCCTGGGTCACCACGCCGATCCGGCTGCGCAGCGATCCCTGGGTGACGTCACGGATATCCTGCCCGTCGATGGTGATGCGGCCGCCGGAAACGTCGCGCAGGCGCATGAGCAGCGAGATGACGGTCGATTTTCCCGCTCCCGAAAGCCCCACCAGCCCGACCCGCTCGCCCGGCTCGATGGTCAGACTGAAGTTCTCCAGAACGGGCTTGCGGTCCTTCTGGTAGGCGAAGGAGACATTCTCAAAACGGATAGCGCCCGACGTCACTTTCAGCTCCGACGCATTCGCCCGGTCGGTGATTTCCGGCCGGCTGGTCATGATGGGCATGGCGTCCGTGATCGTTCCAAGCGTGCTTGTGATCGACTGGCCGACATTGATGAAGCTCGCCGAAGCATGTGCCAGGGAGCGGGTGACAGTTATGCCGGCGACAAAGTCGCCGATGGTGACCCAGCCGCCGGCCATGCCCCAGAAGCCGATCGAAATGACCGCCAGGATCATAAGCACGTTGAGGAAATAGACGCTGCTGTCCGTCAGGATGTAGGAGCGGTTTTCGCTGTGGCGCGTGTCGATGGTCTCGCCGATCACCTTGCGGATGGCGCCGGCTTCCGTGTCCTCGGCCGCAAACAGTTTCACCATGGCAATGTTGGAATAGACATCCGTCATCGCGCCGGTCGCGCGGCTGTTGGCCGCCGCCACCTTAGCGGAACGCTGCAGATAGGCCGGAATCGCGGCCCAGGCGACCAGGATATTGGCGCCGATCCAGACGACGACCGGGATCGCCAGCGGCCAGGCCAGCGCCAGAAGCAGTACGAAGGAGCCGCCGAATTGGATGACGAGATAGGGAATGGTTTCGATCGCCAGCATCATCTGGCGGTGGACCGACATGGTGACCTGGGCAATGCGCGTCGCGACCTGCCCGGCGAACGTGTCCTCGAAGAAGGCCATGTCCTGCGCTTCCACCGCCTTGTGGGCCTGCCAGCGCATGGCGGCGGGCAACAGGATGCGTACTGTCTGGAAGGCAAAGGTCTGCCGCAGGAGAAATGCAAGGGGGTCGAGAATGACGAAGAGCACGAAGATGGCGGCCAGAAAAGGTACGTTCGCCTGCAGGAACGCCTGAACGCCCTCGGCCGTGACGCCGTCGACGATATAGGCGATTGCCCAGATGCCCGCCAGGCCCAGCCCGGCGGATATCATCGCGAGCACCGAGACGATGACGAGCTGGCTGCGGAACATCTTGGCGAAATGCCAGACGAGATGCAGCGGCCCCTTGTCCGGCAAAGGCGTGACCGGCAGGTCGAGCGGCTTCAAATGCACTTCAAAGGGCCGGAAATAGCCTTCAATCAAGCGTGCGAGAACCGGCTTTGCGACTGACACGCACCAAAACTCCTCAATGATCTTTTGTGCTCGGACTTCTGAAGTCGATAGCCTGAATCTGGGGATCAATCCTGTAGGCGCAACGGCGGTCGCCGGAAAGCTGGTGCTCGGTGCGCCTCACCTCGGCATCAGGTCCGAGGACGTCCTTGAAGAGGCTCAATTCCGACTGGCAGAACGCCTGGCAGGCGGTGGCCGCCGCGCAGATGGAACAGTGGTTCTCGATCAAGAAGTATCCCTTCCCGTCTTCCACCACCTCGGCCATATAGCCTTCCCGGCTGCGCAAATCCGCCAGGATCCGGACCTTGTCGGCAAGATCCGACGCGCCGTTCAAGGCATCGGAATAGGCGCGCCTGCTCTGGGCCTCGCGATGGGCAATCAGCTTTTCCACGCCTTCCGGGCCATAGATGTCGCTGAGGCCGCCCAGCAGGCCCACGACCAGATTTGCGTGATTGTCGGGGAATTGCCGGTGGCCGCTCGCCGTCAGGTCCCAGATCCGCTTGGGCCGTCCGACCGAGCCCTTGATATCGTCGAAGGCGACCAGGTCGTCCTGGCGCAGTCCGTCCAGGTGCTGCCGGACCGCCACCGAGGTCACGTTCAATCGTTCGGCCAGATCCGCCGCAGTTTGCGGGCCGGAGGATTTAAGAGCATTCAGAAGTCGGGTTCGCGTACGATCAGCCATGCATCCGATATAATGCAATTCGTTTATAAAAAAATAGTTATCTTTCCTTATTGTCGGCACCCCTCGCGCAACCGTCCGGCGCCTATTGCCACTCCACATCCGCGCGCGCCGATGATAGGCAGAGGCATGACCGGTGGAACCAAACGGCAGAAAGACATGCGCAAGGCTCTCAGAGTCCTGCTGCCCCGCGTGCCGATGGTTCATGCGGAAGCAATCCTTGCCGCCGCGCTTGCCGGCCACCTGCGCCACTTGCCGCCGTCCATTGCGCTGTGGCAGGCCACATCCAGCTACATCCGTCATGAACTGACCGACTACGACGTCCTGCTGGAGGACGGCTACGAACGTGATGCGGCGCGGTTCTTCGTCCTTGACGACATGAACGCCGTGCTCGAGGACTGGGGCTCCCAGAAGCGGCTCGATCCGGACGAAGAGAGCTAGGGCTAGGGCTACGGCTAGGGCCGCCGCGCGATCAGGTCGATCTCGACCAGGGCGTCGACGGCAAGGCCGGAGACGCCGATGCAGGTCCGGCCCGGCAGTTTTCCGGGCGGGAAGAATTGGCGGTAGGTCTCGTTCATCGCCTGATAGTCCCGCTTGAACTCCGTGAGATAGACCCTTGCGAAGGTTACGTTTTCCAGGCCGAGCCCCAGTCCGCTCAGGACGAGTTTCAGGTTTTCCATCACGCGCACGGTCTGCGCTTGGATACCGTCCGGCAGGGGCGCGTCCGGGGCGTCGGGATCGGTGGGCATCTGTCCTGTGACGAATACCCAGCCGTCGGCTTCGGCGGCATGTGAGAACGGTGCGACCGGCTGTGGTGCCTGATCGACCATGTGATGGATGGGCAGCATGCGAACCTCCGTGGTCTGTAAGATGACCCAGAGTATCCGCTCACGCGCGTTCGTAAATCCACTGTTCGGGAATGTGCGCCGTCATCGTCTCACCTATCTCGACGGTTCCCGGCTTTTCGACAAACCCGACCAGACCGCGCACGCCTCGAGCCACTTTGGGAAACATGAGGTCCAGTCCGTCACGGTCCGGATAGTGCGCGGCGATCGAGGCGCCGGCAATGCGGCAGGGGACGTTGTCACCGTCCACGCGAATGACGGCACCGCCCTCGAACACCAGCCTGGTGCGCGGCGGAACCTTCGACAGGTTCGCAATCCCGGAGATCAGGAAATTGCCGCCGATCCACTCGGGCCGGATCCCGGCAATCCCCATACGCTCCGCGACCAGGGAGAGTTCCTGCGGCGAAAGAAGGGAAATCTGCCTTTCATTGCACATTTCCGTGCCACGCGGGTACCAGGGTTCCCGCCCACCGGACTTCCGCGTGAAGCCTCCGTGACGGTCGCCGGGGATGCCTTCAAGGCCCAGTTCGAGCACCTGGCGGGCCGTGGTCTGAAAGTCTTCGGGCGAAAGCGTCGCAAACAGCCCGTCCACCCTGCCGCTCACCTTGAATTTCGGCGTCACCCGCAAGTCGTCAGGCAATAGCGCAAGCTGATCCGTCATTGAGATCTCCCGTCAAGAATTCGGGCGAACACTATGCGGGAAGGCCCATCGAAACCAGCGAAACTCTTTTATATCCGCCATCGTTTTTATCGATGGATCACTCCGCCGGCCAGCCCCCGAAATCGCCGGACCCTGCGGTCGAAGACAACGAAAAAGGGCGGCCAGCCAGACCGCCCTTTCGGTTGTTTCAGACCGTGCCCGCCGCTCAGCGGGTCAGCGGCTTGTACTTGATCCGGCGCGGGTCGGCGGCGTGGGCGCCGAGGCGGCGGACCTTGTCTTTCTCGTAGTCCTCGAAGTTGCCTTCGAACCATTCCACATGGCTGTCGCCTTCGAAGGCCAGCATGTGCGTTGCCAGACGGTCGAGGAACATGCGGTCGTGGCTGATGACCACGGCGCAACCGGCGTAGTTTTCCAGCGCGTCTTCAAGCGCGGCCAGGGTCTCTGTGTCGAGATCGTTGGTCGGCTCATCGAGCAGCAGGACGTTGGAGCCCTTCTTCAGCACCTTTGCCAGGTGCACGCGGTTACGCTGACCGCCGGAAAGATCGCCCACCTTCGCCTGCTGGGCCGGGCCCTTGAAGTTGAAGGACGAGCAGTAGGCACGGGAGTTGATTTCCTTGTCGTCGAGATAGATCACCTCGGCGCCGCCGGAAATCTCTTCCCACACGGTATTGTTCGGGTTGAGCGCGTCGCGGGACTGGTCGACATAGCCGAGATGAACGGTGTCGCCGATGACGATCTCGCCGCTGTCCGGCTTTTCCTGGCCGGTCAGCATCTTGAACAGCGTGGACTTGCCGGCGCCGTTCGGGCCGATGACGCCGACAATGCCGCCGCGCGGCAGCTTGAAGGTGAGATCGTCGATCAGCAGGCGGTCCTCGAAGCCCTTGGAAACTTTCTTGAGCTCGATGACATTGGCCCCGAGACGCTCGCCCACCGGAATGAGGATCTGCTCGATGCTCGGATGGCGCTCTTCCTGCATCGCGACCAGGTCTTCATAGGCGCGGATACGGGCTTTCGACTTGGTCTGGCGGCCCTTGGGGCTCATGCCCATCCACTCGCGCTCGCGGGAGATCGCCTTGGAGCGGGCCATGTTCTCGCGGCCTTCCTGCTGCATGCGCTTGGCCTTCTTCTCCAGATAGACGGAGTAGTTGCCTTCGTAGGGAATGCCCTGGCCGCGGTCGAGCTCGAGAATCCAGCCCGTGACGTGGTCGAGGAAGTAGCGGTCGTGGGTGATGATCAGGACGGAGCCCTTGAACTCGCGCAGGTGGCGTTCCAGCCAGTGCACGGTTTCGGCGTCCAGATGGTTGGTCGGTTCGTCGAGCAGCAGCAGGTCCGGCTCGGACAGGAGCAGCTTGCACAGCGCCACGCGGCGGCGCTCACCACCGGAGAGATTGTCGACGTCGGCGTCGGACGGCGGGCAGCGCAGGGCTTCCATCGCCATTTCCACCTGGCTTTCCAGGTTCCACAGGTCCTGCGCGTCGATCTCGTCCTGAAGGTGGGCGGCTTCGTCGGCGGTCTCGTCCGAATAGTCCATCATCAGTTCGTTGTAACGGTCGAGCTTGGCCTGCTTGTGGGCAACACCTTCCATGATGTTGCCCATCACGTCCTTGGAATTGTCGAGCTGAGGCTCCTGCGGCAGATAGCCGATCTTCGCGCCTTCGGCCGCCCAGGCTTCGCCGGTATATTCCTTGTCGATGCCGGCCATGATCTTCAGCAGCGTCGACTTGCCGGCCCCGTTCGGACCCAGGATGCCGATCTTGGCGTCCGGGTAGAAGCTGAGGTTGATGTTGTCCAGGACTTTCTTGTCGTTATAGGCCTTGGAGAGGCCATGCATGTGATAGATGAACTGGCGCGCCATGGGGCTCCGCTTCTCCACTTGAAAAGACTGATGGGATTTCAGGAATTCTGCGGGGTCTTTTAGGGGAAAGTGACGGCCGGGGCAATGGGGGAGTGTTCGCGGGCGGGGACGACCCTGGCCGTACAGCGCACCACCTAGCCGTTCGGCAGCGCGCAAAGCCAGTCCGGAACGGTCTGCGGCTTGTCGCGGTTTGCCCCGTTCACCGCCAGACCAGGCCGTGGTTCCAGTGTCTCGGGCGTGTTGATGCCCCACGCCAGACCGAAGCGTTCCAGGATCTTCACCAGCCACCAGCCGGGGTCCACCTGGCCGGGCATGAAACCCAGCCGGGCCGATTTCGGAAAGGCATGATGGTTTTCGTGAAAGGCTTCGCCGAAGGTAATCGCGCCAAGCCCTGGCAGGTTGTAGCCCTGTACGCAGGCGCCTTCGACGTAAAGCAGGTGCTCTTTCGGCTGGTGCGCGTAATAACCGACCAGCCAGTGACCGATCAGGGACACTGATACCCTGCAGCAAATGCCCCAGACCACGAAAGACAAACCTCCTGCAAGATACAGCGGCACGGCTACGACTGCCTGCTGGAGGATCCAGGTCCTTTCGACGACCCGATAGAACAGGTCCTGCGCGACACTCTCTTCAACGACAAAATCGGGTTCATTTGCAAGCTCAATGCCGCAGCAGAGCTGCCAGTAGGCGTCTTTCCAGAAGCCGGACCGATGGGCGAAGAAATCGTGGCAATCGGATTGCCGCTGTCCCCAGTCGCGAAAGTCGTGCAGGCGTATCATACCGAGCGGACCGGCCATGCCGACGAGGACGCCCAGGTACACCAGTGTTCTTTCGATCCAGGGAACCGTCTCGAATGAGCGGTGGATGAGCAAACGGTGCATACCGACCGAATGGCCGCCGCAGATCGTGATTGCCGTCAGAACCACAAAGACCGCCAGTGACTGAAAAGAAAAAGTAAGAGGACCCGCGACCAGAGCGACGGAGGTCATCGCGGCGATCCAGGCGGCCTTCAACGGCTTGAGAACCACGGTACCCTCTACCGGATTGGCGCCGTCCTCGGACCGGACCCTTTCAGTGGAGACTGCTTTCAGACAGGTATCGGAATTCGAGCGCATTGGCTCACTCCCTCAAAAAAGGCGAGCGATCTCGCGTCCCGGACGACCGTGCCGGGAGCTCAATTCGCATGTTGAATACTTTCCTGCCGCAACCGGCAGGGACTTGCCTTGCGAGGGGACGTCCACTAATTAGGCAATAAGCTAACTACCATCGATTATATAATTAGGCAATTACCTAATTGATGAAACTGTATATCCTGGAAGTCCAGTACGAGGCCGCGATGAACGACCAGCAAGACGCCCTGTCCGCCGCCAACGCCGGGAGCATTCAGAAGATTTTCGAAGCGCTGGCCTCAGCACCACGCAGAAAGATACTGGCCTATCTCTCTAACAGTTCACTGACGGCCGGCGAAATCGCGGATCGTTTCGACATGTCGAAGCCTTCGATCTCGCAGCACCTCGGCATCCTTGAAGGCGCTGGCCTGGTTCGCAAGGAGAAGAAAGGTCAGTACATCCACTATTCTATCGTGCAGGCAAATCTCGCCAACACGCTGAACGGCTATGTGCAGGAGATCTGTCCTGTTTCACGCCCCCTCAAGAAGGAAAGTGCAGCTTTGGAGAAAACGCGTAGCCAGGATCGCAGCTGATCTACAACTGGCTACAGGAAAGCCAGAGGGGGAATTGACATATGGCATGAACCGACTGACCGAAGATAAGGATTTCCGGTCAGGAGGCGCCCCATCCCATCCATGGACCGAGCCTCGAAAAGGGCCGCCGTACTACTGCAGCCCAATCAGCCCTTTTTTCCGCGCGTGGTTCCCCGTAAGGTTCAGGTCTTAGAGACATCAATCCCCAATCCCAGCGGATCACGCCATGAAAACCGTCGACATTCTCATGCCCCGCCCGATGCTGCCGATCGTTCAGGAGCAGCTGGATGCCGCCTTTAACGTTCACAAGCTGTTCGAGGCGGACGACCCGGATGGCCGGCTTGCGGAAATCGGGCCGAAGATCCGCGGCGTGGCGCTGGCGGGTGGGCAGGTCAATGCGCAGTTGCTGTCGAAGATCCCCAATGCGGAGATCATCGCCAGCTTCGGCGTCGGCTACGACCAGATCAACACCGTGGACTGCCTTGCCTCAAATGTGATGGTGACCCATACGCCGGATGTGCTGACCGACGAGGTCGCCGATACAGCAATGGGCCTCTTGCTGATGACGGTTCGTGAATTCGGACAGGCCGAGCGATGGCTGCGGGACGGCAAGTGGGTCAAGGACGGCCCTTATCCGCTGACCGGGGCGACGCTCCAGGGCCGCACGCTCGGAGTTTTCGGGCTTGGCCGGATCGGCAAGGAAATTGCGCGGCGTGCCGAGGCCTTTGGCCTGAAAATCCATTACCACGGCCGCCACCAGCAGAAAGGTGTCGACTATCCCTATCACGCCACGCTCAAGGAACTCGCGGCGGCCTGCGACACGCTGATGGTCGTGGCACCCGGCGGGCCGGAAACCGAACACGCGGTGAATGCGGAGGTTCTGGAGGCGCTTGGACCCGAGGGCATCGTGATCAATATCGGCCGGGGCACGGTGGTGGATGAAACCGCGCTGATCGCGGCGCTGGAGAACGGCACGATCTACGGTGCCGGGCTGGATGTGTTCGAAGACGAACCGAACGTGCCGGAAAAGCTGATGCAGCTTCCCCGCGTCACGCTTCTGCCCCATGTGGGCTCGGCCTCTCAGGCAACCCGCAATGCCATGGGTCAACTGGTGGTCGACAACCTGAAGAGCTGGTTTGCCACGGGCAAGGCGGTCACGGCTGTTCCCGAAATGCGGTGAGCGATCTGGCGGTGGCGGACCCGGGTTGGTGCCCGGTTTGAAAGGGATGTTCGCTTCGGCAGTGCGCGCGAGGTGAACACCTTCGAGGGAGACGTCAAAGGCCGACGGCCCCTGCCTCCTCACAAAAACGAATTTCCCTGAAACCAATTGCCTCTTCGAGCGTTGTTCACGCAAGGCGCGAAATCAGGCCCATCGACCACAAAAGCCGCGCCTGGCGATCCACCGCAAGGCTGAAAACGATAATGATAATTGCAAGTGAGGACCACCTCACGACAGCCTTGCAGGCGGATCGGCTCGTCGCCGATCCGCCAACTGTTGCACAGCCGGGACCCCTGTCCCGCGTGCATGGCGTGTGATCCCAGTGGCCAGACGGTGTTGCTGTCGACGTAACCTCCGACAGCACGCGCGGGCTGACCTGCCATCCCGGTCAGCCTTCGAAGGAAACGCCCCTGCAAATGCAGGGGCGTTTCCGCGTCCGGGCGAGCGGTTCTGCCTGCCCGCTTCCTCGTCAAGGCTTCAGAACGTCGGCAAGTGCGCTGCCGATCTCCGCGATTGCCTTGTTCCTGGCGTCGAAGGAGGCATCGGTTTGCGTGATGTAGACGGCGATCACCACCGGCTCGCGGTCCGTCGGCCAGATGACGCCGATATTGTTGCGCGAGCCATTGTCGCCTGCACCGGTCTTGTCGCCGATCCGCCAGTCTGCCGGCAGCCCGGCCCGCAAGGTGGAACCGCCGACCCGATTGTCCAACAGCCATTCGGTCAGTTGCCCCTCGCCTTTTCGCTCAGGGCATCGCCCAGCACCAGTTTGTGCAGGCTGGCAACGGCCGCCGCCGGTGTGGTCGTATCCCGCTCATCGCCCGGAATGCCGGAATTGAGCTTCGTCTCGTAGCGGTCGAGCCGCGTGATCGTGTCGCCGATGCCGCGCATAAACCCGGTGAGGGCGGCGGGGCCGCCGATGTCTTCCAGCACGAGATTGGCCGCCGTGTTGTCGCTGAGGGTGATGGTCGCCGCGCAAAGCTCCAGGAGGGTCATGCCGCTGGTGCCGATCTTCTTTTCGGTGACCGGTGAATAGGACACCAGATCCTCTTCCTGGATCCTGACGCGCCGCGCCGGGTCCGTCTCGCCCTTCTCCCCCATGTCCAGCAACGCGGCACAGAGAAAGGCCTTGAAAGTGCTATTCAAGGGAAAGCGCTCGTCGGCATGATGGGTCCATGTGGCGCCGGTCTGCGTGTCGAGCACGGCAACGCCGATCCTGGCCGAAAGGCTCTCCTGCAGGTTCGCGACCGTCCGGGCGAGCGGTTCGGGGTCGAAGCCGGCTGCACCGGCTGTGCCAGGCATCAGGGTAAACGCGGAAGACAAGCCGAGGGCAACCGCAAGGGCGCTGCGGCGGATCCAATATTTCATGATGAACTCCTGAAAAGTTAAGCGTTTTCAAAGGCTAGAGCATCGTCTGTGGGTCCTTCGGGAACACCGGATGCTCGGAAGCAACGTTCGCGCCCAGCCGATTCGGCGTTTGCCCCCCTCACCGTCCCGTCGAGACACAGCGACCTTGCCGCTGCCGCAGATATTACGCAAATGATGAATAATGGGGTTAGACATGAATGAAACTTGGCCTTAAAGCATGTCCATTTCGGCCGCCCGGAGCAAAGCAGGAGCATCATGGACATTTCAAAATTGCCGCTGAACGCGCTCAGGGCATTCGAGGCCTCGGCGCGGCTGTGCAGCTTCACCCGGGCCGGCCTGGAACTCAGGGTGTCCCAGACCGCCGTCAGCCATCAGGTGAAAGCCCTGGAAGACCTGCTCGGCGTATCTCTGTTCGAGCGGTTGCCGCGCGGTGTCGCGCTCACCGATGAAGGGCATGCGCTGCTGCCCGTGCTGACGGATGCCTTCCGGCGGATGAGTGCCGCGCTCAGCCGGTTCGAGGCCGGCAATTTCCGTGAGGTGCTGACCGTGGGCGTGGTCGGCACCTTTGCAACAGGCTGGCTGCTCTCGCGGCTGCCTGCGTTTTCGCTCGTCCACCCGCATATCGATCTGCGTCTGAAGACCAACAACAACCGCGCGGATATGCTCGCCGACGGGCTCGACTGTTTCATCCGTTTCGGCGACGGCGCCTGGCACGGCACCAATGCGGAGAAGCTGATGGACGCCCCGCTTGCGCCGCTCTGCTGCCCCGAAACGGCCGGCAGACTGAAAACGCCGGAAGACCTGCTCAGGGGATCGCTCCTGAGGTCCTATCGGCTGGATGAGTGGGCCAGATGGTTTCAGACGGTTGCCCTGCCCGCCCCGCGGGCGCGCGGCTGGATGTTCGACAGTTCGCTGACCATGGTAGAAGCCGCCGCCCAGGGCGCCGGGGTCGCCTTGGTGCCGGTTGCCATGTTCCCTCACGACCTGCGATCGGGACGGCTCGTGCGGCCGTTCGAGGCGAGCGTCCTGACGGGAAGCTACTGGCTCACATGGCTGAAGTCCCGTGAGGAAAACAGCGCCATGCAGAAGTTCCGGCTGTGGCTGCGGCAGACCGTCAGCCAAGAAGACGGCGATCTCACGCCATTCGGCCAGTGACCATTTCGCGCTTGCCTGCGAACCCGCCGGTCTTTTCGATGGTAAAGCCGGCCGACTGGAGATTGCGGCGCACCCAGCCGGCCGCCGTATAGGTCGCCAGGGTGCCGCCCGGTGCGGTCAGGCCGGCGGCCGCCTTCATGAGATCCGCATCCCAGAGCTCCGGGTTTCTGGCCGGGCTGAAACCGTCCAAGTACCAGGCGTCGATGGCGCTGATGACGCATTCCTCCTCCCCGCTCTCCCGCCCGTCCAACCGAAGCCTGCCGATCAGGTCGCGGGCATCGCCGATGCCCAGCAACAGGTCCGCGCCGGAAACCGAGAGCCGGTTCCAGCCCGGATGCGGGTTCCAGGCCGCGATCAGGTCTGCGGCCAGAGACCCGAGCTGCGGAAAGGCGCCCAGAGCGCGTGCGAGCTGGTCCGCCGTCATCGGATAGAGCTCGAAGGAAACGAATGTCAGCGCAGGCGGGCGGGACAGTTCCTTCAGCGCAACAAGAGTCGTCAGGAAATTGAGCCCGGTGCCGAAGCCGAATTCGGCAATCGTAAAAGTGTCCCGGCCCGAAAATCGTGCGGGCAGTCCATTGCCCTTCAGGAACACATGGCGGGTTTCCTCAAGGCCTCCGGCCCTGGAAAAATAAGTATCGTCAAAGGCTTCCGCCCGGGGCACGTCGCCTTCGAGCCATTCCAGATCCGGTGCTTTCGTCGACATGTTATCCGTGTACCCTGCTCTTTGCGCCTGGCGAGACAAACGGGCGGAGCGTCCGCCGCGCCTCAAAGACTTTGCCATCGCGGCTGCGTTCTCATAAGAGAGCCCACGACAGCAATCAATGACAGATGGTATCGATTCCGCCATGGCGCAGCCCTCCGACGAACCTTTTGACCTTGCCGTTGCCGGAGCCGGAATTTTCGGCCTCTCGGTCGCTCATGCGGCGATCAAGGCGGGGTTGAGGGTCGCCGTCCTGGAGAAGGACCGTGTGGGTGCGGGGTCGAGCGGCGGCCTGCTGGGGGCCCTGATGCCGCATATGCCGGCGCGGTGGAACCCGAAAAAGGAGTACCAGTTTCAGGCCCTGCTGAGCCTCGAAGACCATATCCGCCAACTGGAGGCCGAGACCGGCCTTGACTGCGGCTACCGCCGCTGCGGCCGCATTCTGCCGCTGACGACCACCGACAAGCTCGACCACCACCTGGAGCGGGCGCAGGAGAGCAAACTGCGCTGGCGCCCGCAGGAAACCGGCTTTTCCTATATTGTGGAACCGGCGGGGAGCCGCGCGGACTGGCTGGCCCCCGCCGCCGCCCCGCACGGCATCGTCTATGAGACGCTTGCGGCCCGGGTCTCGCCGCGCGCCTATCTTGCCGCTCTCGGCGCCTTCGTCCGCGCCCGCGGCACGCTTATCGAAGGCGTCGCCGTCAGCGGCTTCGACGAAGCCACCGGCAGCGTGGAAGTGTCAGGGGAAACGCCCCCGATCCGGGCAAGGTCTCTCGTGGTCTCTGGCGGGTTCTCGGCCTTTGACCTGATCGAGCGGTTCACCGGCGAACGGATCGGGCGCGGGGAAAAGGGCCAGGCACTGCTCCTGGAGGGTGCGGACCTGGAGGACAAGCCGGCGATCTACTGCGACGGGCTCTATGTCGTGCCGCACGGCAACGGCACGGTGGCCGTCGGCAGCACTTCGGACAGGGACTTTTCGGACAATTCGCCTTCTCCGGCACGCTCCGCCGAACTGCTGCGGCGGGCCACGGCCTTCTGCCCGAAGCTGACGGGACGGCAGGTGCTTACCGACTGGGCCGGCATCCGGCCCCGGTGCAACAAGCGGGATCCGCTTGTCGGCAAGCTCCCGGGCCTTGACGCCACCTATGCCGCAGCCGGCGGCTTCAAGATTTCCTTCGGCATTGCCCATCTGGTGGCCGATTGCCTGGTTGCGGAAATCACCGGGCGCGCGGCCACGCACCCGCTTCCGGCAACGTTCCGGCCCGAACACCATTTCGGCGCCGGCCGCCTCGACGCGGACCGCTGATATTTCCGTTTTCAGTGTGCAGGCAGAGCAGGCGCCGGTGGAACCCGTGATTCCCAACGGTTACAGGGCGGCAACCAGTGCATAAAGCGCATAGATGGTGAGCACGATGGAGCCCCAGAAAAGTAGATTTTTCGCAATCTGGCCGGGTACGTTCATCATCTCATCCCGAGGGGTCGACCTTCCAGCCCGCTCGTCCCGGTGCTCTTCAGGGACGCTGGCTTCAGAAGCAGCTGTAATGGCTTTTGCCATTTCGGCAATCCTTTGAGTGGAACTGTCAGCGGAGTTCCCGGAACCCTGTTCCACATCCGCTACCTGCTGCGTTTACGGCAGAAATGGTTAAGACCCGTTTAACATTTTACCCTAAACACCTTCTTAATTTATCCCATGATGAAATTGGGGATATGACAAGTTGTCATTCAAATTCTCCATCGTCATATTTCCTTGAACAACCACCGCCAGACAGAGGAAAATAATCCGGCATGAGCCTCGACAGCGTCCGTGACCATCTCGCCAGTGCAGCCCCCGACCTGGAAGTCCTCGTCACCGAAGACAGCACCGCCACCGTGGACCTCGCCGCCAGGGCCCATGGTGTCGTGCCGGGCCAGATCGCCAAGACGCTTTCCTTTCAGATCAAGGACCAGGTGATCCTGGTGGTCACCCGGGGCGACGCGCGGCTGGACAACAAGAAGGCCAAGGCGGCCTTTGGCGGCAAGGTGAAGATGGTCGGCCTTGACGACGTCGAAACCCTGACCGGACATCCCGTCGGCGGCGTGTGCCCCTTCGGGCTCGTGCGGCCCCTTCCCGTCTATTGCGACGTATCGCTGAAGGACTTCGACATCGTCATTCCGGCGGCCGGGGCAACCAATGCCGCGGTGAAGGTATCGCCGGAGCGCATGGCGCAAATCACCGCGGCAAAGTGGGTGGATGTCTGCCAGCAGGCCGAGTAATCAGCCCGCATGTGAGGGAACGCGCCGTCTGCGACCGGCAGTCATTCGCAGCCCGTCACGGATGTTCAGCCCCATGAGCGACAGGTTGACGGTCCCGGCAACCAGTTCGGCGGCCTGGACGGCATAGAAGCTGCCGTCGAATTCCCCTGCCTGGGCCTTCGCGGCGAGAAAGAGCGCCGAGGGTATCAGGACCACAATGCCGTTGGCCGCGATGACCGGCATGCGCCTGCGCTTTGCGCCGACGGCGCCCCCCTTGACCGCACCTGCCATCCGAAATCCGGTCCCTCCGGCTGCCGCAAGGGCTGGAATGAGCACCCAGAAACCATAGGGGATCAGGGTCTTGACCATGACGACCGCCCCGGTGTCCAGGAAGGCCTCGGCGACCACGGTGGACAGCCAGAAGGTCGCGATCGTCGCCGTCGCAAGTGCAGCGGAAACCTTGTGAATTGTCGAGAGCATCATGTCACCTCCATTTACATAGTATGCTATATAATATTGCATAGCTTGCTATGTTATGCAACGGTTCGGAATGGAAACGATGGTGCAGACATGAAATTCGATCGCGAAACTTCGGCGGGCTATCTGGTAAACCACATGGCGCGGCTGTTTGCCCGCCAGCTTGAGCGAAGGATCAAGCCGCACGGAATCGCCCTGGGGGCCTTTCCGGCGCTCTTGTATCTATGGGAAAAGGATGGCCTGACCCAGAAGGAGCTCGTGGACCGTCTCGACATCGAACAGCCGACGATGGCGGCAACGCTCTCGCGCATGGAACGGGACGGACTGATAACCCGGCGGCGCGGCGAAGGAGACGCACGAGTGCAATATGTGCACCTAACCGACCGCGCCAGGCAGCTTCGCGACATCGCGCTTGGCGAGGCCGTGGCGGTCAACGAGCTGGCCCTGGCCGATCTCGACGAAACCGAACGTCAGCAGTTCCTGGATCTCACGTCGAAGGTCCTCGCCACGTTGAGCGCACTGGAGGAGGAGTAAGGTTCCCGCGTCCGGCGTCCGGCCTCAGACCTGATGGTACTCCCGGTACCACTTCACGAACCTGGCAACGCCTTCCTGAACCGTGGTTTTTGGCCGGTAGCCGGTCAGGCTGTGCAGCAGGTCCGCATCGGCCCAGGTTGCGGGCACGTCACCCGGCTGCATGGGCATCAGGTTGCGTTCGGCGGTCCTGCCGGTCGCCGTCTCGATCGCCTCGATGAAGTCGGTCAGCCGCACGCAGGTGGAATTACCGATATTGACGATCCGCCAGGGCGCAACGGGAGACAGGCTGTCGCCATCTGGCACTTCTTCGCCTTCGGCAGGGCGCAACGGCACGGCGTCCATCAGCAGGCGGATGCCCTCGACAAGGTCTTCCACATAGGTGAAGTCCCGCTTCATGTCGCCGTAATTATAGACGTCGATCGGCCGGCCTTCGAGGATCGCCTTGGTGAACTTGAAGAGCGCCATGTCCGGCCGTCCCCACGGTCCGTAGACGGTGAAGAAGCGGAACATGGTCACCGGCAGGTCGTAGAGATGGGCGTAGGAATGCGCCATCGTTTCCGTCGCCTTCTTGGTGGCGGCGTAGAAGGACATCTGATGGTCGGCCTTGTCCGTCTCCTTGTACGGCAGGGCGGTATTGGCGCCGTAGGCGGAAGACGTGGAGGCAAGCAGCATGTGTTCCGGCGGAAAGGCGCGCGCGGCTTCCAGGAGTTCGAACGTGCCGCAGAGGTTGCTTTCCAGGTAGGAACGCGGCGCCTCGATCGAATACCGCACCCCCGCCTGCGCCGCTAAGTGGATGACGAAGTCCGGCTTTTCGGAGCGGAACAGCGACATGAGCAGGTCAGGCGCCTCCACCCGGTCGTTCACCGGCGTGAAGTGCTCGTTCTGCAGCAGCATCTGCTGGCGGCGCTCCTTCAGGCGGACATCGTAATAGTCCGTCATCGCGTCGAGGCCGATGACCCGGAACCCGTCCTTCAACAGACGCGTGCAAAGAAAGTAGCCGATAAATCCTGCGGAGCCGGTCACCAGAACGGTTTTCATGACGTACCGAAGCCTTTCAATCCCTGATTCAATTGCGAGGAACGGTCTTAGAAGTCTTCGCGCGGACGGGCAATGGCAAAGAAGCGGGCGACGCGGTTTTCCAGGCGCCCGGCGGCGCGAGCGGGCAGCGGTGACATGCCGGCTCGAGAGGCGGTAAGAAAAATGGCCTTGCAGGGACGTACGCCCTGCAAGGCCATGGCGGTCAGCTCACCGCCTTGCGCAATACCGGAAGGGGCTCAGATGCCTTCTCCGTGGGAAGAATAGCCTTCCAGGAACCCGCGCTCGCGCAGGTAGGCGATGATTTCATCGGCAATCTCCTGCGGGTCCCGGTCCACGTTCCGGATGTGGATTTCCGGATTTTCCGGTGCCTCGTAGGGGCTGTCGATGCCGGTGAAGTTCTTGATCTCGCCCCGGTCGGCCTTGGCATAGAGGCCTTTGGGATCGCGCCTGCGGCATTCTTCGATCGGCGTGTCCACAAAGACCTCGATGAACTCGCCTTCGCCCAGCAGATCCCGGGCCAGCCGGCGTTCGGACCTGAACGGCGAGATGAAGGACACGAGCGTGATCATGCCGGCATCCGTGAAGAGCCTGGCGACCTCGCCCACCCGGCGGATATTCTCCACCCGGTCGGCGTCGGTGAAGCCGAGGTCCCTGTTGAGCCCATGCCGGACGTTGTCGCCGTCGAGCGCATAGGTATGCCGACCGTCGATATGAAGCTTCTTTTCCACGATCGACGCAATGGTCGACTTGCCCGAGCCGGAAAGACCGGTGAACCAGAGGACCGCGGGCTTCTGGCCGAGCTTTTCCGAGCGCGCCGCCTTGTCGACAGCGAGCGCCTGCCAGTGAATGTTGCTCGCCCGGCGCAGCGCGAACCAGACCATGCCCGCCCCGACGGTGGCATTGGACATGCGGTCGATCAGGATGAACGAACCGGTGGCCCGGTTGGCCTCATAGGGATCGAACGGCACGGCGGAGGACAGAGCAAAATTGCAGAACGCGATTTCGTTCAGGCCCAGAGTCTTGCCGGCCATGTGCTCGAACGTGTTGACGTTGATCTTGTGCTTGATCTCCGAAACGGTCGCAGTGACCGTGCGGGTGCCGATCTTCAGAAGATACGGACGGCCCGGCAGCAGCGGCTCGTCGGACATCCAGATGACGTGGGCGGCAAACTGGTCGGCAACATCCGGACGGGACGCCGTGGACGACAGGAGGTCGCCGCGGGAGATGTCGATCTCATCTTCCAGCGTGATGGTGACCGCTTCTCCGGCGCAGGCGTCCTGCACTTCGCCGCTCGTGCCGATGATGGATTTCACCTTCGACATCTTGGCGGGACCGGCAACAACCAGCTCCTCGCCGACCGAAACCCGACCGCTGGCCACGGTGCCCGAATAGCCGCGGAAATCGAGGTTCGGCCGGTTGACCCACTGCACCGGGAAACGGAACGGAGCCTCGAGCTCCTGTTCGCCGACCTCGACACCTTCCAGATGCTCCAAGAGCGTCGGGCCGGAATACCAGGTCAACTTGTCGCTGGTGGCGGTGACGTTGTCGCCGTAGCGGGCGGACATCGGGATCGCCTGCAGGGTTTCGAAGTCGAAGCCGTTGGCAAAGGTCTCGAACTCCGTGCGGATCTGTTCGAACCGCTCTTCGGAATAGTCCACCAGGTCGATCTTGTTGACCGCCAGCACCACGTGGCGGATGCCGAGCAGCGAGGCGATGAAGGCGTGACGGCGGGTCTGCACCATCAGGCCGTTGCGGGCGTCGACCAGCAGAACGGCAAGATCGGCGGTGGAAGCGCCCGTGGCCATGTTGCGGGTATACTGCTCGTGGCCCGGCGTGTCGGCGACGATGAACTTGCGCTTGTCGGTCGCAAAAAAGCGATAGGCGACATCGATGGTGATGCCCTGCTCGCGCTCGGCTTCCAGACCGTCGACGAGCAGCGCCAGGTCCATGTCCTCACCGACCGTGCCATGCTTGCGGGAGTCGCGCTCGAGCGCCGCCAGCTGATCCTCGAAAATCAGTTTGGTGTCGAAGAGCAGGCGGCCGATCAGGGTCGATTTGCCGTCGTCGACGGAACCACAGGTGAGAAAACGCAGCTGGTCCTTGGTTTCCTGCGCAAGGATATATTCGGTAACGGCTGTTTCGGCAGCTTCCTGGACGTTTGCGATCGTCATCTTAGAAATATCCTTCGCGCTTTTTCTTTTCCATGGAGGCGCTTTCGTCCCTGTCGATCAGGCGGCCCTGACGTTCGGACGTGCGGGCTATAAGCATCTCGCGGACAATGGAGGGCAGCGTATCGGCATCCGACTCGATCGCACCGGTGAGCGGATAGCAGCCGAGCGTGCGGAAACGAACCATCTTTTCCTCAATCACTTCGCCGGGCTTAAGCTTCATGCGGTCGTCGTCGACCATGATCAGCATGCCGTCGCGTTCCACCACCGGACGCTTGGCGGCCAGATACAGCGGCACCATCGGAATGTTTTCCGTCAGGATGTACTGCCAGATGTCGAGCTCGGTCCAGTTGGACAGCGGAAAGGCGCGGATGCTCTCGCCCTTTGCCACGCGGGCATTGAAGAGGTTCCACAGTTCCGGACGCTGGTTCTTCGGGTCCCAGCCGTGATTGGCATTGCGGAAGGAGAACACGCGCTCCTTGGCACGGGATTTCTCCTCGTCGCGGCGCGCACCGCCGAAGGCCGCGTCGAAACCGTATTTGTTGAGCGCCTGTTTCAGCGCTTCGGTCTTCATGATGTGGGTGTGCACGGACGACCCGTGCTCGAACGGACTGATGTTCTTCTCCAGCCCTTCGGGGTTGGTGTAGACGATCAGGTCCAGCCCGAGGCGGCTGGCTGTCTCGTCGCGGAACTTGATCATGTCCCGGAACTTCCAGGTCGTGTCCACATGCAGCAGCGGAAACGGCGGTTTTGAAGGATAGAACGCCTTCATCGCCAGATGCAGCATGACGCCGGAATCCTTGCCGATGGAATAGAGCATCACCGGGTTGGAGAATTCGGCCGCCACTTCGCGGATGATGTGGATGCTTTCCGCCTCAAGGCGCTTCAGATTGCTGAGGCGCTCCGGCGTGATCCCATGAGACTGAATATTCATGTTCATTTTTTCCATTTCGGCCGGCTGCCGGCCCTTTCCGAGATCTGTTTCCTGGCGTCCGCCCATCCGCGTTCAGGCAGCGGGAGCCAGATCGGGCAGCAGCGCCTTGGAGCTGACTGCGACGAAATGCGGGTTGAGGAGATCGTTCTTGTGCGGATTTTCCGGCACCCGGTAGACGAAATCCGCATAGGATCCGGCCACGACCACCGACCCGCCGGCACCGCGCACCACGGCGTCTCCGGCGGCGATGTCCCACTGCATGGTCGGCGCAAGGCGCGGATAGAGGTCCGCCTTGCCGGCAGCCACCCAGCAAAGCTTCAGGGACGAGCCGACCGACAACTGCTCGGCCACCTGCAGGCGGCCGATAAGGTTTGCCGTTTCCTCCGACATGTGGGACCGGCTGGCAAGGACGCTCAGCCCTTGTGCCGGGGGCGTCCTGACGGCAATTGCCTCGCTGTCGGCCACGTCACCATTTGAAATCCGGCCCCTGAAGGCCTGCTGGCGCGTCCCGCCCTCGCCGGCCAGGGCACCGCCCCAGAAGATCTCGCCGAGCGCCGGCGCGGCCACGACGCCGAACACCGGGACGCCGTCTTCGATCAGGGCGATGTTGACCGTGAACTCGCCGTTCTTCTTCAGGAACTCCTTGGTGCCGTCGAGCGGGTCGACGAGAAAATAGCGGTCGCCGACATTCGGAAGATGCCCGGCTTCGACGGATTCTTCCGCCACAACCGGCACGTCCGGAAACAGCTCCGCCAGACCTGCGAGGATGATTTTCTCCGCGGCGGCATCGGCCAGGGTGACAGGCGATCCGTCCGCCTTGCTTTCGACGTCAAACGGTTCGGCGTAAATTTTCATGATCTCCTCGCCGGCCTTAATTGCAAGCCGGTTCAAAAAGGATATCTGGTCTTCCGTCATCAACGCTCCAACTCGTTCAATTTTCGAAATAATTTCCTGCAGCTCCCCTTCCGGGGCATGCCGCTAAATAGAAAGAAAAAAATATGTCAATTCAAGGAATGGTGTTCCACGAAATCTTCGGAAATGAAAACGGTTGAGGCAGTCTGTTGGCAGCACAAGTCTTTTTTTCCGGACGCGGCGCAGCCTTGTGGCATGGATTCACGGATTGGCAAGGCATTCCTTGCTAAGTTCGGCGGATGTTTGACAGCCATCCTATGATCGATAGCAAGAGACGAGACGACAATGCCGGACACCAAACCAGTCGCTGAGCAGCGCCAGACAGCGGATGACGCTGCCCCGGCACAGCGCGCGCGCCGGGCACGCGTGTTCAAGAAGGGAAAGATGGTCTTCCAGGACGGGCTCCGGTCAATCCCCTGCCTTGTCCGGAACATTTCCGACGGCGGCGCCCTTTTGGAATTCGAACAGGCCTACATGCTGCCGAAGGAATTCGACCTGCATATCGACCTGGAAGATTACGAAGTCACCTGCGAGCGCCGCTGGGAAGACGGCCTGCGCTGCGGTGTGGCGTTTGTCGGCGAAAAGCGCCCGACCGGCAAAGAGCGCGTGCAAGTGCTGCAAAGCTCCGAAGAACCCCTGCTGAACGCCCCCAACGAGCGCATGGAAGCCCCTGACGCCTTCCTGGCCCGCATCCGCCCTGAAAACGCCCCACATCCCAGTGAGCCGGTGCGCCGCACACGGCCGGAGGGCTCCGGCAAGCCGACATTCGGCAAGAGGCGGTAGAAGCGGCCGGTCCTGCGGACAGCTTCAGCGCGACCCGACGAGCGCACTCTCCGGGAGAATCTCCGCATTCGCGTTCTCCTGTACCGCCACGTCGATGTCGAACGGCATCGGATGGTCGATCGCGAAGCCCTGCACAAAGTCGACCGCGATTGAGCGCAGCGCCAGGAGATGTTCGTAGGTCTCGACGAATTCCGCGATCGTCTTCTTGCCCGTCAGATGCGCGATCTTGTTGATCATGTCGATGGTCAGCATGTCGGACTTGTCGTCCAGAATGCCGCGCACGAAGCTGCCGTCTATCTTGACGAAATCGACCGGCAGACGCTTGAGATAGGACAGCGAGGACATGCCGACGCCGAAGTCGTCCAGCGCAAACCGGCAACCGAGTTCACGCAGCGTGTCCATGAAGACGATCGCCTCGTCGAAATTGGCGATCGCGCTGGTCTCGGTAAGCTCGAAACACAGGGCGGACGGCGGCACGCCGGAGCGGGTCAGTTCGCGGCGCACGTAGTCCAGAAAGCTCTCGTCGGTCAGGGTCAGGCCGCTGAGATTGATCGCGTAGGTATCGCGGCCGTGCGGATCTCTGCGCCGGATGATCTCGAGCGCCTTGCGCACCACCCAGCGGTCGATCAGCGGCATTAGCCCGAAGCGCTCGGCGGCCGGGATGAATTCCCCCGGAGCAATCAGCGCACCGTCTTCCTTCAGGCGAACCAGGATTTCGAAATGGCTGAACCGCCCGGACGGCGCCGCCGCGGGCGCGATTGCCTGGGCGAACAGACAGAACCTGTCCTGCTCAAGCGCCCGGTGCAATCGCTGGACCCAGCTCAGACTGTTGGCGAAATGAGACTGCTGGGCGTCCTCGCTCGTATAGACGTGAACCCGGTTGCGCCCTTTTTCCTTGGCGATATAGCAGGCAACGTCGGCGGCGCGGAGCGTTTCGGTGAACGAGAAAATCCGGTCTCCGAGCAGCACGACGCCAATGCTGGCCGTCACCGCGTAGCGCAGGCCCTCCCACGAGAAATCGAAAGTCTCCACGATCTTGCGCAGCCTGTGCGCGGTCGCCTGAGCCTCCTCGTGCGGGCAGTCGGGCAGGACCAGGCCGAACTCATCGCCGCCGAGCCGTGCAAGCAGGGCGGTGGGCGGAAGTGCGGCGGTAAGCTCGCCGGCAACACCATTCAGCAGATGATCGCCCACGGCATGGCCGCCGGTATCGTTGATCGTCTTGAACTGATCGAGATCGAGAAAGATCACGGCGTGTTGTGTGTCCCCGGATCTCAGCGTTTCTCTCAGGCTTCGCTCGAACAGACGCCGATTGGGCAGTCCGGTGAGCGCATCGTGATTGGCGCTCCAGGAGAGCTTGCCCTCGATCGAGCGACGGTGTTTCAGGAAGCTGTTGAGCCGCCAGATCGTAAGTGCGATGAAAACCGCAGCCAGGAGCAGGTTCGCCCCGAGCAGCAGCCCCTGGACGACCCGGCTGCCCTCGCCGAGGCTGTCGGAGAATTCTCTCGCCAGCGGGGAAATCTGCACGTCGAGCCGGTCCAGCGTAGCCAACAGATGCGCTCGCCTTGACGGGGTCAGCCCGGCCGGATCGCCAATGCTGCCGGCAAGCTTCTCAAGTTCATGCAGGTAGACTTCGGCATTGCGCCAGGCCTCGATGGAGTCCGCCATATGCGGGAACCACCTGAAATTCTCGAAGAGCATGATGACCCCGGGAATGTCGTCCGGGTGAAGTCCCCCTTGAGAAAGCCTTCCACAGCGCGACTTCTGTCCGGCGGCTCGGCTTCCAGCGCCAGCCTCGCCTCCCGGTCGCCCAGGGGGACGGCAATCGCCTGGCGATAGCGCTGAAGGAAAGCGGGATCGGCTGAGTTGATATAACGGTCGAGATAATAGATCGCTTCGCGCTGCCCCTTGGACCAGAGGCTTTCGCCGGTCACATAGGCCCTCAGCGAGGAGACGACCTGCAGGCTGAAGGACGCAAGCAGGGTCTGAGCGACGATAATGGCAACAAATGGCCACGCAACAGCGACCAACCTCAGCCTTGAACTGTCGGCCCGCATATTCTGGTCTAGCCCCCAAAACGCCGTATCGCCGCGTCGGCAACCGGATGCCGACCTGCGGGCCCGGGTCGCCACCGGCCCCTTGAAAATATCACTTCAAACCGAACCCGCAGACATTGTGAAGCTTCACCCTACACAACTTAACATCGCCTTCACAAACCCGGTTAACTGTTCGTCAACAGAAACGTTTATTTCAATTGTCAATTTTATCACTACGCGTGAAATCGCCGTGACACAAAGTTGTTTAAAGCCTTCATAAAACTTTATTCAATATATACATGAATCCCCTGCAGCATCCGTAAGCAATTGAACCTCCCGCGACGACAGATCTTCCTCCCGGCCCGCGCTGCGCAAGCCGGGAGGAGGATGGAAGCCGAGGGCTCTGGTCGGAAATCCATCGACCCGATCAGGCGCCGTTGCCGTCACGCGCCGCGGTGCGGGCGACGGCGGGGCGGTCGGCGCAGCGTTTCACCCAGTCACGGATTGCCTGGTTGTCCGGCACGAGGTCCTTGAACCAGTGGAATGGCCCGCTGCACAGAAGGTCGGCGGCGGAGTACTTGTCGCCGAGGAGGTAAGGCTGCTTTTCGAGGGTTTCGGCAAGCCGCCCGACCATCGTGTCGAAATCGCGCAGGCTCGCATGAAAGGCCGGATGGGACATTTCGGCCCAGTGGAGTATGATCACCGGCTCCATCACGCCCTGATAGTAGAACAGCCACGACAGGTAAGCGCCGCGCCCCGGCTGGCCTTCGATCGGCCCGAGCCCGGCTTCCGGGTATTTGTCGGTGAGATAAAGGATGATCGCACCGCGCTCGCGGAGTTGCTCCTCGCCGTCGACGAGAAACGGCACCTTCTTTTCCGGATGGGGGTTTGCCGCGTCGGGCCCGCCGGAGCCGTCCTGACGCGGGATGGTCACTTCGCGGATGTCGACATCCGCACCCAGTTCGTCAATCAGTGACACGATGGCCGAGGACCGGCTGTTGGGGGCATGGTAGAGAGTGGGCATGGAAAGCTCCTTTCAGTTGCAATAAGAACGGTATAGCTTCCCCCTGCTGACAATTTACGGCAGGAGCAAATGGCCCGCACCGACAGATTGATGCGCCTGATGGATACGCTCCGGCGCCTTCCACAGCCCGTCACCGCATCGCGGCTTTCCGAAGAGACGGGCGTCTCGTTGCGCCAGCTCTATCGCGACATCGCCACCTTGCGCGCCGGCGGCGCGCTGATCGACGGGGCCGCGGGCATCGGCTACACGCTGGTCGAAGATCCGGCGCTGCCGCCGCAAAGCTTCTCCCGGATCGAGATCGAGGCCCTGATGCTGGCGCTGAGCGGCCTGGAGCAGATCGGCGACGACGGCCTGACCCAGGCCGGCCGCAACGCCATGGCCCGTATCATCGCCACCCTGCCGGACGCCCAGGCGCGCCAGGCCATGCACACGGTGCTGCGCAGCTGGCGCCGGCCCGACGCCCGGCCGGCGGTGACGATCGACATGGACCTGCTGCGCGAGGCCTGCTGGGAGGAATTCAGCCTGCAGATCACCTATCGCGATCTGCGCGAACAAGTCACGGAGCGCAAGATCTGGCCGCTCGGCCTCTCCTACGGTGCGGACAAAATGATGCTCCTGGCCCATTGCCGCCTGCGGCAGGATTTCCGGATCTTTCACGTCAACCGGATCGAGCAGCTCAGCCGGGGTGAAGAAAGTTTCCGGCCCCGCCGCGTGGGGCTTTTGCGGGACTATGTGGCACAGCGAAGGAAGGAATATGCGCAGGCGCAGCGTTGAGGAACATTGTGCCGTGCCCCTTCAACGCCTTCTGGTTCAATCGCGCCGGTCAGGCCACCGACCGATCGAAGGCATAATGCAGGCGAACGCAGCCGCGGTCGATCGCCCTGGCGTCGATCAGCCTCGGGCTGGCCTTGAAGCCCGTCGGCGGAAAAAGCACCGGCCCTCCTCCGATCAGCTCGGGAATGACATAGATCTCGATCTCGTCCAGCGCGCCGCGTTCCATGAAAGCCATCTGCAACCGGCCGCCGCCAAGCATCCACACGTCACCGTCGTCAAGCGCCCTCAGTTCGCCGATCAGCGCATCGACATCGTGCCGGGTCTCGAGCGGGCCTTTCGGATTGTCGATCGGTCCGGAGGTCACGACGATGACACGCTGATCGCCATAGGCCCAGGGATCAGGGCTGCCGGCGATGAAGTCATAGGTGCCGCGGCCCATGACTATCGTGCGCATGCGCTTGAGAAACAGGCGGTAGTCGTGCTCGCCCAGGTCCATCGTGTCGTATTTGAACAGCCAGTCCAGGCTGCCGTCTTCCGCCGCGATGAAACCATCCAGACTTGCGGCGATATAGCCGAAGATGCGTGCCATGGCGTGAATCTCCAGTTGATTTATAAATGAACATATGTTTATAAATTCGTTGATGACAAGACCCAAATTGATGTCGGACGAGCTCGTCCTCGACAAGCTTCTGAAAACACTCTCTGAAACCGGCCCGGACGGCCTTACCTTCGCGCGCGCTGCCGCCGGAGTCGGCCTGTCGGCGGCCACACTGGTGCAGCGCTATGGCAGCCGGGAGACGATGGTGGAGGCGACGCTTCTGCACGCTTGGGACCGCCTGGACCAGGCGACCCGGGCAGCCGACGCCGAGGCGCCTCTCACCCCAGCCGGGGCCATCGACTTTCTCCTGCGCCTGATGCCCGAGGAAACGGCCGAGCACAACACCACCGACGGCCTGCTGCTCCTGCGTGAGGATATCCGCAACCCCACCTTGCGCGCCCGCGGCGCCGCCTGGGGTCACTATCTGGCAAGCGCGCTCGGACGCCGCCTGACAGCCAACCCAGACCACATGGAGAGGCTGGGATGGCAGATGGCCGGCGTCTGGCAGGGTGCCCTCATATGGTGGGCCTTCACCCGCACCGCCTCGCCCGCAACGGCCATACGCACGGCCCTGGAGGACTGGTGCGAGACGGCGGGGGTGAGGTGATGCAAGCTCAGTCGGCGTAGCGCGTCGCATGCCCCTCCGGCCGGAGCCTCGCCCTCATGCTGATGCGATAACGTCGCGAAACGGGCTGGAGCCCTTCGAAACCGGACGGCTTCAGATCCAGAGACGCCACATGCCGCATCGACCAAGAACTGCCCGCAAGCGTAGGGGCGATCATTGCAGCTCGTCGGAGCTATCCGGTGAGCCTCATACCAACCATCATTGATTATGACCCATCTGAGCTCTTGCCGATGATGCTGACGCTGCCGTCGGTCTCCAGCACCGCGCAGGCCACATCGTCGACGTCGCCCAGTCCGCTTTCGCGCATGGCCGCCTCGATCTCCTCACGCGTGATCCGCTGGCGCCGCATTGCCCCGTCCAGGAAGGCACCCTCCCGCATGATCAAAGTCGGCTCCGCCTTCACAAGTCCCTGGAAGCGCTCCGAGCGGACGGAGAGCCATGTGATGACGAATTGCAGCGAAATCAACAGCCCCAGCGCCATCACGCCTTCGGCAAGCGGCACCGATCGGTTCAGCAGAACCGTGGCGAGCGTGGAGCCCAGCGCCACCGTGACGATAAGGTCGAACGCGTTCATCTTGCTCAGCGTGCGCTTGCCTGAAGCCCGCAGCATGAACACCAGCGCCACATAGGCGAGCGGCCCCACGAGCAACGTCCGCCCCAGCCCGGCCCAGCCGCCAAAAAACACATCCTGCCCCATCAGCATCTCCCTGGTCGCTGTTTCGCACGCGGCCGGGTTCAGATGCCGCGCTTTCGCTTGAACGCATGAGGGCCGCATATGGTGGCATCCTTGAAAGCACCGGAACCGCAAGGCGGTGGCGCGAGCGCGGGTCTGGCAGGGCGCACCGGGGGGAACAGCGCTCGGCCGCAACCACAGCTCTCTTCAGCCGCGGCATGGGCTTTTCAGCAAGATCCTGCAGGGCACGGGCGAAGATCGTGAAGTCAGGTGGGCGGTTGATCGGAACGGGGATCATCTTGCGAAGTGTCGTCTCCGCTCGAGTCGCGAGACGCCTTGCTTAGGAGGTCACTCCATTCGCCCAGGATGCCGTGACATTGAGAACACGCAAGCTGTTCGGACGCGGATATGAGGCCTTGTACGATCAGGACGTTGGATGCGCCGCAAGACGGGCATCGCACTGTAATGCTGGACATAGGTATGCTCCTGCTGCCGATAGGCGGGAGCGCTGAAAACACCCGTTTGTAGGGGATATCGCAGTCTCTCTGTCGTCGGCTGCCAGTGGTTCTTTCGCCGACAATGAGATGATCCTAACAGATCAGTGCCGCCGCGGCGAATGATGCCTCCGCGGGTCTATCGCTGAATGCGGGCAGAAAACGCGGGCGCGGCGCCCGAAGACAAGAATTTGCCATTCGCTCCAATTCAGCCCCTTACGGTTTTTCACAAGACTTACCTTACGTACTCCCCCCAACTGTAACTTCCCGCCTCTTCAATCTAGGATTTCATGATGAAAGGCAACACCCCAACCAGCGAGCGAAAAACCGCGCCACCTGTATCTCGTGCCGGCCCGCAGCCCCATCTCATGAGCGGAACGGATAGCAATGGCCTGTAGCGACACCCTCCCCCGGCTCGATCGTTTCGCGACCCTGGAAGATCTGCAGGAAAAAGGCTGCGCTATTGCCATCTACTGCAGGACCTGCAACCGCAACGAAGCTTTGGAAATGGACAGGTCCGTTCAGGCACTTGGAAGAGCTTTTCCGCTTTACCTGCTCGAGACCAAACTCGAGTTGCTCGGCATAGCCCAATGCCACCCCGAGACCAGACTCCGCTGCCTGGCGAAACTTTCCAGGGAAGATTTGGGAGCACTTTGACGGGGCGATCGGATGTGTAACCCGGACGATGTCGCCTTTGCCCAGTCACTGCCTGCGCGCAGTTCTCAGAGCCGCTCCGTCAACCCCGTGGCCCGACCAGAGGCATTTCAATCGGGCTCATTGCAGGGCTGCTCAAGTTCAAGAATGTTGCCCTCCGGATCGCGCGCATAGATAATCAGAAATGGTTTTTCCGCCGATCCAAAGTTCGTCACTTCCCCGACCCGTGCCCCGCCCGCATCAATGACCGCCGAGAGCACGGCATCAAGGTCGTCCATCTGAAAACAGAGGTGCCCGAAACCGGGTTCATTCACCCTGGGTGGCTTTATGTCGTGCGTGACCTTGTGCTCATGTATCTCCAGGAACGGGATGTCGCATCCGGGAAGCTTCAACCAGATCGAGTAGATATCAGAGTTCGGAAGACCGTTGCCTCGCGAAACCCTCTCGCCGGACAACCTCCAGGGTTCGCCAAGGCTCTCGCATTTGAACACATTCACGTAAAAGGCTGCGAGTTTGTCTGCATCCCGGGCAACCAGGTTGATGTGAGCAAGTTTCATGAGGTTGACGGCTCCCTGACGAGCCGACGATAACAGCCGGCATGGATTAACGAAACGCGGGTGTTTCCCGCCGGACCAGGCGAAACGGCTGCGCAATTGCACGGGACTGAAACGCGGCACTTGAATCGAGTTCTCTCCTTGGCGAAAACGGTGAAATGATCAATTGACGGCAATGAGCCCGAAGCCGCCTTTCGTCGGCTTTGTTAGCGGAGTGAAAGCATGACATTGGCAGATTATGTTTTTCGAGCCGCAGCAATGAGCGACCTGCCCCTGCTCCGGACGTGGCAAAGCCTTCCACATGTCCAGGAATGGTGGAACAGCGACGAGCCTTTCGACGAAGAGGAGTTGCGCGATCCCCGCGTTTCAAGATGGATCGTAGAGCTGAACGGCAAATCGTTCGCCTACATGCAGGACTATTCGGTTCATGGATGGGAAGAGCATCATTTCGGGCATCTTCCTCCTGGATCGCGCGGGATAGACCAGTATATCGGTGACCCGGCGATGATCGGCCGCGGCCATGGCACAGCCTTCATTCGACAAAGAATGCACGTATTGTTTACCGCCGGCGCTCCCGTAATCGCCGTCGATCCGCATCCGGCGAATACAAGGGCCGTCACGGTCTACACGAAGCTCGGATTTCGGATTGCAGGGGTAGAACGGGAGACGCCATGGGGTTTCATTCTACCAATGGAGGCCCGACCCCCTGGCGAATGAACGGTTGATCCGCTTTGCAGGCGTTCCATTTCGGACCCGTAGCTCGCAAGAACGTGCAGTTTCAATTTAGCAACTAATTCCAATTTTAGCTGAGACCCTGCCACCTTATGATATGCGACAAGAGACTGCCGTTGTCTCCCTTTGCTTTGTCGTGCGCGGCCTTCTAGAGGTATCATGGACTGGGAGTTGGGTTACTAATACGCGTTCCCGATGCGCACACTCTAACGGGTTGTTTCTGGCTAGGACAACCAGTGCCGCATCCCCTGGGGTAAAATGGCCCGCCTATCGAAAAGGCCAGGAGAATTTCAAATTTCTCATACTGGAAAAGCCGAACAATTTGTTCTATGTTTGTTCTCATCCATGAGGACATACAGTTGTTGCCACCCGAATCTTCTAATAACGCCGACTTCATAAAATGTCGCCGGCATACTCAAGCACATGTTGGCTATCACACTCTCAATTTCAGCACTGACAACTGTTGCTTGAATTCACAATCTGCAAATCAAAAGTGGTGGACTCGTAACGAATCTCGTATTTCGTCTCCTATGACAGTTCAGCGCATTCGTGATCCCTTACACAATTTGATCGAGTTCAAGGCGGATAGTGAACTTGAAAACAATCTTTGGCGCGTCCTGCAAACTCGACCGTTTCAACGCTTACGTCGCGTCAAACAGCTTGGATTTTCTGAGCTCGTGTACCCAGGGGCAAGCCACACCCGTTTTGCGCACAGCGTCGGTGTATTCCATACTGCTAGACAATTGATGGAGGTCGTGAGGTCCGCCGGCCCGCGAAAAGATAGCCGAGAGAACTGTGCCTTGGCAGCCGCACTTGTTCACGACCTAGGACATGGCCCCTTTAGCCATGCCTTCGAAACGGTTGGAAAAAGGCTTAGCCTCAAACTTGCTGACCATGAACACGTGAGCGATTTACTTATTCGGGACGGCGAAGTTGCAGACATCTTGAATGAGATGGGAAGCGGCTTCGCAATTGATGTCGCTGATATGGTCAAAAAAGAGGGTAAAATTACCGTTCACAATGCCGTGGTTTCGAGTCAGTTTGATGCTGACCGGCTTGACTATATGCGGCGAGACCGTTTGATGTCAGGAAGCCAACATGCGGCAATCGACTTCGAGTGGCTAATTGCTAACTTAGAAATAGCTTCGATCCCCACTGGTGTTGATGATGAACAGACAGGAACTGTTGACACTTTTGTGATCGGCCCCAAAGCCATTCACGCTGCGGAAGCCTACGTTCTTGGCCTATTTCAATTATATCCAACGGTTTATTTCCATAAAACTACGCGTGGCGCAGAGAAAATTTTTACAGAACTATTGATCCGCATAGTACACCTCACAAGAGATGAGAGCATTGAACAAATTGGCTTGCCAGTTCAGCATCCTCTCGTCCAATTTGCTCGTGACCCTGAAAATCTAGATATCGCTCTTTGTCTAGACGATTCTGTTGTTTGGGGTGCGCTCTCCTTGATGGCAGAAGCGAAGGACAATTTGATAAGATCCTTTGCACTTCGACTGCGTGACCGGAAACTCTTCAAGTGTGTTGATATTCGGGCTCGTATTAGTCACGAATTCGACCCTGAAAGCACTGGCGATATTGAGAAAAAAGCAAAAATCGAAACCTGCTGCGCAAAAGTAAACGAAAAATTAACCGAATGGAACCAGCGTGAATCTGGGGAGATTCATCGTATCCTTGTCGATGAAGCCGAACGCTCTCCGTATAAGGATGGCGCCGGATCAATAGGGCCAACTGAACGAATTAATGTACGCACCGACGGAGGCAAACTCGTAGATTTGAAGCAACGTTCACGCGTTGTCGCTAATCTCGACGAATTCAAGCTTTTCCGTGCGTATCATGACCCCGGTGATCTTGACGCCTTGTCGACTATCAACGCAATTATTCAAGGGGAGGTCCAAGCATGTCACTGAGTGATTCCAAAAAAGTTGCAGCTATTGTTGCGGATGCCGGTGGACGCGTTGTTGGGCGGACCCGTCTGCAAAAAATCGCGTATCTTCTCACGGTAACCGGAATGGAAGACGGATTGTCTTTTTATTACAAACATTACGGTCCTTACTGTGAAGACTTAGCTAGCGCAGCAAGCTTGGGAGCACTTTTTGGCGAGTTGAAGGAGACTGAGTCTCCGACAACGTGGGGCGGAACATACTCAATCTTCGAAGCAGATAGACCACACGACCTCGCTCCTGCTTCTGATGTCCGACGTCAATTTGCCAGCACAGCTGCAAGGTCGGATTCCATTGTTCTTGAACTCGCAGCTACCGCCGTCTTTCTCGCGAAAGAGGGATTTGACGACCCTTGGGCAGAAACAGCCCGTAGAAAGCCCGAAAAAGCTATTGGGAACCGTCTCGCAGATGCCAAGAACCTTTTGAAAGCCCTCTCAGAAATTGAAACCCCACGTCCACTACCCAATATTGCGTAACAGTGTCGCGTCGGACTGTTGGCTTGACGACGCGAACAATACGGAAGCGCGAGAGCACTTGGAACTGAGGGCTTTTCCGGGATTAAGTGGGATTGAGCGGTATTTCGCGATTTTCTGCTGTTTCTGAAAGAGCCAAGCGAAAACAGGGGCGCAATTTCAAGGTGGAAACTGAAACACTATTCTTGAAGCGAGTTCCCACCTCGGCAAAAATCGCGGAGTTCTGCAGGATTGGGGAAACTCGACCAGTCTGAGGGGGCATCTGAGGTGGGAACACATAAAGTGCCAACTCACAGTTGATTTTGCGTCTGGCGGACTTCGATGGAAATTCCGTCACCTTGTCAACACAGCTTGTCATCAGGATCAGATGGAAGTTGTGAAAGCTCCTTATTAATATCCTCCTCCAAGCCATCGAGATTGGGTTTGGGTGCTCCCTTTTGTGCCGCCTCTAACATCTTTTTTAGGTGGGGTGTCACGTGCCGCATAAGGACATCTGACGTTGCGGACATATCCCATCCCCTCATTATGGACGGTACGTTCGAAGAGGCAGAAGCACTTTTATTGTTGGCATAGTACAGTTGGCTTCCTCCGCCCTTCTGCAAGCCCTTCTTGCTGTTTCGCCATATGACAATGCTGCCCGGCCCAACGGTTTTCCTTTCTTCTGTGTGTGAGAAGTAGGCAACTCGCGCTAATTGATCCGCCACAGTGACAGCAGAAATTTTCTTTTTATTGTAAGCATTTACAAGACTGAGAGTTGGACGCACCCAGTCTGTTTGTCTCTCCAGGCAAGCGGCTCCCGATCCCGCAAGTCCCACAGGAGGTGGGATTCTCAACGGTTGAAGAGTCTCCCCCATGATGTGGTTGCCACGGCGAAAAACGTAGCCGGTCTGAGAGTAGACAAGATCAATGGTGTAAGCGCACGGTCTATCGCCCACGAATGCAGCTATCAAAAATCTGTGCTGTCGATCCCTCACATCGCGAAAACTGTTGAGGTGTGGCGGAAACTCTCGCTTCATCGCGTCTGCAATCACATCTAGCATCTGCTCAATTGGATGATGCCGGCCACGTAGAACATTGCTAATCCATTGCGACGGCTGATTTTCTAAAACAGTTGCTCCGAGCCCAGCATAGCCAATTATCGCAATCCCATCGAAGACATCGACAACCGTCGCTTTAACCGCATCATCTTTCGGTGGTCCACGTTCAAAGGAAAGCCGTCTGTCTGCGACCAACCAAATTGACCCCCTAGTTTGAATGGTTAGGATCAAAGTCATAAAGTGGCTACTTCCCTCTTAGGAAACCTTCCATACTGTACATTACGCACAGCATAAGCCGTTGAAAAGAACCAAATTTTCGGAAAAGAAATGGAACTGGCTGGGGTGGCAGGATTCGAACCTGCGCATGGCGGTACCAAAAACCGCTGCCTTACCGCTTGGCTACACCCCAAGGCCGTGGGAACGCTGTATAGCGGTCCCTTTTGGGAAGCGCAAGTCTTGCCCCGCGCAATCTTTTGACGGCTCAGACCGGTTTTCCCCAGTTGCTTCGGGGGCCTTCGCGGAACCGCCGGCCTTCGGCGCCGGTTGCGCCATGAGGCGGCCGCCCCGGCGCGCAAAACCGGCTTCAAACCGGACCCAAACCGAGCCCAAAACCAGCCCCTGTGCGGCTTGTTCCGCTGATGTCGTTCGCCGTTTCAAAAAAATGCGGCAGCGCCGGCCAAAGCTCTTGCGAGAACAGGTCAGCTTTGCTACATGACCCTCCACACGGCGCGGCGTTGCCCGCTGTTCCCGTTGGGTTCGGCTTGAACCCATAGATCTAGTCGGAGTGTAGCGCAGCCTGGTAGCGCACCTCGTTCGGGACGAGGGGGTCGGAGGTTCGAATCCTCTCACTCCGACCATTTTCCACTTTGCACAATTCCCTTTTGTTTTCGTGACTTTTCACGTCCGTTGCGGTCAGCGGAAATCCGCACGGCTGCGGCCCGTGCACGCGGCAGGTCTCGCGGCGACGGTTCGTTGCGGCGCGGCTTGCTTGCACGAGGCAAAACTTATTCCCCTCCCGCCCCTCTCCCCCGCCCGGCTGGCCGCCGAAATCCCTTGTTCCGGAAAGCCGGCATGGGCCGTGAGGCACCATGGCGGATGGACCCGGGAGCAAAGTTCTGTTTCACTTGGAGGGTTAACACCCGAGGCTTGGGGCCCCGGATGGCCAGGGAGGCCAGGTTTCGCGCCGGGGCTTCGTTTCAGGATCGGGGGGACACATGAAATTTTCTGCCAATCTCGGTTTTCTGTGGGCCGACCGCTCGCTGCCCGATGCGATCCGGGCGGCGAAGGCCGCCGGTTTCGACGCCGTCGAGTGTCACTTTCCCTATGGCGATCCGGCGGCCGAGACACGCGCCGCGCTGGAGGAGACGGGCCTTGCCATGCTCGGGCTGAACACCAGGCGCGGCGACGTCACGGCCGGCGACAACGGCCTTGCCGCGCTGCCCGACCGGCAGGAGGAGGCCCGGGCGGCCATCGACGAGGCGCTGGCCTATGCGCGGGAAACCAAGACCGGCGCCGTGCATGTCATGGCCGGAAACACGAAGGATCCGTGCGCGCGCACGACGTTCGAGGTCAATCTCGCCTATGCATGCGAGAAGGCCGCGCCGGACGGCATCATGATCCTGATCGAGCCCTTGAACCCCCGCGATGCGCCCGGCTATTTCCTGAACGGCACCGCCCTGGCGGCGGAGATTATCCACGATGTGGACCAGCCGAACCTGCGGCTGATGTTCGACTGCTATCATGTCGAGATCATCGAGGGCGATGTGATCCGGCGCCTGGAGACCCTCTTGCCGGTCATCGGCCATATCCAGATTGCCTCGGTCCCGGACCGCGGAATTCCGGACCACGGCGAACTGGACTACGCTAGTGTCCTGTCCCGGCTGGCCGAACTCGGCTGGGAGCGGCCCATCGGCGCCGAATACCTGCCGGCCGGCGACCCGGACCCGGACATGTCCTGGCTGGCACGATTTCAGAACAAGGGATGAGACATATGAGCGACGTTATCGGCTTCATCGGCCTCGGCTTCATGGGCCTCGGCATGGCAAGCAATATCCGCAAGGGCGGCTACGACCTGTGGGTCAAGGGCCGCCGCAACCGCGCGCCGGTGGAAAGCCTGGTGTCGCAGGGTGCGCAGGAGGCCGCCAGTCCCCGCGAAATGGCGGAAAAATGCGATATCATTCACCTGTGCCTGTCGAACTCGCCGCAGATCGAAGCGACCATGCGCGGCCCGGACGGCATCCTCGCCGGCGCCCGGCCCGGCCTGATCGTCATCGACACCTCGACCGCCGACCCGGCCTCGACAGAGGCACTGGCGGCGGAGCTTGGCGAGAAGGGCGGGCATTTCGTCGACGCGCCCCTGGGCGGCACGCCCGTGCAGGCCGAGGCGGGGCAGCTGATTGCGATGGTGGGGTGCGATGACGACATCCTGGAAAGAATTCGCCCGGTCATCGAGTGCTGGGCCGGCACCGTCAACCACATCGGGCCGGCGGGCGCCGGCCACAAGATGAAACTCCTGATGAATTTCATCAGCCTGTCCTACGGGGCCCTCTACTCCGAGGCCCTCGTGCTCGGCGCCAGGGTGGGGATTTCGCCGCAGACCATCCGGGACGTGATCGCCCCCAGCCGCATGGGCTGCGGCTTCTTCGACACGTTCATGTCCTACGCGGTCGACCGCAACCGGGACGCCCACAAGTTCTCCATCGCCAATGCCGCCAAGGACATCCGCTACCTGAACGACATGGCCGCCAACGCGAATGTCGTGAACATCATGGCCGGGGCGGCAAAGCACTACTACACCCAGGCCGTCGCCACCGGGCACGAGGAAGACTACGTGCCGATGCTGAGCGACCATGTCGGCGCCCTGAACGGCGTCGATCTGGACGACGTCGTGCGCAAGGGCCGCAAGGGCGGCGTGGACTGAGGGCGGACTGCCGGGTTGTCTTCACGGGAGTAGTGAAGTGGAGTTCGCCGAGGTCTGTCGGGTGGAACGCGAATGCCTGTGCCTCTCCGATCCCGGCTCGCGCTGGCGCTTGGCCGGGATGACGATGGGGAGGTAGGCGAGCGGGAGGCGGCTTCTTGTTTCAAACGTTCCCGTCCCGCTATTCCCCCGGTGTGCGGCCGAGGGATTGTGCCGCGTCGATTTCCCGGTGGAGGCGTTCCTCCTCCTTGACGGCGGGGGTGATGAAGCGGCCGAGGAGCAGATAGGCGACCGGCGTCAGGAACAGCGTCGACAGCGTTGCAAGGCCGAGGCCGCCGACGATGACATAGCCGAGCGCGATGCGGGCTTCCGCGCCGGCGCCGCTGGCCATGATCAGCGGCAGGCCGCCGACGATCGTGCAGATCATGGTCATCATCACCGGCCTGAGGCGGATGTTCGCGGCATTCTCGATCGCCTCGCGCACCCCCTGCCCGCGGTCGCGCAACTGGTTGGCGAATTCGACGATCAGGATGCCGTTCTTGGCCATGATCCCCACCAGAAGCACGAGGCCGATCTGGGAATAGACGTTCAGCGTCGTGCCGGTCAGCAGCATGGCGAACACGGCGCAGGCAAGGCCAAGGGGCACGGTCGCCATGATGATGATCGCGCTGACGAAGCTTTCGAACTGGGCCGCCAGCACCAGAAGAATGATGATGATGGCAAAGCCGAATGTGCGGCCCATGGAGGACGACTGTTCGCCGAGGGTCGCCGTTTCGGCAAGCGGGATGATGCGCGCCCCGGGCGGCAGAAGCGGCCCGGCGATTTCCAGCGCCCGCTCATAGGCATCGCCAAGGGCGAAGTCCGGCGCAAGGCTTGTCGTGATGGCGACGGCGCGGAGCTGCTGTTCCCGCTCTAGCGACGGCGGAACCGCCTTTTCCACCAGAGTGGCGATGGTCGAGACCGGGACGAACCGGCCGTCCCCGGTCTTGATGAAGATGTTTTCCATATCCGTCGGGTCGTTGATCGGATTGGTGGTGGAAACGAACTTCACGTCGAAGGCCCGGTCGTTGATGAACACCTGGCCGATCTTGCGCCCGTCGAGCATGGCCTGCATGGCCGCGCCGAGACCGTTGATGTCGATGCCCAGATCCGAGGCGCGCTCGCGGTCGATCGACACGGAAAGCTGCGGCTGCGTGGCCTCGGTCGACCGGCGCGCCTGGCGGAAGCGGGGTTCTTCTTCCATCGCCGCGATGATCCGCTCCGCGGCCTCGCCCAGTTGCGCGTAGTTGCTGCCGGCGACCGCGAACTGAAGGCCCGAACCAGCGCCGCGGATCCCCAGGCTGTTGGGCTGGAAGGCAAAGGCGCGCACGCCCGGAACCTCGCGGACGAGTGCGCTCACCTCCGACAGGATGTCCTGCTGCGAGCGGATCCGCTCGTCCCAGGGGGCGAGGCGCATCACCATGAAGCCGCTGTTCTTGGAGCCGCCCGTTCCGGCGATGGAGAACGTGCTGGTGATCTCGCCGGCGTCGCGATAAGGCTCCAGCAGAACTTCGATCTCCCGCATCTTCTGGGTGAGATAGTCCAGGCTGACGCCTTGCGGCGCCGAGACGCGCATGAAGGCGATGGAGCGGTCTTCCGTGGGGGTCAGCTCAGACTTGATCGTCCCGAACAGGATGCCCGCCGAGGCCGCAAAGAGCAGCGAGACCGCCACGACGACGACCGGCGCATCCAGGCAGGCATGGAGGGTCCGCCGGTAGAGAGCGGTCAGGAAGCGTCCCACGGCCCCGACGGGGCCGCTGTGGCCGTTGCCCTTGCCGTCACCGCCCTGATCCTCGCCGGTCTTCAGGATACGCGATGCGAGCATCGGGCACAGGGACAGGGCGACGATGGACGACAGGAACACGGCAATGGCCAGCACGAAGCCGAACTCGCGGAACAGCCCGCCCGTCTGACCGGGAAGAAACGACAGGGGAACGAAGACGGCGATCAGCGTCGCGGTGGTCGCCAGAACGGCGAAGAAGACCTCTTCCGTGCCCAGCACGGCGGCCGCGCGCGGGCCCATCCCCTCGTTGCGCCTCCGGACGATATTCTCCAGAACCACGATGGCGTCATCCACGACCAGCCCGGTCGCCAGCACGAGCGCCAGAAGGGTCAGGATGTTGATGGAGAAGCCGGCAAGGTAAATGGCCGCCAATGTGCCGATGAGGGCCACCGGCAGCGAGACGCCGGGAATGATCGTGGCGCGCCAGTCCCACAGGAAGATGAAGATGATCAGGAGAACGATGCTGACCGCGATGGCAAGCGCGATCTCCACCTCGTGAATGGCGCCGTTGATGAAGGTCGCGTCGTCGCTGGTGATCTCGATGGTCGTGCCGTCGGGCAGGTTTTCCTGGATCCTGGCCGCCATGGCGCGGACGCCTTCGGAGATTTCCAGCGTGTTCGACTGCGCGGCGCGGATGATGCCGAGGCCGATGCCCGCCTGCCCGTTGGCGCGAAGCTGGGTCTGGCCGGTATCCGGCCCGAGCGTCACCGTGGCGAAGTCCCGCAGCCGGGCCCGGCTGTTGACGATGATGTTCTCGAACGCTTCCGGCGTGCTGATCGCGGCGGTTGCGCGCACGATCAGGTCCTGGTTGTTGCTGGTCAGCGATCCGGCCGGCGTGTCGAAGGCCATGGACGACAGGGCGCTGGCGACATCGGCAATGGTGAGGTTGAGGCTCGCCAGCTTGGCCTGGTCGATATCGATGCGGAAGATCTTGTCCCGGTCGCCGTAGACCTGGACATCGGCGACGCCGGCGACGGAGGCCAGCGTGTCGGCGATCTCCTCCTCCACGAGAACGGTCATGTCTTCGACCGACATGCGGTCGGATGTCAGGCCGAGTCGCACGACTGCCTGCGCATTGGCGTCCGCCTTGACGATGCGCGATGCCTCCGCATCCTCCGGCAGGTCGTTGGTGATGCGGCCGAGCGCATCGCGCATGTCGGAGGCGGCGACGTCGAGATCGACATCGTCGGAGAATTCCACCGTGACGCGGCTCTGGCCGAAGGACGAGGAAGACGAGATGGACTTGACGCCGGAAACGCGGGAGACCGCCCCCTCGATGATCCCGGTCACCTCGCGGTCGATGGTCTCGGCCGCGGCAGCGGGATAGTCGGTGCGCACGGAGATGACCGGCCGGTCCACGTCCGGCAGTTCACGGACCTCAACGCCGAAGATCGCCGCGATGCCGGCGACGACGGTCAGCATGTTGATCACGAAGGCCAGCACGGGACGGCGGACGAACAGGCCGGTGAAGCCGAGATCCTTGAGGCGGTCCATTTTCATCGGCGCCTCACGACCCGCTTCCGGTGGAAGAGGTTTTCAGCGGTTCGTCGGAGGCCGGCGCCTGCTTGCGGCCGGCAACCGCCACGTCGGCACCATGGCGAACGAGGTGAATGCCCTCGGTCACCACCTCGTCCTCCGGCGTCAGCTCGGCATCGACGAGCACGCTGTCTGTGTTGCGCTGGATGATGTTTACCGGGACCCGTACGCCCCGCCCCTCGCGCACGGCCCAGACGAATGCACCGTCCGAGCCCCATTGCACGGCAAGCGGATCGACACCCGGATAATGGTCGCCCGGGAACGTCATGGATACCTGGAAGGACATTCCGGCCCGCAGCTTGTCGGCATCGTTGGCAAAGCGCGCGCGCACCTGAAGCGTCCTGCTGTCGCTGTCGACCCGGTTGTCGACAGCGCTGATCACGCCTTCGAAGGTCTCGCCCGGCCGCGCGACCGATGACGCCGTCAGCGGCGAGCCGACCTTGATCGAGGAGGCATAGCGCTCGGGCACCCAGAAGTCGACCAGGATCTCGCTGCGGTCGTCGATCGTGGCAATGACCGTCTGGGGAGAGACATAGTTGCCCGCCGTAATCGGCAGGATGCCGACAATGCCGCCGATCGGCGTCTCGACGGACCGGCGCGACAGGGCCAGTTCGGCTTCGCGAAGCTGGAGGCGCGCATTGTCGACCGCCAGTTCGGCGTCGGTGACCTGGACCGTCGTGGCGGTATTGGTCTTGCGCAACGCCTGCATGCGCTGCAGCCGCGCCTCGGCATCCTTGAGAGCATTGGAGGCCCGCTCGACGGCAATCTGCTCGGCGTCGGCATCAAGGCGCGCGATGATGTCGCCGGCCTTCACGGTGGCGCCGGATTTGACCAGCACCTCGGTCATCCGGCCGCTGGTAAAGGGCGTCACCGCGACGGACTGCAGCGCGGTGCTGGTGCCGATTGCGGAAAGGCGGTCGTTGATGGTGATGTCCACCACCGGCGTCGTCACCACCGTGGCCTGGGGTCCGCCGCGCCCGCCTCCCGGCCGCCCGGCATCCTGCGGGCTGACGTTGGCGACCGAAATCGGCAGCCAGTCGACGCCCCATTGCGCCAGGAGCGTCCCGGCTCCCGGATAATAGCGAACCCACAGCCCCGCTGCGACCGCAACTGCCACAAGGGTCAGCACGAACTGTTTCCAAAGCGACAAAGAACACTCCACCCGGCTTTTGCGAGCCGATAACGCTTAAAAGGATTTCCTGCCTCAGGTCTCTACGGCAGATCCCCGGTTTCAACAATCTATATAGTGTACCAAATTGTAAGCGCAGCGGGGGCCGGCCGGAACATTTTGATGGGCCGGCCCGGATGCCGGCTCTTCCAGGCGGCAGGAAGGGAACCGAAGGTCACTCGGCCAGCTTCTCCGCCTCCACGCGCCGCATCGAATTTTGCCGTGTCACGACCTGGCGGCGGATGAAGGCGATGATGAAGCCGGCAGTGAGGATCAGGATGATCGTCGGTGCCGGGGCGCTGTCGAGGAAGAAACTGGCATAGGTGCCGGCCAGCATCGCGGCCATGCAGACGAGAACCGAGACCCACAGCATCGCCGCGAAGGTACGCACCAGCAGGAAGGCAATCGCTCCGGGAGCGATCAGCAGGCCGATTGCCAGGATCAGCCCGGCGGCGGACAGGGTGGCGACGATGGTGAGCGAGAGGGCGGCCAGGACGCCGTAGTGCAGCAGGTTGACGGGCAAGCCCGAGGCCTGCGCCTGGGCGGGGTCGAAGCTGTGCAGGACAAGGTCCTTCCACTTGAGCACCAGAGCGCTGCCGACGACCAGCGCGATGATGCCGGAGGTCAGAAGCTCGTCCGGCTCGACGCCCAGCATGTTGCCGAAGAGGATGTGATCCAGATGGGCATTGGTCTCGATCGAGACATAGAGCACGATGCCGATGCCGAACATGCCGGAAAACACCACGCCCATGACCGTGTCCTGCTTGACGCGGCTGTTGCCGGACAGGAATCCGGTCAGCAGCGCGCAGACCATGCCGGCGGCGAAGGCGCCGACGAGCAGCGGAATTCCCAGGATATAGGCGAGCACGATGCCAGGTAGCACCGCGTGGCTGACCGCATCGCCCATCAGGGCCCAGCCCTTCATGACCAGAAAGCAGGACAGAAGCGCGGTCGGGACCGACACGATCACGCAGATCAGGAAGGCATTCTGCATGAAGCCGAAGTTGAACGGCAGCAACAGCGTGTCGAAGTCCATCACAGCATCTCCCCGGGTCCGGCCGGCCGGGACGACCCGGCTTCGACAGGTGCAGCCGTCTCAGGAGGGCTTCTGCGCAGGGCGGCGGCCGCCTTGCGGCGCGCGGCCAGAAGCCCGTGTTTGGGCGCCAGCAGGAAAGCGACGAGGAATATCAGCGTCTGCAGCGTGACGATGATGCCGCCGGTCGCGCCATCGAGGAAATAGCTGGCGTAAGCCCCCGTGAAACTGGTCAGCGCACCGATCGCGACGGACAGCATGATGAGCCGCGGAAAGCGGTCGCACAGAAGATAGGCCGTGGCCCCCGGGGTGACCACCATCGCGATCACCAGAAAGGCGCCCACTGTCTGCATCGCCGCGACCACGGATGCGGACAGGAGCACGAAGAAGACCGCCTTCAAGAGGCCAGGACGAAGGCCGATGGTTCGGGCGTGGTTCTCGTCGAAGAAGGTGACCATCAGGTCCTTCCACTTGGCGAGCAGGACCGCCAGCGAGACGAAACCGATGATGGCCAGTTGCAGCGTGTCCTCCGGCGTGATCGCCAGGATGTTGCCCATGGTGATGGTCTGGATGGAGACGGACATGGGATTGACGGAAACGATGAACAGACCGAGACCGAAGAATGACGTGAAAATCAGGCCGATGATCACATCGACCTTCAATCCGGACCGTTCCGACAGGAACAGCATGGCGCCGGCCGCAAGTCCGCCGGCGATAAAGGCGCCGAGGGAAAACGGCAGGCCGATGATATAGGCACCGGCAACGCCGGGCACCACCGAATGGGACAGGGCATCGCCGATCAGCGACCAGCCCTTCAGCATCAGATAGGCGGACAGGAAGGCGCAGACGCCGCCGACCAGAGCCGAGACCCACATGGCGTTGGTCATGTAGCTGTAGGTGAACGGCTCCAGCAACAGGTCCATCACTTGCGAACCTCGCTGGTCTGAACCTCGTCGCCATATTGAACGAAGGGCCGTTCGTCATCGGTCAGAATGGTCACCTTGCGCTGATCGCTGTCGGTGTGCAGCGTCTGGCCGCTGATGGTGAAGTGGCGCAGAACGCCGCCGAATGCCAGTTCCAGGTTCTTGCGGTTGAAGGTCGTCTCCGTCGGACCGTAGGCCAGCACGGTGCCCTTCATCAGCACCGTCCTGTCGCAGAACTCGGGAACGGAACCGAGATTGTGGGTGGACACAAGCATCACCCTGCCCTCGTCCCGCAATTCCCGCAACAGCGCGACGATCTGGTCCTCGGTCTTGACGTCGACCCCGGTGAAAGGCTCGTCGAGCAGGATCACCTGCCCGTCCTGGGCAAGCGCACGCGCCAGGAAGACGCGCTTGCGCTGACCGCCCGACAGTTCGCCGATCTGCCGGTGACGGAACTCCTGCATGCCCACACGTTTGAGCGCCTCTTCAACCGCTTCGTGGTCAGCCGGTTTCGGGCGCCGCAAAAAGCCCATGTGGCCGTAGCGGCCCATCATGACGACATCTTCCACGAGCACCGGAAAAGACCAGTCGACCTCTTCCGCCTGTGGCACATAGGCGACCAGGTTCTTGCGCAAGGCCTCGCGAACGGTCATGCCAAGGATCCGGATCTTTCCCCTGGCAACCGGCACGAAGCCCATGAGAGCCTTGAACAGCGTCGACTTGCCCGCGCCGTTGACCCCCACGAGCGCCGTCACCGTGCCGCGCGGGATCTGAAAGCTGGCATCCCACAACGCGGTGTGTCCGCTCCGGTAGGTGACCGTGACGTCTTCCGCGGAGATCCCGCCGTCCGCCACTTCAGGCCGCTGGTTCACGTCCGGGTCCTCGATGACATTCAGCATGGGGCCATTCCAGTTTCACTCTTTGCAAACAGGTGCCTGCGGCGCCACCGCCGCAGATCTCACATTCATTCCAGGTCCGCTCTCGGCAACAGGCATTCAATCCTTCGCGGCTTTCAGCCCTTCGGCAACCGTGCTCGAGGTGACTTGCAGGAGGTCGAGATACGTCGGCACCTCGCCGTCAGCCTCGCTCAAGGAATCCACATAAAGCACGCCACCGTATTTTGCACCGGTTTCGCGGGCCACCTGCTCGGCCGGTGCGGTATTGACCGTGCTTTCGCAGAACACGACCGGGATGTTGTGCTCCCGGACCCCGTCGATCACGGCCCGCACCTGCTGCGGTGTGCCGACCTGGTCCGCGTTCATCGGCCAAAGATACAGCTCCTTCATGCCGAAATCACGCGCCAGGTAACTGAAAGCGCCCTCGCAGGTAACCAGCCAGCGCCGGTCCTCGGGTATCTTCGCGATCTCCTCGCGCAGCGGTTCAATTGTCGCGCGCAGCTTGTCTTTGTAGATTTCGGCGTTCCTGGCATAGATCTCCGCGTTGTCGGGATCATGCTCGGAAAAAGCCTTCACGATATTGTCGATGTAGATCAGGGCGTTATCAAGCCCCATCCAGGCGTGGGGGTTCGGCTTGCCTTCATAGGAACCAGCGGCGATCGGGATCGGCTCAACGCCGTCCGTGAGCGTCACCGATGGGATGTCGCCCGTGTTGGAGAGAAATTGCTCGAACCAGAGCTCCAGGTTCATGCCGTTCCACAGGATCAGATCCGCATCGGAGGCCCGGACGATGTCCTGCGGCGTCGGCTCGTAGCCATGGATCTCCGCTCCGGGCTTGGTGATCGAAACCACTTCCGCGGCATCTCCGGCCACATTCTGCGCGATGTCCGCAATCACGGTGAAGGTCGTCGCCACCTTCATCTTCTCGCCGGCGAGAGAGCTTGTCGCAAGGCCTGCGCCAAACATCGCCAGGGAAGCCGTCAGGACCAGTTTTTTCAGCATCATCATTACCCTTATGGATTAAACTCCTGCAAGTGATATTGCAACTCATTCGCAATTGTCAAGCTAGTTGCAAATGAGTTGCAATATCAAAACCGGTCACATCAGCATCACGACCGGCAGGGAACGGCGAAACCGCCGAGCCCGTAGATCCGCTCGTACCGAAAAGCCGGTTTTTGCTGGAAAGAATTCGACTGAACAAAAGTTCCAAGGTCCGTTGTTCTGCCCGCGACCAACGGCTCGATATTTGCCGACTGCGTCGTCCCGACCGGTTTCGAGAGGGCCTATCGTTGCCCGAGCCGGGCCCTGTGGAAGGCCTCGAGATTGGCGGCATCGTCCGTCTGGTAAGGAAGCGCATAATACGGAGCGCCCGGGCGGAAACCGTGGTCGTAGCCGTAGAACGGAAAGGCAAATTCCCCGGTCCCGTAGTTGGCGGTCGTGTTGACCACGACGGCCTTTATTTCCCCGTCCTTGCCGGCGATCAGGTCGTCCACATAGCCGTAACCCGTGTTGTCGCTCAGCAAGGCGGTATCGCCGATGACGTCAGTGGCCTTCCAAAGCCGTGGACCGGCCAAAAGATCGCTGTCGATGACCTGCGTATTCTTGACTTCGTCCCTGCTCAGGAGGGATTTGTCTCCCAACGGGTCGTAGTCGCCAACACTGTCCTCTCTGACCGGAATCTCGATGTAATCGAACGCGGGTCCGACCTTAACCTCGTCCCACGGAACCGAAACGTGCGTGTCGCCGATATCCCAGAAGCCGCCGACTTCGGCGATCACGGCGACGATCCTGTTGCTCTCGCTGATGATGATATTCTCGATAGCACCGATTTCGTCGCCGTCCGGGCCGCGCACGTCGGTGTCGTGGAGCATGGCATCAACGCTCCAGCCATCGGCATAGAGATCATCGTAGTTCCATGCCTCAAGGTCGGTCACCTCCGGCGGGCCGGCCTGCTGCTGCTCGCCCTGGTTCTGTTCCTGCTGCGCCCAGCCGTGGCCTGCAGGGCCAATGCTGACTCCCAACACGAGAAGCGCGCGCGTGAGTGCTGATATGTGCATGGCCAACTCCCTCATGATTGCTCTCAGCCTTCCGGCACGGCACCGAGACGAAAGGGCGGATTCCCATCGGAGTGTTCGACACTCCCTATTGAAACGAAAACCGTTCCGCGAAGGAAGTTGTTCCACCGATCTTGCGGCAGAGAGCCCGGGGCGGCTGCGTCCATCGGGTCCGCGGCGACCTGCAGCTGAACGAAAAAGGGCGGCAGGTTGAAACCTGCCACCCCGATGAAGACATGCGATAACGCAGATTAGGCCGCTGTCACTCGGTTGAGGAAGCTCTCGATTCCCTCTTTCAGCGCCCTGCTGCGGGCGCTGAGCGTGTCCGAGGCAGCCAGGACTTCGCCGGAAGCCTCCTTGGTTTCGGCAACCGACCGGGCGAGGCTCGCCATGTTGGAAGTCACGGCCATGGTGCTCTCGGCCGCCCGTTGCACGTTTCCGGAAATCTCGTTGGTGGCAGACCCCTGCTGGGTAACCGCGGCAGAGATCCCTTGCGTATAGCCGTTGACCTCTTCCATCGTACTGGAAATTTCTCCAATCGCGGAAACGGCCGACCTGGTGGATTCCTGGATCGTCTGGATCTGCGAGGAGATCTCCTCGGTCGCCTTGGAAGTCTGGGTCGCCAGTTCCTTGACTTCCGCCGCGACGACCGCAAATCCCTTGCCGGCATCGCCTGCGCGAGCCGCCTCGATTGTGGCATTCAGCGCCAGGAGATTGGTCTGCTCCGCGATCGCCTGAATGAGACTGACAACCTCACCGATCTTCGTGGCCGCCTCCGCCAGGCCCTGAACCTTGCCGTTGGTTTCGTGAACGGCGCCCGTTGCCGACGTGACGATGTCGGAAGAGCGGCGCACCTGCTCGGCGATTTCGTCGATGGACGTGGACAGTTCCTCCGCCGCGCCGGCAACATTTTCCACGCTCATGCTGGCATCTTCACTGACCTTGGCCGTATCGCCTGCCTGTTTGGCGCTGGTCTCGGCAATGCCGCCGAGCGCCATTGCCGTGCTGGACATGCCGGCAGCCGTCTCGTCCAGGGCACCGAGAAGACCCTTGATTTCCTCGCGAAAGCCGACGATCAGATCCTCGATCTCATGCTGGCGGGCGTACTGGGCTTCACGATGGGAATTGGCCTCGTTTTCCAGGCGGATGCGCTCGCGGGCATTTTCCTGGAAGACCCGTACGGTGCGGCTCATGTCGCCGATTTCGTCCCGCTGGTCGGTGGAGGGGATCACCACATCCGTGTCCCCTTCGGCCAACCGGCCCATGGCTTCAGTCAGGGCGCGCGTCGGACGGGTGATGACCAGCGAGAGCACGAAAGCAAGCAGACCGCCGGCCACGATGGCGGCGACCAGAGCCGCCGCGATCAGGCCGAGCGCGGTGTTCGCTCGCGCGTAGGCGCTGGCGGACTGCGCTTCGGTCAGGCCGGTAATCACGCTGCGCACCTTGTCGGACACGGCCACCAGATCTTCGCGACTGGCGTCAAAGGCTTCCTTCGCGCTCACCATGGCGGCGAATTCGGCCTCGTAGGAATTGACCTCTGTTTCGATCGAGGCCACCGCATCCTGGATTTCCGGAAAGACGGCACTGTCCGCCTTCAAGAGATTGGCAAGGTAGCGCAGGGTCTCGATCCTGTTGGTGACTTCATCCGCCCCCATGGTTTCAAACCCGGCGAAGAACTCCATGGTCGCCGACCGGATGTCCATGGACGCATTCTGAAACTTGTTCACGTTCACGTTCACGAGATCGACAATGCCAAGCTGCGATGTCGCCTTGCCGGCAATGGCCTTGGCATCGTCGGTTGCGGCATAGACGACCTTGCGCAGGGCGGAGGCTTGACCGTGAAGCTGGGACAGCCCGGAGGCGACTTCCGCCGCAAGGGCGGCCGGCACGGACGCGTCCGCGGCCCCCTCACCTTCCGGCTTCGGAAGCTTTTCGGAAAGTGCGCCGGCCATATCGGCCAGGGCCTTTACCTTGGCGGGCTCGACGCCGTCCACCTTGAGCTTGCCGGCTTTCGCAGCCATCCTGGCGAGGCTTTGCGTTCCTTCGGTAACGGCCATCGCCGTTTCAGGCACAAGTGAGTTTCCTTCACCGGCATCAGCGATCTTTGCGTTCAGGTCCGCCGTCAGGTCTTCCATGTCGGAGAGCATGCGGCCGACCTTGTCGGCGCGGTTGCGCGTTCCGCTCGCCGTCTTGGCCGCGCTGCTCGCGTCGCGCTGTATCTTGTTCATCCGGTCGTTGATCTGCGCGGCGATGGATTGCAGTCCGGCCGCCGACCGCAGCAGCGTCGCAACCTGTGCCTGACGGTGGTCTACCGCCTCCACCACGCCATCGAACTCGCTGCCCAACTGACCGACAAGCGAAATGGCTTCCACCGTCTGCTCGTGGCCGCCGCCTTGTCCGGACACGTCATCGAGCGCGACCAGAGCCGATTCCAGCCGACCGATCTGAAGTCTGGCAGCTTCAGCCAATTCAGGGCTTCGGCCGGCAAGATAGGACTCCTGCGCCTGTGCAACCTGCTGCAGGCCCGCCATGGCCGCCGTCGTCCTGGCGCTGATGTCCGACTGGGCCCGCAAACCGAGGATCGCGACCGTGCCGACGGCACCGACAGCCGCGGCCACAAAAACCATCGCCACGAAACCGCCGCCGACCTTGGCCGACAGACGAATGTTCTTCAAAGGTGTAAGCAGCTTGGACATCATTTCCCCCAGCACATGGGTGAAATGAAGGGGGTGTTCGGCTAAACAATTGGTGAAAGATTGAGCACTGCTGTTGTCTTTTCTACAGGCAAAATAATTCAGGCTCGTTTTTCTCTTTGCCGGCAACAGGTTGAAGGTCGTTGCCAATAGAAGAATTTTCTGCCGAAATAAATCCGGCTACGCCAAAAAAGGTCCAGGACGTTCTGCCGCCCGGCGTTTTTTGACATTCTCAGGTGGTTCGCCCTATGCGTCGTCGCGTTTGGCGTGTGCCGCATCGAGCAGTTTCCTGAGGACATCCCGGTCGCCGATCTGGTTGGCCATCAGCAGGATCAGCCTGGCGTTATAGGCATCGCTTTCCGGCTTGCCGAGCCCCTCATGCGCCGCCAGAAGATCGGCGTAGAAGGCGTCCGGCTCCGTCAGGTTCGCGGTGGTGACCAGTTCGCTCATGTGCCTGTTCCTTCCTTGCCGAGCGCGATTGCCAGCGCGTTCGAGATTTCCTGCCGGTCGAGCATCGTCCAGCGCGCTGCCACATGCTGATCCGGGCGGATCAGATAGACAGCCTGGCCGACGTCCCCCAGATAACGGGCCTTCAGCTCCGCACCGATATCCTTCAGCGGAACGGTTATGCCCTTGACGGAAAGGCCATGGACGTCGCTTTCTGGAGGGACGTCGACGCCCAGTCCCAACAGCGCGAAATCGCCGCCGATCTTGTCAAGCAGCCAGGAGCGGCCAACCGGAGCGTCGGATGCCGGACTTCCGGGCCGGGTGCGGGCCGGCAGTCCATCGGCATCCGGGCCGTTCAGCGGCGAACCATCGTAATGGCAGGGAACCGACAACCGGCCGGAATTCACCAGCGGACGGGCAAAGGCATGATGCTCGGACAGATCCAGGGCCGCGTCCCGGAAGATGCGGCTCATCTCGGTTTTCGGCGTAATGAAATCCGTCGAGCGCGTGCTTTGCAGAATGTTCTCGTCTGCCGCCATTTCCCGTTCGAAGCGATAGGAATCCAGGAGCGTTTCCGGCGCCTTGCCCGTGAGGACCAGTTTCAGCTTCCAGCCGAGATTGTCGATGTCCTGAAACCCGGAATTGGCGCCGCGTGCGCCGAAGGGCGAGACCTGGTGCGCGCTGTCGCCGGCGAAGATTACCCGGCCATGACGGAATTTTTCCATGCGGCGGCACTGGAACGTGTAGATCGACACCCATTCTAGATCGAATTCGACATCCTCGCCCAGCATGTGCTTCAGCCGGGGAATGACGTTTTCCGGTTTCTTTTCCTGCGCCTTGTCGATGTTCCAGCCGAGTTGCAGATCGATCCTCCAGACCCCGTCCGGCTGCTTGTGCAGGAGGGCCGACTGGCCCTTGTTGAAAGGCGGGTCGAACCAGAACCAGCGCTCGGTCGGGAACTCGGCCTTCATGATCACGTCGGCGATCAGGAAGTTGTCTTCGAACACGCGGCCGACGAAATCCAGTCCCAGCATCGCGCGGGCCGGCGAACCGGCACCATCGCAGGCAATCAGCCAGTCGGCCTCAAGGAAATAATCGCCATCCTCGGTGTGTATGGACACAAGGGTATGGTCTTCCTTGCGTTCCAGGCCGGTGACCTTGTTGCCGCCCCGGATTTCCACCGGCTTGCCTTCCGCCTGCAGGGAGCGCAGGCGTTCGACCAGATAGAGCTCGCAATAATATTGCTGCAGATTGATGAAGGCCGGGCGCTTGTGCCCTTCTTCCGGCAGCAGGTTGAAGTCGTAGACCTGGCGGTCGCCGAAGAAGACCTTGCCGACATTCCACACAACTCCCTTGCGGACCATTTCATCGCCGCACCCGAGCCGGTCGAAGATCTCCAGAGACCGTTTGGAAAAGCAGATTGCCCGTGAGCCAACACTGACCTTGTCGTTGTCGTCCAGAACGACAACCGGAATGTCCGCCTGGGCCAGATCGATCGCCGTTGCGAGGCCGACCGGGCCGGCACCGATGACGACCACCGGATGGCGGACCGGATTGTCGGCTCCCTGGTCCGGGGACCATTTGTACGGATAAAGCGGCGCTTCAAACAGTTTGGTCACTGGGTCTCCTCCCATCTGCCCGCTCCGGGCAACGCATAGGCCCCTTAAGGGAACCCGTTCTGGCCTCTCCGCGTTGACTTTCTGCAAACTCCAAGAGGTGCGACATGAACTTTTTCACACGAAAAGGCCTGCTCACGTCAGGCCGCCGCTGGACGTTCCGGGTTCTGACCGCGGTTCTGTCCGGAGTCGCGCTCGCCCTCATGGTCTTCGGTCCGCTCACGGTCTGGGCCGACAACTGGAGCATGATCGGCATAAGCGTGGTCGCAGCCGAGATACTTGTTCTTTTCGGCGGACTGGCCTGGCTCGGGATGCTGACGCTTTCCCGCCGACGCGATCCCTCGCGGACTGACAAGGCCGCATCCTAACCCGCACTCCTCAGCCGGCCGGCCACCGGATGGCGGTCGAACTCCAGAAAGAATTCGTCCAGCTGCGGCGGGGCCACATCCGTTCCCGCGAGCATGGCATGCACCTGACCGCGGTGATGGATCTGATGCTGGAACAGGTGCAGCAGCGTGTTGCCGATCGTCTCGAACCGGTTGCCTTCCTCGCCCCTGTCCTGCGCGATTTTCCGGTCGAGGTCGTCCGGACCCAACCCATCACAGAACGCCATGAGTTCGCGGTCAACGTGCGCCTGCGCGTCTTTCAGGTCCGCTGCCGTTTTCAGATGCGGAACGTCGAAGACCGAAAGCCCCTTGCCCGTCTCCTTCAGGGAATCGAGATAGTAGCGGTCCACTTCGAAGGTGTGGTTGAGCGTTTCCCGGATCGAGGGAAAGAAACTGACCCGTTCTGCCTCGAAGGCCGCCTGGTCGAGCTTGCAGCAGGCTTCGTACAGCAGCTCATTCGCGTAGGCATTGTTGCGGGCCATCAGGCGGAGATATTCAATGGCTGTGGTCATCGCTCACCCCTGCAGATCCGACCACATCTTCGCATCGCGTTCGGCGGTCCAGATGCGCGGCGTGTCGATGTCGAGCGCTTCGTCATAGGCCCGGGCGACGTTGAACGGCAGGCAGTGCTCATAGATCGCATAGTCGGAGAATTTCGGATCGCAGACGGCCCGGCAGGCGTCCCAGGCTTCCTTGAGCGATCCGCCCCGCTTGGCGACCCCGGCGACGGGAAGATAAGTAGAGCGGACGAAATCGCCGGTGGCGTCCAGCGCCGCATTGACCATCTTGGTGCCGACCAGCGCATCGCCGCGGCCCGGCGCGATGGCGTCGAGGTCGAAATCGCGGATGCGCTCCAGCGTGCGCGGCCAGTCGCCGAAATGCCCGTCGCCGCAATAGCAGGCGGAGTGATACTCGACGATATCGCCGGTGAACATGACGTTGGCGTCGGGGACATGAATGACCATGTCGCCCGCCGTATGGGCCCGGCCCAGGAACATCAGGTCCACGCGGCGCTTGCCGAGATAGACCGTCATGCGGTCGGTGAAAGTGGTGGTCGGCCAGGTCAGGCCCGGAATACTCTCGTGGCCCTGGAACAGGCGCGGGAACCTGGCGAATTCACTCTCCCAGTCCTCCTGCCCGCGTTCGGCAACCATCGACCGGGCCTTTTCGCTCATGATGATTGTCGGGGCGCCATAGGCGGAGGCGCCGAGCACGCGCACGGCGTGGTAATGGGTCAGCGCCAGGTGCGTGATCGGCTTGTCGGTGACGGACCGCACCTTCTCGATCACCTTGTTCGCCAGGCGCGGGGTCGCCTGCGCCTCGATGATCATCACGCTGTCATCACCGATGATGACACCGGAATTCGGATCGCCCTCTGCGGTAAAGGCCCAGAGGTCCCGGCCGATCTCGGTGAAGGAGATTTCCTTTTCGCTCATGTCGCCGGCGGATGCGAATTGTTTGGTCATGGTCTTTCTCCTTCGTTTCGACTGGACTGCGGATCGGCGTTCGGTGCTGGCACACTTATGGAGAACAACGGTTTCAAGCCTTTTCCACCGTCTGCTCGATCGCTCCGAAAATCGAATGGCCTTCCCCGTCCAGCATCTCGATGCGGACGGAATCGCCGAATTTCAGGAACGGCGTCTTGGCTTCGCCCGAGTTGATCGTCTCGATCATGCGTAGTTCCGCGATGCAGGAATAGCCCACGCCGCCCTCGGCAACCGGCTTGCCCGGTCCGCCCTCAAGCTTGTTGGAGACCGTGCCCGAGCCGATGATGGTGCCCGCACACAGGGAGCGGGTTTTCGCAGCGTGGGCGATCAGCCGGCCGAAGTCGAAGGTCATGTCGACGCCCGCATTGGCGCGGCCGAACGGCTTTCCGTTCAGGTCCACATGCAGCGGCAGGTGCAGCTTGCCGCCCTTCCAGGCATCCCCCAATATGTCGGGCGTCACCGCGACCGGGGAGAAGGCCGAGGAGGGTTTGGACTGGAAGAAGCCGAAACCCTTGCCGAGTTCCCCCGGAATGAGACCGCGCAGGGAAACATCGTTGACCAGCACAATGAGCCGGATCGTTTCGCGGGCGTCCTCCGCGGAAATGCCCATCGGGACGTCGCCGGTGATCACGCCGACCTCGCCCTCCATGTCGATGCCCCAGGCTTCATCGCGCATCCTGATCGGATCGCGCGGAGCAAGGAAGGTGTCGGAACCGCCCTGGTACATCAGCGGATCGGTCCAGAAGGTCTCCGGCATCTTGGCGCCGCGGGCCTTGCGCACCAGTTCGACGTGATTGACATAGGCCGAGCCGTCGGCCCACTGATAGGCGCGCGGCAGCGGCGACAGGGCGTCGTGCTCGTGAAAGCGGATCATCGGCACCGCTTCATGAGAGAGGCTTTCGGCCAGGAGCTTCAGTTCCGGCGCGACACGATCCCAATCGTCCAGCGCCGCCTGCAAGGTCGGCGCGATGTGGCCTGCCTCCGTACAATAGGTGAGCCGGTCGTTGACCACCACCAGCTTGCCGTCGCGGCTGCCGTCCCTGAGCGATGCCAGTTTCATGAGGTTTCAGCTCCTTTTGATCGCCAGTCCGTCCCGGCTGACGATGGTTTCTCCCGCGAAGGCCTTTGTCGCCTCCAGCCATTCTTCTTTTTCAAAGCCCGGCAGATCCGCCGGGATGAGATGATTGAGCACGAGCATTTTCGTGCCTGCCGCCGTTGCGATCCTTGCCGCGTCGGGCGCCATCGTGTGGCTCGCCAGCAGGTGTTCGCGCAGGCGCTCGCCGTTGCCGGTTATCTCAACGATCCTGTCGACGCCACGTTCCAGCATGGCCTCGTGGATCAGAAGATCGCAACCCTTTGCGAACTCCGCAAGCGGGGGAAAATAGGCCGTGTCGGACGAGAAGACGACGGACCAGTCGGCGGTCTCGAACCGCAGGGCAAAACAGTCGGTCACCGGCGGGTGGTCGACGCGCAAGGCCCGGACGGTCAGCGTGTCGTCTCCAAGCGGCACGTTTCCTTCCCCCAGCAGATGGATCTCGACAAGGCTGCGCAGGTCCGGACGGCCTTCGTCTTCGATGCGCAGGTCAATGTCGTAGCGCATGGATTTCAGGAACCCGTCCCAGTATTGCGCAAGGTCAGCGGGCCCGTAGACCTTCACCGGGCGGGCGAGCCCCGTCGTCCAGGCGGTGTGCAGGAGCGGCCCCAGTTCCAGGACGTGATCGGAATGCATGTGGGTGACGAAGACAAGGTCTAGGTCCTTGAGCACCACGCCCGCTTCCACCAGTCCACGGGTAACGCCGAGGCCGCAGTCCACCACACAGCGCCGCCCGCCGATCTCGATCAGCGAACTGGTCGGCGACGGGCCACCGGGCCGGATGGCCGGACCGCCCTTGGAACCGAGGATGACCAGACGGTCTTCAGGTGCCGGCGATTTCGTTTCACTCATTATTTGTTCCAGGTTCCTTCTGGCGTACCGTCGAATTTTTTCTCCAGAGAGTCCCAGCAGTCAATGTAATCATCCTGCAGGGGCGCCTCCTTGGCGGCGAATTCGCTCAGCTGCTGCGGGAACCTGGTTTCGAACATGAAAGACATGGTGTTGTCGAGCTTTTCCGCCTTGAGATCGGCGTTGGACGCGCCCTCGAAAGCATTGTTGTCCGGCCCGTGCGGCAGCATCATGTTGTGGAGCGACATGCCGCCGGGAACGAAGCCCTGCGGCTTGGCGTCGTACTGGCCGTAGATGTTGCCCATCAGCTCCGACATGATGTTCTTGTGATACCAGGGCGGGCGGAAGGTGTTTTCGGCCACCATCCAGCGTTCGCGGAAGAGTACGAAATCGATATTGGCCGTGCCGGGCACGCCTGACGGCGCCGTCAGCACGGTGAAGATCGACGGGTCCGGATGGTCGAACAGGATGGCGCCGATGGGGCAGTAGTTGCTCAGGTCGTATTTGCAGGGCGCGTAGTTGCCGTGCCATGCGACCACATCCAGCGGCGAATGGCCGATGCTGGTCTCGTGGAACTGGCCGCACCATTTCACCGTCAGCGTCGACGGCGTCTCGCGATCCTCGAAATGGGCGACAGGCGTCTTGAAATCCCTGCGGTTGGCCATGCAGTTGGCGCCGATCGGCCCCCTGCCCGGCAGTTCGAATTTCTGACCGTAATTCTCACAGACAAAGCCCCGCGCCGGCCCGTCGATCAGTTCCACACGGTAGACGAGGCCGCGCGGAATAATTGCGATCTCCTTCGGCTCCAGGTCGATGATGCCCAGTTCGGTGGCGAAGCGCAGCCGCCCTTCCTGCGGCACGATCAAGAGCTCGCTGTCCGCGGAGAAGAAATACTCATCCACCATGGATTTGGTCACCAGGTAGATGTGGCTCGCCATGCCGACCTGCGTGTTGACGTCCCCGGCCGTGGTCATGGTACGCATGCCGCTGATCCAGTTCAGCGCCTCGCCGGCATGGGGCACCGGGTCCCAGCGATACTGCCCCAGCGAGATGACGTCCGGCAGGATGTTCGGCGCGGATTTCCAGTAGGGAACATCGATTTTCCGGAACCGGTTCGTGTGCTTGACGGACGGACGGATGCGGTAGCACCAGGTGCGCTCGTTCTGGTGGCTGGGCGCGGTGAAGGCCGTGCCGGAAAGCTGCTCTCCATAAAGACCATAGGCGCATTTCTGCGGGCTGTTCATGCCTTGCGGCAGGGATCCAGGAAGGGCTTCCGTTTCAAAGTCATTTCCGAAGCCAGGCATATACTCAAGTTCTGATCGATTGCCGCCGCCAGTTGCAGATGCCGGCTTGCTGTCTGTTCTCTGATCCATGATGTCCTCCCGGTACAGAGGTGATATTAGTTACAGATGTAACCAATATTTCGATCCGGATCAAGAGACCCGGCCGGCTGTGTTGCGGCGGAGCGCCGCAACCTCAGATTCCAGGTCATGCCGTAAGTTTTACTTTACGTACTTGGCCTAGGCTTGCCGCCAGACCCACCACTGGAGCATTCCATGTCCCTTAGAAATCGAATCTTTTTCGCCTCTAGCGGCGTTTTCCTGGTCGGATTCCTGGCCCTGATATTGGCCGTAACCTTCATGGCGCAGGGAACCTCGCAAAAATCCGGTGAAGATCTCATCCGCAAGACGGCCGAAGCGCTCGCTCTTGACGCGGGCAAGACGCTCGCCGAGGCCCAACTGGCCGCGCGCGCGGCAGCCGATGCCCTGGAAGGCCTGCAGCACGCGGGTATTGCCGACCGCAATGCCTATGGCGCAGTCATGCAGCAGCAGATCAGCCGGAACAAACATTTCGTCGGTGGTGGCGCGATCCTGGAGCCGGACATGGCAGGACGTGACGCGGACAATGCGGGTGCCAATTTCTCGGACGAAAAAGGCCGGTTCATTCCCTATTTCTACAATGACGGCGCGAAGGTCGCCTGGGAACCGCTTCTTTTCGGCGGCGATAGCGGATCGGAAGACTGGTACGACAAGCCGAGAAAGCTTGGCCACGACACCATGACCGAGCCCTATCTCTACCCTGTCAACGGTGTCGACGTTCTGATGGCGACCGCCTCCTCGCCGATCCTGGATGTATCCGGACGCGGCATCGGCGGTGCGACGATCGACGTCTCCCTGACGGGCCTGCAGGAGGCCGTCAGTGCCAGTCAGACCTATGAGACCGGTTATGTCGGCCTGTTGAGCGAGGCCGGTGTGTGGGTTTCCCATCCGGACGAAGCCCTTCTCGGCCAGAAGGCCGACAGCGAGATCGTGGAGCGGCTCAAGGCCATGAGCGGCGAAGCGACCTTCACGACCCGCGAGGGGACTGCCGAATCCATTCAGGCGTTCGAACTGGACGGAACCGGCCAGCGCTGGTTCGTGATCGTCGCGGTCGATGAAAGCGAACTGCTCGCCAGCGCCAATTCCACCATGCAGATGAGCCTGTTGCTTGCGCTCGCGCTGCTGGTGGCAGGCACCATCCTGATGTGGATGCTCGGCTCCACCATCGCCGGTCCGGTTCAGGCCCTGACCGCGCGGATGCGTGAACTGGCTGCGGGCGACGCGGAAACGCCAGTTGCCTATACCGGCCGCAAGGACGAAATCGGCCAGATGGCCGGGGCGCTGGAAGTCTTTGTCGCAAACGAAAACGAGCGCCGGTCGCTGCAAAGCAATACGGAGCTTGCGCAGCAGAGCCAGCTTGAGCGGCAGAAGACGATCGAGACGCTGATCGAATCCTTCGAACGGGAAGTCCAGGCCGTTCTGGATCAGGTCAGCGGTGATACCGAGCGGATGGAGCACACCGCCGCAGCCCTTGACGCCATCGCGCGGGACACATCCGCAAAGGTGTCTTCCGTCGCAAACTCCTCCGACGTCGCCCAGGGCAGCGTGCAGACCGTCGCCTCGGCGGCAGAGGAGCTTTCCGCATCGATTTCGGAAATCGGCCGCCAGATCGAGCAGACCAAGGATGTCGTCAACAGCGCCACCCGCGCGGCAAACGAGTCCAACGACAAGGTCGGCAGCCTCGACAGCGCCGCCCAGAAGATCGGCGAAGTCCTCAGCCTCATTCAGGCGATTGCCGAGCAGACCAACCTGCTCGCCCTGAACGCGACCATCGAAGCGGCCCGCGCCGGGGAAGCCGGCAAGGGCTTCGCGGTGGTTGCCGCGGAAGTGAAGGAACTGGCGACACAGACCGCCAAGGCCACGGAAGAGATCTCGGCCCAGGTCACCGGCATCCAGTCGTCGACGCGCAATGCCGTCGGCTCGATCCAGGAAATCGCCAGCACGATGGAAGAGGTGAACCAGTTCACCGCAGCCATCGCCGCCGCGATCTCGCAACAGGGCGATGCCACCAACGAGATCAGCCACAACGTCCAGCAGGCCGCGAACTGCACCAACGACATGAGCACCAGCGTGGGCGACGTCATGCAGGCCGCGGACGAAACCAGCAGTTCGGCTGCGGATGTTCTTTCGGTCTCGCAGTCCGTGTCGCAACAGGCTCAGGGGCTGCAGGCGACGATTGCCGACTTCCTGGTACGTGTGCGGGCGGCATAATCGCCCGAAAGATCAAAAGTGGGGCCCGCGCAAGCCGTTGCGCGGGCCTTTTTTAATCCCCCGCGCCTTCCAGACCGGCCCACGGCGAAGTTTTGCGCAAGACCGGCTTGATCAATTTCGCACGGTGGAGTATGAAAGAGAACAAAGCAGGAACATTTGAGGCGACCGATGCAAATGGCCAACCCGACACGCTCCTCCGTCGTACAGTCTTCCCCGCGCCTGGAGACACCACGCATCGATGTCACGCCGGAAGAAGTGCGCACGATGATGCTTTACCTGCGCAAGGCGCGGGACCGGGCCATCGACATCCGCGATCGCTCTCCCGGCGGCAGTTATCTGGAAAGCGTGCTGGACCGCACTATCGACGGTCTCACCCTGGAACTGTCGCAACTGGACTATCTTCTGGCTTCCGAACCGGCCGCTCAGCCGCTGCCCGCCGGCCGGCGGATGCGACCGGCGATATGATGGAGCCTCGGCAATTGTCTATCTTGCCACTTCGGTTTGCGCCTAGGCGGCGAGGCTCTTGCCTTTGCAGGGACGGCAGCCGGCTATCTGAAAGAGAATCTCGTTCCTGCCGAGCTTGCGGGCCCCGGTGACGCAGCGCCGTGACCTCTCTCAATCCAACAACAGAAGCTTCGCCCGATCCGCAGAAGCCGCTCAGGCGGCCGCCTCATCTCCCGGAGCGGTCTGCCAGCCGAGATCCGACAGGGTGACGATGCGGTTGCCGCGCAGGTCAGTTGCGCAGACCAGAAAACCGCGTTCTTCCATGTGGCTGAGCAGCCAGCGGGCGCGGCCCGGGGAGCGCGTTCCGTAGGCGGTGGCGATCTCCAGGTTTCCCGGGCATGGCGCCTTGGCGAGCGCGGCCTTGGCGAGCAGCAGATAGACGCCGCGCATGTCCTCGGGAAGCTCCGCCGCGATAAGCTCCGCCTGGGCCCAGGCGCCATCATCCATCTCGCCTTTCTCGACGCCGGCCCTGGCGACCGAGAGCTTCTCGCGGAAGCTCTGCAGGTCGGGAGCGCCGCCGGGAAGCTTGGCGATCCGGCAGCGGACCTGGAAATCCTGGTAAAGCGTGGCGATCGGCTGGAATGCGGCGTCTTCCTCTTCCAGGATGCCGGACAGGATTTCGGCGATCTTTTCCTCGCGCTTGCCGAAGTCCAGAAGGCTTTCCGGCGGCGCTGCCTCCGCGTCCCCTGCCCGTTCGGCACTGGAGATCTGGCTGAGGACGTCACCCGTCGAGGCGACGGGCTCGGCAAAGCGCGAGCGAACCGGCTGAACCTCGCCGGCCGAAGGAGTGAAAATCAGGTCCTTGGCGTCTTCCTTCGGCTGTTCCGGCAACGGCATCAGCTTCGGGCTGCCGCCGCGGCCAATGGTTTCCACGGGACCGATCTTGACCGGCACCGGACGGCGGGACAAGGCAGGGCCGAGCGCGATGAAATGCCCCCGGTCCAGATTGCGGAAGGTTTCCGCCTGACGGCGCTCCATGCCGAGAAGGTCGGCCGCGCGGGCCATGTCGATATCCAGAAACGTCCGGCCCATCAGGAAGTTGGAGGCTTCCGCGGCCACGTTCTTGGCAAGCTTGGCGAGGCGCTGTGTGGCTATGATGCCGGCAAGTCCGCGCTTGCGGCCCCGGCACATCAGGTTGGTCATGGCGCCAAGCGAACGGCGGCGGGCTTCCTCGGTCACTTCGCCGGCCGCGGCCGGCGCGAAAAGCTGCGCCTCGTCGACGACCACGAGCATAGGGTACCAGAGATCCCGGTCGGCATCGAAGAGTCCGTCGAGAAAAGTCGCCGCGGCCTTCATCTGGCGGTCCGCATCGAGCCCCTCCAGGTTGAGCACGACCGAAACGCGGTGCTGGCGCACCCGGCCCGCAATCATCTGCAGGTCCTTTTCGGTGCCCACGGCATCCACGACCACATGGCCGAACTTGTCGGCGATCGAGGCGAAGTCCCCCTCCGGATCGATGATCGCCTGCTGCACCCAGCTCGCCGATTGTTCCAGCAAACGCCGCAGAAGATGCGATTTTCCCGAGCCGGAATTCCCCTGCACCAAAAGGCGCGTGGCCAGCAGCTCTTCCAGATCGAGTCCGGCGCGCGCGCCGCCTGTCATTTCTCCGATGTCGATTTGTACCGTCATGCGACCACTTCAAGCGCGGCCGCGGCCGCGCTGCGGATTCTTCCATCCGTTGAATTCTGCAGGGCGGTAGTGAGCATGATTCCGCACCTCTTGCAAAGCCGCAGCTCTTCGAAACCGGGGTTTTCCCAGAATTCCACCGCCCGGCCGGCACAAATCGATCACGTTGATTTCAATTCCTGTTTCCTCAATTGCCGGTTCGTGATCCCATGTCCGACAAACCGGGATGCCATTCTCGGAGTGACGTCGGAAAGGGAGGGGATCTCGATGAAAATTCACGCTGATCTGAGCGAGCGGGCCGTTGTCGACAGTGCCACTCTGGAGTGGGTTTCCTCCCCCATGGCGGGCGTCGAACGGCGCATGCTGGAGAGGGACGGCGACGAGGTGGCCCGTGCCACCAGTCTGGTCCGCTACGCGCCGGGCTCGGCCTTTGCCGCGCATAGCCATGAGCTGGGCGAGGAGTTCCTGGTTCTGGACGGGGTCTTTTCCGACGAGAGCGGCGACTATCCGAAAGGCATGTATGTGCGCAATCCACCCGGGTCCCGCCACACGCCCTCCAGCGAACCGGGGGCGGTCATTCTGGTGAAGCTGCGGCAGATGCAGCCGGACGATGATGCTTTCGTGCGGGTCAATACGCTGGATCCTTCCGGTTGGCAGAACGGCCGCTCCGGCGAGCATATTCTGCCGCTCCTCATTCGTGCCGACGAAGAAGTCGTCATGCTGGACTGGGAGCACGGCGCCAGTTTCGGGGAACAGGAATTTCCGGGCGGCGCGGAGTATTTCGTCGTCGAAGGCAGTTTTAAAGACCAGGACGGCACATACGATCAGGGCACCTGGCTGCGCCTGCCGGCCGCAAGCCGGCAGGTCATCACTACGAGGCATGGCGCCCGCGTCTGGCGGAAGACCGGGCACCTGTAGGTCGCCTTCAACGGGCCACGCCCCAGCCGCCGGCAAAGGCGATCTCGTTCAAGCGTTTGCGCCCGCTCGGGACTTCCCGGGCCCTGAGGCTCTCCGGCAACTCCGATGCATCGCCGATGCACCCGATCGCGAAGGCGATTTCCGGCCTGAACCGCTCGGGTACGGCGAGCGCTTCGTGGATCTTGTCCTTCAATATCCCCGCCATGCCATGGGTGTGATAGCCGAGAGCGGTGGCTTGCAGGGCCGCGTGGGCCCAGGCCGACCCGGCATCGAAGGAATGGGTCCCGTTCGCCCGGTTGGGCTTGCCGTCCCTGCCGTCGATTTCCGTGTCGGTAAAGAGATAGACCAGCGCGGATGCATTCCGGGCCCATGCCTGATTGAACGGATCGAGCAGTTCGACGAGGCGATGCCAGTCCGTGTCGCCGCGCCGGGCATAGACAAACCGCCAGGGCTGAATGTTGAAGGCCGACGGCGACCAGCGGGCCGCTTCCAGAATGGTCTTCAGATCCGCTTCCGGCATTTCCGAGCCGTCGAATGCGCGCGGCGACCAGCGGTTCAAAAACAGATCCTGGACGGGATGATCGGGTGTTCTGGCGGTCATACGGGTTTCTCCATGTCGCTACGAGGGCCGTTCGCCCACTGATGGCATGGAGATAGGATCAATTATCTTTATGTCAAGATACTTTATATCAAGTTATTATCCTGGCCTGAGGACTACGCTCGACGGGCCCTGCCCTGCACGGATAGCCGGTGCGGCAAGGATTGCGGACAGGACCAGCAAAGCCGACACGGCTTCGCGCAGACCGACCTCTTCGCCGAACACCAGCCAGCCGACAAGAAACATGGCCGGCAGTTCAAGACTTCCGGCAGCGGCCGTGCGAACCGGACCGACCCGCTGGCAGGCGATTGTGAAAAGCACCTGCGGGATCAGCACCGTCATCAGACCCATCGCCACGATCAGTCCCCATTGCTCCGGAGAGGATGGCAGGACCGTGCCCTGGCCTTCCTGAAGCGCCAGCGGCAGCAGCCCGGCAACGGAGCCGAGAAGACCGCATACGGTCCGCTCGAGCGAATTGAGCTGTCCGGCCGGACCGCTCAGCACCACCAGCAGAAAGCCGAAGGCAATCGGTGCCGGGATGGCCCAGAGAAGCGCGGAAAGGATTTCCGATGACAGGGACGACGGATCCAGCAACAGCGCCGCTGCGCCAAGCACGAGACCTGCCGCGAGAAACGACCGCCATGTGAGAGCCTGCCGCAACAGCACCCAGGCAAACAGCGCCGCGAACACCGGATAGGACATGTAGACGACCCCAGCGGCAGCGACGGGCGCCCGGGTCATCGCTTCCAGATAGCCGATCAGGCTGAGGCCGAGCACCGCCCCGGCTCCGGCCAGAAGAAGTGCTCCGCCGCGCTTGTGCCGCTCCAGCGGCACGAAAGGCAGAAGGAACAGCGCGGAAAAGCCGAAGCGGTAGAGCGCAATCGTCGCCGGACCCGCTCCGAGCGCCTGCAAGTCCCGCACGAACAACGGAACCAGGCCGAAGCAGGCCGCGCAGGCGGCAATGACGAGGGTTGCCCCTGTTGGGCCGAGAGCCGGACGTGGAAGCGTGGAAATCATCATGCAACGTCGATAACGCCGCAAATTACATAAATAAAATTCTTAGTTTTCATTCTTTTCATGAAATGCTTTCATGCACTCATGATACCGCGCCTTGCCATCCATCATCTGACCCTGCTCTCCGCGATTGCCGAGACCGGCAGCATGACCACCTCCGCCGCGCGCCTCGGCGTCACCCAGTCCGCCGCCTCGCACAGGCTGCGCGAGGCCGAGCGCCGGATCGGCCTTCCCCTGGTGCAGCGCATTGAGACGGGCTTCGAGCTGACGCCTGAGGGCGAGCGGCTGCGGCATCTGGGTGAGACGTTTCTCGGCGAGTTGTTCCGGCTGGAGCAGGAACTGGAGGAACGCGCGCGCCAGGCCAGGATACTCGTGCGCCTCGGCCAGGCGACCTACAGCCGCTATCACTGGTTTCCGGCGTTTCTCGAATACCTGGAGACGGCCGATCCGCGCCTTTCCGTGGATCTGTCGGGAAGGGCAACCGCGCATCCCCTGGCCTCGCTTCTCGACGGCTCGGTCGACGTATCGCTGATCTTCGGCAGGGAACCCGCGTCGACCCGCTTCCACAGCATCAAGCTGGGCTCGAACCCGATTGTCGCCGTTTTGTCGAAGAACCATCCGCTTGCTTCGGAGACGGTCGTCAACAGCCTGAACATGGGCGACGAGCGCTTCTTCATCTATCCGCTCACCGCCGAACCCGGTTTCGACTGGACGACCCTGCTTGGCGCGCCCTCCAAGCCGTTCCGCCGGCTCACTCCGATGCCGACGCCCGAGGCCGTGATCGACCTGGTCCGGGCCAGCTTCGGCGTTGCCATCTTCAGCAAATGGGCGATCGAGCCGGAGCTTGCAGATGGCACGCTCATCTCCCGGCCGATCAGCGAGGAAGGCGTGTCGATGGATTGGTGGTGCGTGAGGCGGGCGTCAGACCCGGACGGCAGTCCGTCCGCCCGCTTGGCCGCGGCACTTGCCTCATGGAGCCGCAAGACCGACCGTGCTCTGTCCACCCTTGCCTTCGGCACGCGATCTTCCGGCTCCTGAAGGAGACCGGACGGCCGACCGGCGTCGTCAGCGGTCAGGCAAAATCATGCTTGAACTGGTCGCGCAGGACGTTCTTCTGGATCTTGCCCATGGCGTTGCGGGGAAGTGTGTCCAGCACATGCACCTTTTTCGGCTGCTTGAACCTGGCGAGCCGGTCCGCCAGGGATGCCTGGACGGTTTCCTCGTCGATTGCCGCACCGGGTTTAGCCGCCAAGACGGCCACCACAGCTTCGCCGAAATCGGCGTGCGGTACGCCGATCACAGCGCTTTCGGCAACGCCCGGCACCTCGTCCAGCAGAGCTTCGACTTCGGCGGGGTAGACGTTGAATCCGCCGGAAATGATCAGGTCTTTCGACCGGCCGACGATGGAAACGTAGCCGTCCTCATCGACGCGGCCCATGTCGCCGGTGATGAAATAGCCGTCGACGCGAAATTCCTGCGCCGTCTTTTCAGGCATGCGCCAATAACCCTGAAAGACGTTCGATCCCTTGACTTCGATGATGCCGACCTCGCCCCGGGGCACTTCCCGGCCCGTCCTGGAGTCGACGATGCGCAGGCCGACGCCGGGCAGTGCAAAGCCGACGGTTCCCGGGCGGCGCTCGCCGTCATAGGGGTTGGAGGCGAGATTGTCATGGCTGAGCATGGCGCCCTTCGACCGGCCGGTCGTACCGGAGGTGTAGAGGATCGCGGCAAGGTCCTCCGCCGCCCTCGCCCGGTTGCCATACTGGCCCGGCATTGTGTCGGCAAGCTCGCTCAAACCGCCCCTGCCGTCCGCATCGAGGGTCTGCAGCTTCGCCCCCGCCTTCTGCGCGACGCCGGCCAGCGCATCGGCCCTGGCAGGGTCGCAGACAAAGACGGAGGGTTCCGCGTCTCCGACGAAGTAGCCGACTTCGGCGGGCGTATACGCGGTGTTGAGCGGCAAGAAGACCCCGCCTGCCCGTATCGTACCGAGATAGAGCATCAGGGCGTCGGGGGATTTCTCCACCTGCGCGGCCACCCGGTCCCCCGGTTTTACGCCGAGCTTGTGCAAGGCTCCTGCATACTGCGCCGAGCGGGCGAGCATTTCCCGGTAGCTGAGACCGGTGCCGTCCGCGGTTTCCAGGAACATTTTGTCCGGATCCGGAATATAGGCGGTCAGGGCATCAAACAGGTGGTTGCTCATTGAGAAGTTCCGGATTTGCGAACGTTTGCAAGGCGTGTTTCAAAAGGGAAGACTTTTAAAGCAAGTCTGCGCCATCAGAGCAAGGGAAGGATAAATGCGTAGTTTTCGTTCGCTATTGCGCCATGCAAAGCTATCCACAGATCGGACTTGCCTTGCCCAAATTTTAGCAAGTTCGCCAGCATAACTGGTCTTCGAGAGGCCGCGTTGCCGCCTTCACGTGTTCAATACCATCGAGGTTACATTCCATGCCGACCACGCAGACGCCCAGACCTCAGACGCTGGCGGAATTCGTTGCCGACGGCGCCGTCCATATGATCGGGATCTGCCTGGGACTGACGGCAACCCTGGTCCTGGCCGTCACGCTCTGGGATGCCGGCGATCCCGCGCGCCAGGTGACCGTGATGATCTATGCCGGATGCCTGATGGCGATGCTGATCTGTTCGGCGCTCTACAACATGTTCGCAAGAGAGCATAGATCCGGCATTCTCCGGCGCCTGGACCACGCCGCCATCTTCCTGATGATCGCCGGAACCTACACGCCCCTTGCCGCCATCATGATCGGCGGATGGACGGGCGGGATCCTGCTGGCATTCGTCTGGACCGGTGCCGTGGCCGGGGCGATCATCAAGCTGGTTCATCTGACCGGCCTCGAACGGCTGACCGTGCCGATCTATCTCGCTCTTGGCTGGGTCGCCGTCTTCGCAGCCAAACCGCTCATCGAGAAGGCCACGCCTTTCGGTTTCTACATGATCCTGGCAGGCGGACTGCTCTACACGATCGGCACGCTCTTTTATGCCTGGAAACGCCTGCCCTTCCAGAACGCCATCTGGCACGCCTTTGTCCTGGCCGCCGCGGTCTGCCATTTCGGCGCCGTCTTCCATGACGTCGCGCTGATGCAGAACGTGTAGCAGCTGACCGGCGGCGTGCCGGGGGCTCAAGCTGTGGTTTGCGGGGCCTTGTCGAGGACGACCACCTTTGTCCTGAGCGGAACACGGTTGAAGAGGTCGATCACATCCTGCTGCCACATGCGGATACAGCCGGAGGAAACACTCTTGCCGATCGAGGACGGCTGATTGGTACCGTGAATGCGGTAGAGCGTGTCCGTGGACCCTTGCCACAGGTCCATGGCCCGTGCGCCGAGCGGATTTTTCAGGCCGGGCGGATAGCCTTCCACCCAGTAGCGTTCCAGCGACGGCTTGCGGGCGATCATTTCCCGCGGAGGGCGCCAGAGGGGATGTTCGCGTTTGACGCGGATCAACGCCTCTCCCGACCATGCAAATCCAGCCTGGCCGACGCCGATCCCGTATCTGAGGCACTTGTCTCTGGAAAGGGTCCAATAGAGGAAATTGTTGTAGGGGTCCACGACGACCGTACCGGGCGTCTGACGGGATTTGTATTCGACCACCTGCCGCCAGTATTTCTCGTCGAAGCTCTTGTAGTTGATCGCCGGCCAGGTGAAATCGCCGTCAGGCAGCGCCGCATAGGCTGTCGCGTAGTCAAAACTCTCGTCCGGCAGCGCCGGCTGGCCAGGCAGCCCAACGACGGTTTGGCAGCCGGCCAGCGGCGCCGCGGCGAGAAACAGCCCGCCCGCAAGCAGCGTGCGGCGGTCGAGCAGACCGCGCTCGCGCGCAGGGGCGGGTTCGTGCGGCGAATAGTGACGCTTCATGGGACCTCCAGAAATCCGGTTCCCTTCTTTGAGGCAGCTTTTCGCCACTTGCAAGTCACTTTCAATCAAAGTGGCTTACATTCTCCAAAGGAACAATTAGATTACCGTTGCACCCGGCCCGGTGCCCGTTCACCTGCGTCCCTCCCTCCACCACCCAAGGATATTCCGTGCAGAACGCCCCTGTCAGATCGCCCTTTCCCGTGTTTGACGGTCACAACGATACTCTCCTGAAGCTTGAAATCAGCAGCATCAAGGGTATCGAAGACAGCTTTTTCGAGCGCTCGAACTCAGGTCACCTGGATCTTGCAAGAGCACAGGAGGCGGGATTCGCCGGCGGGCTGTTCGCCATGTTCGTGCCCTCCAATCCGGACCAGGATTTCACAAGACCGTTCAACCCGAACGATCCTGTCAACTTCCAGCCGGTTCCCCAGAAGAAGGCACTGGATTTCACCTACCGGCTTCTGGAGCGGGCAGAGCGGATTGCGGCGGACTCGGCGGGTGCTGTCACGATCTGCCGGTCACCGGACGAGATCCGCGCCGCCATCGAAGCCGGGAAGCTGGCATTGAGCGTTCACATCGAAGGGGCCGAAGCGATCGATACGCAGTTCTATGCGCTCGAAGAACTCCACAAGCGCGGATTGCGGTCCCTCGGCCTCGTCTGGAGCCGGGAAAACGCCTTCGGATACGGGGTGCCGATGGCCAATCCGGCATCTCCTGATATCGGGCCAGGATTAACCGGCCCAGGACGGGACCTTGTCAGGGCGTGCAACCAGCTCGGCATTCTGCTCGATGTCTCGCATCTCAACGAAAAGGGCTTCTGGGATGTTGCCCGCATCACCGAACGGCCGATCGTTGCGAGCCATTCCAACGTCCATTCCATCTGCCCGAACAGCCGCAACCTGACAGACAAGCAGCTGGACGCCATCAGGGAAAGCGGCGGGCTGGTCGGAATCAATTTCCACGTAGCCTTCCTGCGTCCGGATGGAGGTCATTCGCGGGACACTTCCCTTAATACCATTGCCGATCACGCCGCTTATCTGGTGGACCGGCTCGGCGAGGATTGCGTTGCGCTCGGATCGGATTTCGACGGCTGTGTCCTGCCTGCGGACCTTGGCGATGTGACCGGTCTGGGCCGGCTGATGGAAACCCTGGACGCGCGGGGCTTTAATGCGCAGGTCCTGGAGAAAATCGCCTACAAGAACTGGCTGTCCGCCCTGGAAAGGTCGGCTGCGTAGAGTATGGCCCAGTGCCTTTTTCCGAGAGAAACGAACTCGCAAACTTGTGACCGAGCGCTCGCAAATGAACAATTGATTTTAGCGGGCCGGCGGAAAACAATGCATGCATAGTTAATTCCTGCAGCCGTCAATTTGCCAAGTCCGGCATCGTACTTAATTGCGCAACTTAAACCTCGGTTTTAAACAGCGTTCAGGTGCGAGCAAAGTGCCAACAATCGGGGACCGGCGGCTGCGGACAGCAGGCACGCCCCGTCGGGCGTTGCCTGCCAACGCGATGCCATCGGGGGCAACGACCTGAATATGCAACAAACCGCGAACAAGGTTCCGCCGCGAAATTCCGCGTCAGACGGCAAGCGGGCGCGCAAGTCCGAAGCGGTATTTCAGGATCTCAGGCGGAAGGTCCTGACGGGCGAACTGACGTCCGAGAGCCCGATCACCGAACAATCGCTGGCCCAGGACTACGGCTGTTCCCAGAGCACGATCCGTGAAGCGCTGATGCTTCTCCAGGAATACGGCCTGGTTGTCCGTCTCGGCTATCAGGGAACTTTCGTCACCAACCCGAGCCAGCTTGAAGCCCGGCTGATGCTGAGACTACGCATCGACATTGAAACAACCGGGATTGCCGAGGCAGTCGGCAACGTTACGCCCGAGGACCTTGCGGAGCTGCGCGAGCTCGACCGCCAGTTTGAGAGATGCCATGCAAACCGCGACGTTTTCGGCTGCGCGGAAATCGATCTCTCATTTCACCTGAAGCTTTTCCGGATCGCCCGGATGCCGGTTCTGGAACCCATGCTGGTTCGAACCATCACCATGGTGCAAAGGGTCATGCTGCCGACACGCCGGTCGGAATCCGACTGGAGGGACCCTTCCGTGACCCGCCACCGCGTGATCATCGAGGCGTTGGAAGCCAGGAACGTTCAGCGGACCCTGGCTGCGCTGAAAGCGCACATCCTTTCCAGTGCCGTGCTGCTGGCACCGCATTTCTACGGCACGGATCTAGACGATCTGAATGGCGAATATGATGACGTCCCCCTCGGGATGGGCGGAGCGCGCCGCATTTAGAGCATTTCCCGACAATATTGACGCATATTCCCGGAAAACCGGACCAGCCGGAACGGCGCGGTCAGGCGGTTTCCATCATCTGCCGCTGGGTCAGCATGGCCGCCGCGATCAGTTCCTTCGTATATCCACTCTTCGGCGCTTCGAAGATCTCGTCCGTCGTGCCGGCTTCGACCACCTTGCCGCGCTGCATGACCATCACCGTGTCGGACAGGGCCCGCACCACGGCAAGATCGTGGCTGATGAACAGATAGGTCAGGCCGTGCGCCCTCTGCAATTCCCTCAGGAGTTCGACGACCTGCTTCTGGATCGTCCGGTCCAGGGCAGAGGTCGGTTCGTCCAGCACCACCAGCTGCGGCTTCAGCACCATGGCGCGCGCAATCGCTATGCGCTGGCGCTGTCCGCCCGAGAATTCGTGCGGGTAGCGGTTGCGCGTGGCAGGGTCGAGTGAAACTTCCTCAAGTGCCTGGCACGCCCTGGCGTCCCTGTCCTTGGCCGTCAGCGACGGCTCGTGTACCAGGAGACCTTCGGAAATGATCTGGCCGACCGTCATGCGCGGGCTCAGGGAGCCGAACGGGTCCTGAAAGATCAGCTGCATGTGCTTGCGCAGGCCGCGCATTGAGGCGCGGTCCTTGCCCGAGATCTGCTGCCCCTGGAAGACCACGCGGCCGCTGGCCGGAAGCAGGTTGAGAACCGCGCGGCCGAGGGTCGACTTGCCCGAACCGCTTTCGCCGACAATACCGAGTGTCTGGCCCTTGCGCAGGGAGAAACTGATATCGTCGACAGCCCTCAGGATGTGCGCCGGTTTCAGCCAGCCGGAGGAGAGTTCGAATTCGACATTGACCTTCTGCGCTTCCAGAAGGACCGGCGCGCTGGCGGGAACGGGCTTCTTGTGTCCGGTCGGCTCGGCGTCCAGGAGCATCTTTGTGTAGGGATGCTCGGGCAGGGTGAAGATCTTGTCGGTCTCACCGCTTTCGACCACCTCCCCGGTCTTCATCACGTAGACGCGGTCGGCAATGCGCCGGACGATGCCGAGGTCATGGGTAATGAAGATCACCGACATCCCGAGGCGCTTTTGAAGATCGGCCAGAAGATCCAGGATCTGGGCCTGGGTGGTCACGTCCAGCGCGGTCGTCGGTTCATCGGCGATCAGCACGTCCGGATCGTTGGCGAGCGCCATCGCGATCATCACGCGCTGACGCTGACCGCCCGACATCTCGTAAGGATAGGATTTGATCTTGCGCTCCGGATCGGGAATGTTCACGAGCCTGAGCAGGTCGAGGGCCTTGGCGCGGGCCGCCTTCCAGGAAAGCCCGCCATGCACGACCATCGGCTCGGCCAGCTGACGACCGATCGTATAGAGCGGATCGAGCGAGGTCATCGGCTCCTGGAAGATCATGGTGATCTTGGCGCCGCGAATGTCGTTCAGCTCGCTGATGGGCAGTCCGAGAATGTTGCGCCCCTCAAAGAGCACTTCGCCTCCGGTGCGACCGTTGGAGGCCAGAAGCCCCATGGCGGCCATCATGGCCTGGCTCTTGCCCGAACCGCTCTCCCCGACGATGGCGACGGTCTCGCCCGCCTCGACATGGATATCGACGCCGCGCACGGCCTCGACCGTGCCGGTCGGCGTGTCGAAATTGACCGTCAGGTCCTTGATGGAGAGGACCGTCTTGTTGCTTTTCGTGGTCATGGTCATCTCCTACCGGTCTTTCGGGTCCAGGGCATCGCGCAGCCCGTCGCCGATGAAGTTCAGCGCGAACAGGGTCGATGTCAGGAAGATGGAGGGGAAGATGAGCATCCAGGCGGCTCCCTGAAGGTTGCGGGCGCCTTCGGAAATCAGAACGCCCCAGCTGGTCATCGGCTCCTGAATGCCGAGCCCCAGGAAGGACAGGAAACTCTCCAGCAGGATGACCTTGGGGACCAGCAGCGTCATGTACACCACCACGGGTCCGAGCGTATTGGGAATAATGTGCCGGCGCACGATGCCGCGGTCGCTAACGCCCATGGCCTCGGCCGCCTGCACGTATTCCTGGCGTTTGATGGTGAGCGTCTGGCCACGCACGATGCGCGCCATGTCCAGCCATTCCACGGCACCCACGGCAATGAACATCAGGATGAAATTGCGGCCGAAGAACACCACCAGCATTATCACGAAGAAGATGAAGGGCAGCGAATAGAGAATGTCGACGACGCGCATCATCAACTGGTCGGCGCGCCCGCCGAGATAGCCGGACGTCGCCCCGTAGAGGACGCCGATCGAGATGGCCACGATCGTTGCCAGCAGACCGATGGTCAGCGACACGCGGCCGGCGATGAAGGTCCGGGTCATCATGTCACGGCCGTTGGAGTCCGTGCCGAAATAGAAATGCATGTGGTTGATTTCGGCCCGCATGGTCGCGGATTTCCTGTCGGCCGACATGTCGGTCAGTTCAGCGTTCCTGAACAGATCGCTCCGGTCGACATAGCGCGTGGTGCGCGGATCGATTTCACGGCTCGAGGACACCCTTGCAATGACGGTATCGCCGTCCCGCTCGTAGCTTTCGACCGTCATGCGTGCACGCTTCAGCGCGGACTCCAGGCCCGGCTCCACCTGCTCGGGCCGCGGATAGGCTTCCAGGCTCGCCGGAACCTTCACGTAGTTCTGGTAGACGGCGTCGTAATCGTGGGGGGACAGGATCGGCCCGAAGATCGAAATCAGCGCGATAGCCGCCAGTACGATCATGGAGGCGACGGCGGCCCGGTTGGCAAACAGCCGGTCGCGCGCATCCTCCCAGAGCGAACGGCCCTTTGCCGGTGCGTCGCCGGTTGTCACGGTCATGGTCACGTCAGGCTCCTCCTCAATCGTAGCGCACACGCGGATCAAGCAGCGCGTAAAGCAGATCCACGACGAGGTTGAACAGGATAACGAAGCAGGCCACGATCACGACCGTTCCCATGACGAGGGTGTAGTCGCGGTTCAGGGCACCCTGCACGAAATAGCGGCCGATGCCCGGTATGCCGAAGATGGTTTCGATCACCACGGAGCCCGTCAGCAGGGCGGCCGCGGCCGGACCGAGATAGGACACGACCGGCAGGATCGCGCCCCTCAGTGCATGTACGACAATCACCATGTAGCTGGTCAGGCCGTAGGCCCTCGCCGTGCGGACGTGATTTGAGCGCATCGCCTCGATCATCGAGCCGCGGGTCAGGCGCGCGATAACGGCAACCTGCGGCAGGGCAAGCGTCACGACAGGCAGGATGACATTGACGAAAGCGCCGCCGTTCCAGCCGCCCACCGGCAGCCAGCCGAGCCAGACCCCGAGGATCAGCGTCAGGATCGGCGCGACGACGAAGTTCGGTATCGTCACGCCCAGCGTCGCGGCCGCCATGACCGCGTAATCGGGCGGCCGGTTCTGGCGCAGTGCCGCAAAGACACCCATCGTCCCGCCGACGACCAGGGCCAGGCACAGGGCCGACAGACCCAGTTGCATGGAGATCGGCAGGCTTCTCGCGAACAGTTCGTTGATCGTGAAGTCGCGGAAATAGAAACTCGGCCCGAAATCGAGCTGCGCGATGCTCTTCAGATAGAGCAGGTACTGATTCCACAGCGGCTCGTCGAGATGGTAGATCCTGTTCAGGTTCTCCATCACCTTTGCTTCAAGCGGCCGCTCGAGATCAAACGGTCCGCCCGGAGCGATCCGGATCAGGAAGAACGCCATCGTTACAATCAGAAAGAGGGTCGGGATTGCCCCGAGCAATCGACCGAGCACGTACCGGTGCATAAGCTCTGCCCTTGTCGTTTTTCATGGCGGACTTGATGCCGGCCATGCCCAATAAGGTCACATCCTGTCAGGCCCGCACTGCGCCGGCAATGCGCTCGAGCTCTGACAGGTGAGACATGATCAAACACGGTCGAAATGGCTGCCGCCTTGCGAAAACCGGCAGGGAAATCCCTGCCGGTCTCGTGGTTTGCGGGTTCATTCGGAGATGCTGATCCAGCGGGTCGGGTGGATGTTGAGGAGGTTGTCTTCAAAACCGGAGACCTTGTCGGAGACCAGGTTCATGGACCCGTAGTACATCAGCGGGATGAACGGCAGGTCGCGCATGAAGATCTCTTCAGCCTGCTTCAGGATCCCGGCACGCTTCTCCAGGTCGATGGTGGCCGCAGCCTCGTCCATCAGCGCATCGTATTCCGGGTTCTCGTAGCGGGCATAGTTGAAGCCGGTATTGTCGCTTTCAACCATGAACAGGAAGTTCTGCGGGTCGGAATAGTCACCGATCCAGCCGGCCCGGGCGACGTCAAAATCCTGACGGTCACGCAGCATGGCGTAATGGGTCTTGGTATCGGTGTTGACCAGCGATACTTCAACACCAAGCGGGCTCCACATGTCGGCAATCGCCACGGCCGTGTTCTTGTGATTTTCTGACGTGTTGTAGTTGATCGTCAGCTTGAGCGGCTTGTCCGGACCGTAGCCGGCCGCTTCCAGCAAATCGGCCGCTTTTTCCTCGCGGTCGATCTGGGACATGTCCTTGTAGTCCGCATAGGCCGGTTCACCATAGTTGCCGATGCCCGGCGGAACGAAGGAATAACCCGCGACCATGGTCGAGCCCCAGATCTCGTCGGCGAGAAACTCTCGGTCGATCGCCATGGAAAGCGCCTGGCGAACCTCCGGCTTGGCGAGATTTTCGTCTTCGTGGTTCAGGGCGTAATAGTAGGTGCCGAGATACGGCGCGACGCGGAACTGGTCGCCGAGATTTTCCCGCATGAAGTCGACCTGCTCGGTCGGCGCGTCGTTGTTGGTATGCAGTTCACCGGCCTGGAAACGGCGGAGGGCCGCGCCGCGGTCCTCGGTCGGATGGTAGAAGATGGTCTCGACCTGGACATTGGCCGCATCGTGGAAATGCGGGTTCTTGACGGCCTTGATATGGGCGTTGGGAACGAACTCGGTCAGCGTGTAGGCGCCGTTGGAAACGAAGTTTTCCGCTTTCACGAAGTCGGTGCCGTGCTCTTCAACTGTCGCCGGATGAACCGGAAGGCCCGTCTGGTGGCCCAGCAGGTCGACGAAAAACGGGGTGGGACTTTCGAGCGTTATCTCCAGCGTCTTGTCATCGACCGCCTTCACGCCGAGCTCTTCCGGCTTCGCCTCACCCTTGTTGACCTTTTCCGCGTTCATGATCGGATAAAGAACGGTCGCGTATTTCGCGCCGGTGTCCGGGGTCATGATTCGGCGGAGCGAATATTCGAAATCGCCGGCAACCACCGGGTCGCCGTTGGACCACTTGGCGTTGTCGCGCAGGGTGAACGTGTAGACCGTGCCGTCGTCGGAGATGGTCCAGTCTTCGGCGACGCCGGGAATGATCTGCCCGTCGGCCGCGTAGGTTACCAGCCCTTCGTAAAGGTCGCGAAGGATATGGGCCTCATAGACCGTGGAGGTCTTGTGCTGGTCGAGGGTTTCCGGGTCGGCCGTATTGCCGCGGTGATACACCACCTCGGCAAACGCGGTTAGAGATGTGGCAGCCATCAAAGCAGCCGCAAGCGCTGATACACGCATGGACTTCAACATATCGCTCTCCCCTTTGGGTTATAGTTGCAATAGGAACGATGCGTCACAAGATTCCACGCTCTATGCGCGCAATCAAGCATTCCCCAACGGCATATTCCAACCTCAGCTCAAATTAGGCTATGTTTTTGCCTGCCCGATAGGTTTTCGAGAATATTTTTCCAAAATTTGACCGAGAAGTCAAAATTTGTCCAACCGCGCACGAAATTTTCTTTCACTTCTAGCGGCAGAAACGATATTTTCCGCTATAGGCCAGATAAGTCCCCGTATTCGGATTGAACGATTTGAACTTGCGGGAGCAATAGGCCACCCATTGCGGCGTGAACGGAGCCAGGCCCGTCTTCGTATAAGGCACCCGCTGAGGCTGCGAGCTGTAGCGCGGCGGGTTCAGGTAGATCCGGGACCGGGGCGGGTTCACGTAAACGCGGGAGCGGTACGGGTAGGCCCGCATATCGTAGGGGTGGTAGTAGTTGGGGGCGCCGTAGGGCCTGTAGGGCGGGCCGTAGAAACCGCGCGGACCGTAAAAGTACGAGCCGCGATAGGCCCGGTAACCGCCCGTTCCGAACGAGAAGCCGATACCGCCGCCGCTGAAATAGATCCCGTCCGCGCGGGCGCTCCCCGTCCCGCTGACAGTGGTGAGACTGCCGGCCGTGACAACGAGCAGTGCGGCAACCGCGCAGGACTTCAGGCCACTGGTCATACGCCGAAAAAAGGCTGAACGCTTTTCAATCCGTCTTGTCAGATCAGGCATGGTGCTTCTCCCGGCAGCCCCGATGGCTGCGCTCTGGTGGTGCGCCCCTGTCCACGTTCAGGAATTATAGCCGAGTTTAGATGGAAAATCTCGAGGTCCGACTCAAAAATGGCCCACCATTTTCCTACATGGCTGCCCTGGGGTACGGCCCCATATTACGCTTGCGCCGCCCCGGTCCCGCCAGTAAACCGGGCGCCGGCCTGCAAATCGGCAATCACTCACATCAAAAGGCATCCATGGCCCCGCCCCTACTGATCCTGCGCGACATTCATCTGACATTCGGCGGCACACCGCTTCTGAATGGAGCGGAGCTTTCCGTTTCCGATGGCGAACGGTTGTGCCTCGTCGGGCGCAACGGGTCCGGCAAGTCGACGCTGCTCAAGATCGCTGCCGGCATGGTGGAGATGGACAGGGGAGAACGGTTCTTCCAGCCGGGACGCACGGTCCGCTATCTGCCGCAGGATCCCGATCTTTCCGCCTACGAGACGACACTCGACTACGTCAACGAGGGCCTGACGGAGGGCGACGACCCGTATCGCGGCGCCTATCTGCTCGACGTTCTGGGCCTCAACGGCAAGGAAGACCCGAAGTCACTTTCCGGCGGCGAGGGCCGCCGCGCCGCCCTTGCGCGCACCCTGGCGCCGGAGCCGGACGTGCTGCTGCTGGACGAGCCGACCAACCATCTGGACCTGCCCGCCATCGAGTGGCTGGAAGAAGAGCTGAAAAGCCTCAAGTCGGCCCTCGTCCTGATTTCCCACGACCGCCGGTTCCTGGAAAATCTGTCCCGCGCCACCATCTGGATCGACCGGGGCGTTACCCGGCGGCTGGACAAGGGATCTCGCGCACTTCGAGACCTGGCGTGACGAGGTGTTCGAACAGGAGGAGATCGACCAGCAGAAGCTGGCCCAGAAGATCAAGCGCGAAGAGCACTGGATGACCTATGGCGTGACCGCACGCCGCAAACGCAACATGCGCCGGGTACGCGAACTGGCGGACCTGCGCAAGCAGAAGCGCGAGCATCGCGGGCCGCAGGGAACGGCCAGGCTGAGTGCCACGGACGCGGAAGTTTCCGGCAAGCTGGTCATCGAGGCGAAGGGCATTTCCAAGACCTTTGGCGAGCGGGACATCGTCAAGGATTTCTCCACGCGCATCCAGCGCGGCGACCGGGTCGGCTTCGTAGGTCCGAACGGCGCCGGCAAGACGACGCTGCTGAAGATGCTCACCGGCGAACTGGAGCCGGATACCGGCACTACAAGGCTGGGGACCAACCTGGAAATGGTCACCCTCGATCAGAAACGCGAAAACCTCGATCTCGATGACAGCCTCGCCTCCGTCCTCACCGGCGGGCGCGGCGACACGGTCGTCATCGGCGACGAGACGAAGCACGTGATGTCCTACATGAAGGACTTCCTGTTTTCGCCCGAGCAGGCCCGCACGCCGGTCGGCGTCCTGTCCGGCGGGGAGCGCGCCCGCGCCATGCTGGCCCGGGCGCTGGCCAACAAATCAAACCTGATGGTGCTCGACGAGCCGACCAACGACCTCGACCTGGAGACGCTCGACCTGCTGCAGGAACTGCTTGCCGACTATCCGGGCACCGCGCTGATCGTCTCCCACGACCGCGACTTTCTCGACCGCGTCGCCACGTCGGTGATCGTGTCGGAAGGCGACGGCCTGTGGCGCGAATATGCCGGCGGCTACTCCGACATGCTTGCCCAACGCGGCGAAGGCGTGACGGCCCGCAGGATCGAAAAGGCGGCTCCGGCGAAGAAGGAAAAGCCTGCGCCCTCAGACTCTTCTTCGCAAAAGCCGCAGCAGAAGTCGAAGCTAACCTTCACGCAGCAGCATCAGCTTAAGACCCTGCCCGGAACGATCGAGAAACTTGAAGCAAGGCTCGAAGCGCTTCAGGCGGAAATGAGCGACCCGGACCTTTATGCGAAGCATCCTGACAAATTTGCCAAGTTATCGCAGCAAATCACTGATCTCACTCAGGAAAAGGAAGCCGCCGAGGAACAGTGGCTTGAGCTGGAGATGCTGAGCGAAGGCTGAGTGCCGCCATGGCAGCAGCCTCCTGCGCAGACATAAGGCGCCCGTTCACCTCAGGTCCTTGTAAAACACGGTGGTCGAATCCAGCTGGCCGTGGCTGCCATAGGCGTAATCCGGAATGACGCCGACCTTGCTGTAGCCACAGGTCGGGTAGAGCTTTTCGGCCCGGTCTCCGGTGACAGTGTCGAGGACGAGCAGCCAGCGGTCCAAAGAAAGCGCCAGGCCGTCGATGGCAGTCATCAGTTTGCGGGCGAGCCCCTTGCGGCGGTGCCCGGGATGAACCATCAGCTTGGCGACCTCGGCGCGATGCCGGCCATTGTCCTGGGGCGCCAGCATCAGCATCACGACACCTGCGATCTCGTTGCCGTCCTTCGCCGCCATCAGAAACGCCTCACCGCTTTCCAGCATCGGCAACCGGCCCTCCCAGAAGGCTTCGGCCTTTTCCCGGGGCATCGGCAGGATGAAGCCGATGCCGGCGCCGTCTTCGACGCAGGCCCTCAACAGCGATCCAAGTTCCTGCACCGCCCCGCGGGCCTCGTCTGCCGTCAGGAGAAAAACGGGTGCCTCGGGGCGGAAACCGGATGCCGTAAGGCCAGGGGAAAGAATGCCGGAGACAGTCATGGTGTGATTACCGTCAGGATGTAGCGGGCCGCTTCGTCACCGGTGGCCCGATAGCTGTTGGGAGTGTTGAGGCGAAAGCGGAGCGCATCGCCGGGACTGAGGTCATGAAAGTCGGAGCCGAGGGCGACACGCAAAGTGCCGCTCAAAAGCACCAGATGGTGTTCCAGATCCGGGATGGGAGGCACTGCATAGGATATGGTGGCGCCGGCGGGCAACAGCCCTTCGATCACCGCGCCACGATATCCGCTGGCGGCCGGCGTCAGAGCGCGGCGGATGAAACCGGTCTCCGGGTCTTCCCAGACGGCTTGCGCCTCTTTGGGAATGTGGCGCTCGGCAGTGCCGGACGCGGCGCCGAAGAGCTCGGCCATGGATAGCCCGAAGGCGCTGGCCAGGCGGCCGAGGGCACTTGTGGTCGGGCTCGTGTCGCCACGCTCGATCCGCGACAGGGTCGCCCGGCTGATGCCGGTTTTCTCGGCCAGCTCTTCCAGCGGCCAGTTTCTGGCCCGGCGCAGCCCGGTCAGCCTTCGGGCCAGATCTTCATCCAGGTTCGGCATGCAAAATCTCACTTTCGAGAATTTTCTCGTAAATGAGATTCCGCGCAATGCCAAGCCGAAAAATCAGGCAGGCTCAGATTTTCGAGAACACCGCGCTGGCATTCACGCCGCCAAAGCCGAAGCCGTTGGTCAGAATGTGATCGACCTCGCGGGCAATCGCCTTGCCGGGGATCAGTTCGAACCGGCTCACGGCTTCGTCTGGCTTCTCGAGATTGCGCGATGGCGGCAGCAGGCCGGTCGTCAGGGCCTTCACGCAGACGATCGCCTCAACGGCACCGGCCGCACCGAGCAGGTGGCCGAACATGGATTTCGACGACGATACGGCAAGGTCCTTGCCGCGGCCTTCGAAGAGCGTTGTCAGCGCCGCGATTTCCGCAGCATCGCCAACCGGAGTGGAGGTGGAGTGGGCGTTGACATAGCCGATATCGTCCGGGGTCAGGCCGGCGGTCGACAAGGCCAGCCGCATGGCCCTCAGGCCGCCTTCCCCGTCCGGAGGCGAAGCGGTGACATGATAGGCGTCGGCGGCTGTACCGTATCCGGTGAGCTCAGCCAGTATATTGGCGCCGCGCGCCTTTGCATGCTCGTATTCCTCCACGACGAGAACGCCGGCGCCCTCTCCCATGATGAAGCCGTCGCGGTCCTGATCGAAGGGGCGGGATGCGTGGGCCGGATCGTCGTTGCGCCTGGAGGACATGGCCTTGGCCGCGCAGAAGCCGGCATAGGAGACCTTGTCGATACAGGCTTCGGATCCCCCGCCACCATGACATCGGCCTCGCCGCAGCGGATCAGGCGCGCGGCGTCGCCAAGGGCCTGGAGGCTGGCGGCGCAGGCGGTGACCGGCGCACCGATCGGTCCCTTCAGGCCGTGACGGATGGAGACCTGACCGGCGGCGAGATTGGCAAGGAAGGACGGCACCAGGAAAGGCGACGCCCGTCGCGGACCCTTTTCATCCACGAGCCGGGTTCCGGCGGTCATGGCGGGAAAGCCGCCGACACCGGTTGCGATGATCGTTCCGGTGCGTTCCCTTTCCGCGTCCGTGGCAGGTGCCCAGCCTGCATGGGTGAGAGCTTCCTGCGCCGCCCCCATTGCGAAATGGATGAACCGGTCGGTGCGCCGCTGCTCGCGCGCATCCATCACCGCATCGACGTCAAAGCCATGCTCGTCTTCTTCCCTTGTCGGGACTTCACCGGCAATCTGGCAGGCAAGCTCGCCGGCGTCGAAATGGGTGATCCTGCGGATGCCGTTTTCACCTGCCGTGACGCGCTGCCAGAAGGCCTCCAGACCGGTGCCGAGGGGCGATACGATCCCCATTCCAGTTACAACTACACGCCGCATGTCTTGTCCTTCACCTGAGTTAGCGTCCGATCATGTGCCATGGCACATAGGGTCTCTTCGCGCGGGCTGCCACGTGCACACCTTCGCGCCAAAAGCAGTGTCAGAGTTGCGAAAGCCTCTTCAAAACATTGATAGTCCTGAAGAAATCATCATCGCCCAAATGGGCCATCACGTCGCCTTGTGCCCTGCGCCAAAGAGGCATTGCCTGTTCCAGGAAGTCCTCGCCCTTGCCGGTCAGCCGATAGCTTTTTCCCCTGCCGGCCGCCGAATTGGAGGACGAGACCAAGCCCTTGCGCTCCAGAAGCGCGATGTTGCGCACAAGGGTCGTGCGCTCCATCGACAAGCGCTCTGCCAAATCGCCGGTCGTTTTTTCCGGTGCCCGCTTGATGGCGGCCAGCACGGAAAACTGTCCGGCCGTCATGCCCGCCTGCCGGGCCAGCCGGTCATAGTGGCGGCTGACCGCGCGGGCGGCCTTGCGGGCATTGTCGAGAACGCAGAGCGACAGATCGTCTTCTTCCATGGGCCACTATGTGTGCATATACACACCGAAAGTCAAGTTGCCGATCCCCAAGAGGAACTTGCGCAAATTACCAAGTCCCATTAGCGTCCGCGAAGCAGGTGCCGTCGCATACGGCAACCGGAACGTGAGGGAAGTCGAGATGGCAAACGCGGTTCAGGCAGTGGAAGACATGAAGTTGAAGATCCAGGAAAACTGGGGCTGGTTCCTGGCGCTCGGCATCGCCCTCGTCCTCGGCGGCGTCATCCTGATCGCGGCGCCCCTGGCGACATCCATAGCGGTGACGATCCTGATCGCTTTCGTCCTGTTTGTCGGCGGGCTCGTGCAGATCTACAACGCCTTCAAGACCTCGGGCACCTCAGGCTTCCTCTGGCATCTGGTCGCCGGCATCATCGCCGTTGTCGGAGGCATTCTCATTTACACCAACCCGCTTGCGGGGACGTTCGCGCTGACCCTGGTTATCGCGGCAATCTTCATTGCTCAGGGTATCAGCCAAGTGCTGCTCGCCTCCAAGCTGCGTCCGCACGAGGGTTGGGTCTGGGTGCTGATCGCCGGCATCGTCTCGCTTGCCGCCGGCGTCATGATCTGGCTGGAACTGCCGGGCTCCGCGGGCTGGGCACTCGGCCTGGTTGCCGGCATTTCCGTGCTGATCAACGGCTGGAGCTATATCGCCATCGCGCTGGCCGCGCGGGCGGCGAGGTAGTTACTCCCCGGCGAAGATCAGCGCCTTGTCGTCCTCGGAGAGAACCCTCCAACCGCCTTCCTCGAGGCCGTCAAGCCCGAGCCCGCCGATACGGCTGCGCTGCAGTTCGTTCACGTGATTGCCGACTGCCGCAAACATGCGGCGGACCTGGTGATAGCGGCCCTCGTGCAGGATCAGGCGGGCGTGGGTGTCGTCCAGCACCTCCAGTTCGGCCGGCTTCAGCGGTTTGACTTCGCTTTCCAGCATCATTTCACCCGACGCAAACAGCGCGCCCTCGTCACCTTTCAGAGGCCGGTCCAGCGTCACCTCGTAGACTTTCGGGACCTCCGACTTCGGTGATATCACCCTGTGCAGAAAGGTCCCGTCATCGGTGAAGAGCAGCGCACCGGAGGTTTCCTTGTCGAGCCGGCCGATCGTGGAAAGAACCGGTTTGCGCATGCGGAACCGGTCCGGCAGAAGGTCATAGACCAGACGGCCCTGGTCCTTCAGGGAGCAGGTATAGCCGAGCGGCTTGTGCATGAGCAGAACCACGCCTTGCGCCGGGTCCAGGGGCTCGTCGTCGAAGAGGATATCTTCGTGCGGGGTCTTGCTGTCCGCCTTCAGGCGATTGCCCTCTTTGTCCGTTACCCAGCCATGGCGGATCGCCGTCTGGACTTCCTTCCGGCTGCCGTAGCCCAGATTGGCCAGGAGTTTCACCAACCGCATCTCAGCGCCCTCCCTTTGCCTTGACGGCCTTGATCACCTTGTAGCCACCTTCATCGGCCAGTTGGACGACGTGGGCAAAGACTTCAGTGAGCGTCTGCTCATATGGCAGGTGGCGGTTGGCGACCATGTAGAAGTCACCACCGGACCGCAGGCCTGCGGCCGCGGCCCGGATGAAGCCCTGGCCGACATCCGTGCGGTCGGCCTTGCCGGCCTGATGGAAAGGCGGGTTGGAGACGATGAAATCATAGGGGCCTTCAATCCCCTTGGTCACATCGGACCAGATGCCGGTCATGGTCTTTTTGCCCTTGAAGGCGGCAAGGTTCTGTTCCGCCAGATCCAGCGCGCGTTTTTCCGCCTCGTAGAGATCCATGCCGGCAACATTCGGCGCCTTTTCAAGGACAGCCCGGGCCAGATAGCCGAAGCCGGCGCCCAGATCCGCGCTCCTGCCCTTCAGGGTTTCAGGAAGCAAGCTGGCCAGCAGTTTCGAGGCCGGGTCGATCCGGTCCCAGGCGAAGATACCGGGCCGGCTGACATAGGTGCCGTCCAGCACCGGACGCGGCGCATCAAGGGCCAGCCAGTCGGACAACCGCTGGCGGTCTAACGCGTCGGCGCGAACCGTCTCCCAGACGACGCGGCACTTGTTTTTGGTCATCTTGCCGGCGCCGCCCAGAAGCTCGGCCAGATCGCTTTCGAGGGTCTTTGCACCCTCCGTGTTCGGCGCGCAGGCCATGACGAGACCGCCTTCTCTTGCCTTGGCGACAGCGTTTGCAAGCTGCGCCCGGGCTTCCTGGCGCTGGCGGCCGGGAAGGACGAGAACCGCGTCGAAGCCCGACGTCTCCGTTTCGGCCTCGACCTTGAAACCTGCCTTTTGCAGAGCGTCCCTGTCGGGCGCGAAGCTCTGGACGCACAGGACGTTAAACTCCCCGAGCGCCTCCAGGCTGCGTCCCGCCCGGGCGCGCAGGAACAGCACCTGAGCATCGGGACGAAGCTCAACGGCCCCGGTTTCAAGTGGCAGCAACAGGGTTTCCAGCGCGGGATCGGACATGACGGGCCTTGAATTGATAAAGCGTGCAGCGCTCATAGCGCCACAGAGGCCATCCGTCAAAAGATGCTGTCGGACCGGAACGCTTTTCCATCGACGAGAAGCGTGACGGGCAGCGAGCGACCGTCTTCCGCGATCGACACTTCCAGGAGCACGCGGGCCGTCTCCAGCCGCTCTATGATCCTGCCCTCGCCTTCCGGAAGGAAGAAGGCGTCGATGCCGTAGTCGATGCGAATCTCTTCCTCGCTTTTTGAGAGCACCGTACCGGAGATGGCCAGCGATCCGGCTTGCTCCCTGGCTTTTGCCAGAACTGCCGGCTCGGCAGGCTTGTCTCCGTCCCTCGTCAGACCGACAAAAACCTGGTCACCGGCTTCGACCGTCTCTCCTCCCGGCAGGTTTGCCGGAACCTGTCCGATAGCAAGGTTGATGATCACATAGTCCCCGCGCAGCAGGTCCCGCGGATCGACCGGGATGAGTTCCAGCGGCACGACGGTTCCGGTCATCTGAACCTGAAGCCGGTCGGCGAGCGGTATGGCGATCAGACCGAGCTGAAGGAGTGCAACCAGGCCCCAGCGCAGGAACGGCAGGCGAAAGACGGATCTTGCACCGGAGACGGTACCTGGAGCGTCAGCGTTCGAGGTAACGCTCATGACTGCATCTCCTGCCCTTCTGCAGGCACGCCGGGATCGCCTGGCCCTTTCCTGAACAGCCTTGCGAGCCACAGGGCCACGGCGAGCAGCAGGACGCCTGCGACCAGGAAGAAGAGGGATTGCCCGAGCAGCGAGCCGATCGTGACCTGCAGCAGCCAGAGCGACACCGCCGTCAGGCCGAGATAGGCGCACAGCATCCAGAAACGGTTGTTGTACCAGGTCCCGAGGGCGCACAGAGCCACGAGCGCGGCAAGGCTGACAGCAGCCTGGACCAGGACATTGCCGCTGAGCACCGGCAGAAGGACGGCAAAAAGCGCCAATCCCGTTGCTGCGAAAAACGCCCGGGCCTTGACGGTCTTGAAGGAAAGCAGCAGTCCGGTGCCGCACAGGATCACTGCCAACCCGAAAGGTATCAGGGCCGGCAGGGCCAACAGTCCGCCCATGACCGGATCATCGGAGAGTTCCGGCACCAGGATCAGCGCGAGCACGATCAACACGCAAAGGGTCAGAAATCCGGCATCCTGCAGGGAACGCGCCATCAGCCAGTGACCGTGACTTCGGGCCGGCCTTGCGCTGGACCATTTGACGAACAGGTCCGCGACTGGATCGATCTGAACGAGGACAGCGGCCAGACCGCCGCCTCCGGCAAGCGCCATGGCGGTCAGGAAAGCATCGCTGGCGTTGAGGAGATCCGCGGTGTCGCCGAACCATCTGCCATAGGTCACCCAGAGCAGGCAGACGGCCGCCCAGCGCGACACCGTAACCGGATGGAAAACGGCATGCGCAAGGACCGCGAGCAGAAATGTCAGGCCGATGAAATTCTCCAGCAGGCCCGAGGAGCCGATTTCCGAGCGGGCGACCTGCCAAGTAATGGCCGCAACCGCGGCCACCACGAGGAAGTCCGCGAGCCCGTCACCCAAGCGGCGGCAAGCCCGCCGACCGTGACGAGAAAAGCCCCGCCCGCCCAGTCCGACGGCAGATGGAAGATCTGCCCAACCAGGGCTATGCCGCCGACGAAGACCAGCGTCGCGAAGCCGGTCGCAAGATCCGGCAGGCCTCTTCGACCCCTTGCGGCTGCAAGCGCCGCGAGCCAATGGCTGGCGGCAACCAGAACGGCGATGCCCCCAAGCTTGAGCGACTTGGGGATCGCACCCCAGTTCGCGGCGATAAAGGCGAAAACGGCCAGGGCAACACAAATCATCCCCATCCCGGCCAGCGCCATGGGCAACCGGGACTGGCCGTCGTCCCGTTCCTGCTCCTTGAGGATCGCGGTCGCCGCCAAGGAACTGACCCAGCCCTTTGCAACCCAGGCCTCCAGGTCGTCTTTCAGGCGTCGTTTGTAAGCCCAGTCAAACATTCGGTGCCGCCAACAATTTCTTCAATGGGCTTGCCGCGCCCGCCGTTCTTGCTATTCTAGCGTAGGAAATTTTCACAATGCACCAGTTGATCGCCGAAACCAGCGTGTTCGGCAAAATGTCTTGCGGCAATTGAGTAACATTCTCGACGCCGGACATCCATCAGGATCAGAGCCTAACTCCACTAATAATCCAGGGGGCTCTGGGGGCGCCCGAGAGGCCCGGGCGCCCCAATTCATTTTTCGCGTAGGTCACTCATGTGTCACTCCGGCCCAGCGAAGCGCAGAGCCGGGGCCCACTCGCCGCTCCGATTGCAAAAGCAAATGACCGGTTTACATATGTTCACCCTGCTCCCGGCAGGAACGCTCTGGAAACGAGTGGGTTCCGGGTCTCACTTCGTTCGCCCGGAATGACATTTGTGCAGGGTTGGCACTCTGTCGGCGATGCTCCCTGCCCCCCGCAAAAAAAACGGCGGCGCTCCAATACTGAAGCGCCGCCTTTTTCATTCAACCCGACCTGTGATACCGGACTATTTCAGGTCGAAACGATCCGCGTTCATCACTTTGGTCCAGGCAGCAGTGAAGTCCTTGACGAACTTCTCCTTGTTGTCGTCCTGGGCATAGACCTCGGCCAGCGCCCTGAGTTCGGAATTGGAACCGAAGATCAGGTCGAAGCGCGTGGCGGTCCATTTCAGGTTGCCGGTGTTGCGGTCGCGGCCTTCGAAGACATATTCGGATTCCGAAGTCGGCTTCCAGACCGTGCCCATGTCCAGCAGGTTGACGAAGAAGTCGGTGCTGAGCGTGTCGGCCTTGTCGGTGAAGACACCGTATTTGGAGCCGCCGTAGTTTGTGCCCAGCATGCGCATTCCGCCGACGAGAACGGTCATTTCCGGCGCCGAGAGGGCAAGCAGCTGAGCCTTGTCGACCAGCAATTCCTCGGCAGGCGTCGTGTATTCGGTCTTCCGGTAGTTGCGGAAGCCGTCCGCTTCCGGCTCCAGCGGTGCGAAGGAGTCCGCATCGGTCTGCTCCTGGGTCGCATCCGTGCGGCCCGGAGCGAAGGGTACCGTAATGTCGAAACCCGCGTTCTTCGCAGCCTGCTCGACCGCAGCCGAGCCGCCCAGAACGATCAGGTCGGCCAGAGAGACTTTCTTGCCGCCGGATGCGCTTGCGTTGAACTCCTCGCGAATGCCGTCCAGGACGGTCAGGACCTTCGTGACCTGTGCCGGATTGTTGACCTCCCAGTCCTTCTGCGGAGCAAGCCTGATGCGCGCACCATTGGCGCCGCCGCGCTTGTCGGTCCCGCGGAAGGTGGACGCGGACGCCCACGCCACGGAGACGAGTTCGGAAACGGACAGACCCGATGCCAGGATCTTCGCCTTCAGGCCGGCGATATCCGCATCGCTCACCAGCTCGTGGTCGACAGCCGGGACCGGGTCCTGCCAGATCAGGTCTTCTTCCGGCACTTCCGGGCCGAGATAGAGGGCTTTGGGGCCCATGTCGCGGTGGGTCAGCTTGAACCATGCGCGGGCGAAGGCATCGGCGAACTCTTCCGGGTTTTCATGGAAGCGCTTGGAAATCGGGCCATAGATCGGGTCCATGCGCATCGCCATGTCGGCGGTGGTCATGATGATCGGCACCTTCTTGCTCGGATCCTCCGGATCCGGCGCCATGTCTTCTTCCTTCAGGTCCTTCGGCGTCCACTGCCAGGCGCCTGCCGGGCTCTTGACGAGTTCCCATTCATAGCCGAACAGGACGTCGAAATAGCTCATGTCCCACTGGGTCGGCGTCGGCGTCCAGGCGCCCTCGATGCCGGAGGTGATGGTGTCGCGGCCCTTGCCGCTGCCATGGGTGCTGATCCAGCCGAAGCCCATCTCCTGCATCGGGGCGGCTTCCGGATCCGGACCGACATGGGCAGCGTCGCCTGCGCCGTGGGTCTTGCCGAAGGTGTGGCCGCCGGCGGTCAGGGCGACGGTTTCCTCGTCGTTCATGGCCATGCGGGCAAAGGTTTCGCGGATGTCACGGCCGGAAGCGAGCGGATCGGGGTTGCTGTCCGGGCCTTCCGGGTTCACGTAGATGAGGCCCATCTGCACGGCTGCGAGCGGATTGGCCAGTTCACGGTCGCCGGAATAGCGGCTGTTCGGCTTGTCGCTGGTTGCCAGCCACTCGGTTTCCGAACCCCAGTAGATATCCTCTTCCGGATGCCAGACGTCCGCACGTCCGCCGCCGAAGCCGAAGGTCTTGAAGCCCATGGATTCCAAAGCGACGTTGCCCGCCAGGATCATCAGGTCGGCCCAGGAGATCTTGTTGCCGTATTTCTGCTTGATCGGCCACAGCAGTCGGCGGGCCTTGTCCAGGTTGCCGTTGTCGGGCCAGCTGTTGAGCGGGGCGAAGCGCTGCGTGCCAGTGGAGGCGCCGCCGCGGCCGTCCGCGGTGCGGTACGTTCCGGCACTGTGCCACGCCATGCGGATGAAGAGGCCGCCATAATGGCCATAGTCGGCCGGCCACCATTCCTGGCTGTCGGTCATCAGCGCGGTCAGGTCTTCCTTGACGACCTTCAGGTCAAGTTTCCTGAACTCTTCCGCATAGTCGAACGCCCCGCCCATCGGATTGGACAGAGCGGTGTTCTGACGCAGAATGCCGAGATTCAACTGGTTGGGCCACCAGTCGCGGTTGGAGCGAACCCCGAACCTGGCCGCCAGGGGTTTGCCGTGCATGATCGGGCATTTGCCGGCTTTGTCGGTTGCTGTTGCGTCCATAACTCTCTCCACTTTCGTCTCAAAACGATCGGTCATTCGGGCTGCGTCAAAGGTCCGTGAAATCCGGCGTTCGGCCTGTTCTGCTGGAAATCGGCATCCCGCGGACTAATGCGGTTCTCGGCCCCAAAAATTCTGTAGCGCAAGAAGGTGCGGTATCGCGCCCGGCACATGGCAGGTCGATACAATCCGTCTTTGCAGGCGTACGCTATCAAAGGACAGCCATCAGAGGAAGTTGAATTTTCTGATCAGTTCGATAAGATATACTTATGATCAACATCACCCTGAAACAGCTTCGCTATTTCGAGGCTCTGGCCCGCCACGGCCATTTCGGAAAAGCCGCCGAGGCCTGTGCGATTTCCCAGCCGGCACTCTCCATGCAGATCAGGGAGATGGAGGAGGCCCTGGGGGTCACGCTGTTCGAACGCAGCGCCCGCCAGTTGCGGCTGAGCCATTTCGGCGAAGTGGCCGTGGAGCGCGCCCGGGAAATCCTGCGCGCGGCCGATGAACTCGGCGATCTTGCCCGCGCCTCCCAGGACCGGCTCGTCGGCCGGCTGCGCATCGGCGTCATCCCGACGGTCGCGCCGTATCTCCTGCCGAGGGTCATCGGCGACCTGACCGAAACCTATCCGGGCCTCGACATCCATGTGCGCGAAACGGTCACGCCGAAACTGATCCAGGAGCTTGGCGAAGGCCGTCTTGACACCGCCATCGTCGCCCTTCCCGTATCCGAAGGTACACTTTCCGAAACACCGCTGTTTGACGAACGCTTCGTTCTCGTGCGCTCGGCCAAGGAAGCGAATGCGCCGTTGCCAAGCGCGGAAAGTCTCAGGGAAATGCGGCTTCTGCTGCTGGAGGAAGGCCACTGTTTCCGAGATCAGGCGCTTTCGTTCTGCAGCCTGCAATCCGCCCCGCCGCGTGAAGTGCTCGATGCCAGTTCGCTCTCCACCCTCGTCCAGATGGTCAGTGCGGGATTGGGGGTGACCCTGATCCCGGAAATGGCGGTTCCCGTCGAGACCCGCTCCGCCTCAGTTGCAATCGCGCGGTTCGAAGCTCCGGAACCGACCCGGACGATCGGCATGGTATGGCGGAAGAAGAGCCCGCTGGGGAGCCAGCTTCGCGAGATCTCGGAAATTGTCCGGCGGGCGGCGGCGAAGACCGATAGGCAGCCTGTGCGGGTCTAAAATGCCCCGCGGTTTTTGCGGTCAGAACCGGCGTCGACACTTTAGACATGTGGAGAGCCGGCCTTTCAGGCCGATACGGCGTCGCCTCGCCTCTCCCTCATGCTGAGGAGGACCGAAGGTCCGTCTCGAAGCATGGGCGGCATTTTCGGTGCCAGTGGCCTATCCTTCGAGACAACGATTCGCGCTTCCTCCGAATGAGGATCCTTGGATTTAATCAGCCTCGAGGACCAATGCGCCCCGCCGGAACGTTGCCACTCCCAGCACGGCCATTGTCGCGGCAAGGCCGAGAAGCACGCCCCTGGCGTCGTCACCGGCGGCAAACAGCGCCACGACCAGCCCGGCCAGCGGCTGGGAAAGATTGTTGAGGCAGATGATCACGCCGGTGGTCTTGCCGAACTCCTCCGCCGGGATGATCTCCTTGCGCAGGGTGCGTACATAGATGTTGAACATCTTGTCGAAACCGGCAATCAGCAGGAAACCGGCAGCGTAGACGAGCGGATGGGCACCGAGGCCGGTGAGGACCGCGCCCAGGCAGATGAGGCCGTAAGCCGTGCGGCCGAGCGTGTTCAGCCCCAGATGCACATGCGCGGTCAGCGTCAGTACCGCAAGGGTCGCGAGGGCTCCACCCACCTGCAGCCAGGCATAGACCTGCTCGCTCTGGGCGAACAGGCCGGTCACCATCGCGGCAGCGGTGGCAAGCGTCGCACCGATGATCAGGTTGACGCCGGCCGCCTGCAGGATCGCCCGCATCAGGCCCGGCAACGTCCAGACCAGCAGCAGCGCGTGCCTGAGATCGGCGATCGGGTGGCGGTGCTCACGCCTGGCGGGCAGCGCCTCCATCCGCGCCTTGCCCGGCCACAGCATGAACATGGCATCCGACAGAACGAAGAGCACGGTTGCCACCACCACGACTGCCTCCCACGGCCAGATGGCCATCAGGTAAGCCGCCGTCAGAGGGCCGAGAACGACGCCCATCTGCGAGGCCAACTGGCCATAGCTGGCCACCTTTTCGAAGCGCTGGTCGGAAAAGGCCCGCACCAGCACCATTTCCAGCGCAAGCATGCCCTGGGTCGTCAGCATGCCGACGACGGCGGAAAGGCCGATCAGCCACCACACCCCGCCGAAGACCACCTGCCCGGAAATGCCGACGACGCAGGCGGCCGCCCTCAAGATGCGGCTGACGCGCAGCAGGAGCAGCGGCGAGATCCGGTCGCACAGAATGCCCGCGAAGGGGAAGGCCAGATATCGCGGCAGGGTTTCGAAGAAGAAGGCCAGCCCGGACCAGGCGACATTTCCGGTGATCTGGAAGATGACCAGCGGCACCAGAAACAGCAGGATCTGATCGGCGAGCACCGTCAGAAACATGGACGCGAAAAAGGCACGGTCGCGAACGAGCATCGGCAGCTTTCGGTGGAGAAGCAAAGGAAGGCACAACCCTCGTAGCACTCCTCGCACATGGCTGCAAGTCGCCCAAACACGCTGTTTCAATCGATTTAATGACTCTTCTCTCCACAATGCCGCACGTCGTCCTCCCGGACAAAGCGAAGCGGAGATCCGGGATCGGAGAGCCACAGGCCCCTCTTGGTGGCAGGCCGTCACCCGGTAAGCCCCGGCTCTCCGATCCCGGCTCGCGCTGCGCTTGGCCGGGAGGACGACGGAGAGGAACTTGGTAGCAGCCTGCTAAACCTTCCGGGCCACAACGAAGCGGCTGTAGGGCTCCGGATAGGTGCCGGTCTCGATGATCTCGAAACCCGCCTGGCGGATCATCCGCTCCACCTCCTGAAACGACAACATGTTCACGTAGGGCGCCTTGCCGAAGAGGCGCATCACGGCGATCAGCGGGCTGAACAGCCAGGCCTTGCGCTTCAGGCAAACGGTCTTGGAAATATAAAGACCGCCCGGCTTCAACAGGTCCCGGACCCGTGCGAGAAGATCGTCCGGATTTTCAACAAGATGGAAGAAATTGAAGGCGAGCACCGCATCATAGCCGCTGTCCTGCCCGTCGGCGGGCCGCACCCTTTCGTCAAAGGCATCGGCAACGAGAAACCGGAGGCCTTCGTGGCTGGTGCCGCTCTCCCGCTCGGCGGCCAGTTTGTCGTCCGCGATCGCGATCATGCCGGAGGCGAAATCCGTCGCCAGGTAGGATCTGACATGGCGCGCCAGCAGCAGCGCCGTCGACCCCGTGCCGCACCCCAGTTCCAGGACGCTGTCCTGCGGCCCAAGATGTTCGATCGTCCGGGACAGCGTCTTTTCATAGGCCGCCTGATCCCTGACCTTGCTGGCCGCGTATTTGCGGGCGGTTTTCGTCCAGAATGCTGCGTGTGTCGTCATGAAGATACCGTCGGGAAAGGAGCCACTGGTGCTGTCTTATCGATACGTTTTTCGAAGGTAAATTGCCGAAATTCGCCTGGATGATATACGTAATTGCATGAACTGGCAGAATATCACCTTCGACTGGAACCAGGCCCGCGCCTTTCTCGTCACGGCGGAGGAAGGATCCTTGTCCGCAGCCGCCCGCGCGCTCGGGCTCACACAGCCGACCTTGAGCCGGCAGGTTGCGGCGCTCGAGGCGGCGCTTGGCGTCACTCTTTTCGAGCGTGTCTCCAAGTCTCTCATCCTGACGGAAGCCGGCATCGAGCTTGCCGAGCATGTGCGCGCCATGGGCGACGCGGCCGGTCGGATGTCGCTTGCGGCCTCCGGCCAGTCGCAGCAGATCGAAGGGCTCGTGACCGTCTCGGCCACGGACCTGATGGCGGCGCATGTTCTTCCCGACATGCTGCGCGAGCTGCGCCACAAGGCGCCCGGGGTCGAAATCAGGATCCACTGTTCCAACAGTCTCAGCGACCTGCGCCGCCGCGAGGCGGATATTGCCATCCGCCATGTGGAGCCGGATCATCCGGACCTTTATGCCCGCAAGCTGCGGGACGCCCCGGCCCGGATCTATGCGGCGCGGTCATTCCTGCAGCCTCTCGGGCGGAAGCTGACACGCAAGGACGCCGAGCATCTGGATTTCATCGGCTTCGACAACAACAAGGAACTCGTCGGATATCTTCGCGCCTTCGGGCTCGCCGTGAGCGAGGCCAATATCAAGCTGAGCTGCCCGAGCGGTATTGTCGCCTGGGAATATGCCCGCCAGGGCCTTGGGCTCAGCATCATGGCCGACGAAATCGCCGCCCGCTGCCCGGAGGTCGTCCCGGCATTCGAGGATGTCGAACCGATCCACTTCCCGATCTGGCTGGTCACCCACCGGGAACTCCATACGAGCCGGCGGATCAGGACGGTGTTCGATCATCTGGCGGAGGGATTGCTGAAGGCCTGGCCGGGTGAGTTGGCGACTTCGGAAAAAACAGCCTGACTTTGGTGGCGGCGTCGCCGTTTTGCTGGCTGCGCGGTGCGCGCGCATTCGCTCACTGCGCCGATACGTTCCCGGCGGTCAGGCTGTTCCAGGCCGAATACAGCGTCGAATGGAGCAGGGAGTGCTGTTCGCCGAAGCGGACCACGACCAGATCCTTCTCCGGCATAATGTAAACGATCTGGCCGCCCTGCCCCATCATGTAGGTGAACGGCCCCTGCAGGGCCTGTCCCTGCCGGTCGAGGATGTTGTGGCGGACATGGAGGCCATAGGACCCGTCAACGAGATCCTGCCGGCCGAGACCACTGCCGAAGAACTCCTGCCACAGGTCATCCCGCAGGAAGGGCTCTGCCCGGCTGCCGTTTTCCATCAGGAACCGGCCAACGCCGATCCAGTCCCGGGGCGTGGCAAAGAGGCAGCAATAGGCTGTAACCTCACTTGCCTCGCCATGGCGAAGCCAGAAGGCTTCCGCGGCGCCCGCCGGCTGCCAGATCTTCTGCGCAAGAATGTCGTGGAGAGGTTGGCGGTAGACCTCCGACAGCAGCCTGCCGAGCACCGCCGTGTTGACATTCTGATAGGAAAAACCATCCCGGTTCTGCGGCAGAACGGCCAATTGCCCCTCCACCGCCGAAAGACCGCCTGCATGCAACCGGGCCAGATTACCGAATGGATTGTAGGCGGCGAGACGGTTCTGCTTGTCCGCTCCGTCTTCCTCGAACTCCAGCCCGCTGCGCATTTCCAGGAAACTGCGGATCGGCCTCCCCGAAAAACTTCGGGGCCGAAGCCCGCGAGATAGGAGCCGACCGGATCCTCCAGGCTGGTGATCTTTCCCTCCGAGACCGCCTTCAGAACCAGCGCGCCGACCAGGCTCTTGACGAGCGAATAGGAATTCAGCCTGGTGCCGGGCCCGATGCCGTCGGCGTAGGTTTCAAGGAGAAGCTGCCCGCCGCGCATCGCCAGAAGGGCCCGGCTGCCCGAGTTTGCGAAAAGCTCGCGGCCGCGCCGGTCGAGCCGGGTCCCGGGCGCCCTTGCCGCGTGCGGCTGAGGCGCTCCGGCGACGATCTCGAACGATCCCGAGGCGGGCCAAACGGCGGGCGGATATCCGGCCAGGATCAGTTGCATCAGCCCGTTGCTGTAGGCGGCGGCCAGCCCGGCGCAGATGACGGCCGCGGCAAACCCTGAAATCGTCAGCAAACGCAAGATGGTGGCTTTCCGTACCTAGGGTATGGCCCCATACTCTAGCCCAGCATCCAGTTGAGGATCAGGCGCCAGTCGGTCATGCGGATAGGTGTGCCGTGGGTACCAGTGTCGAACAGGGTGAACTTGATCGGATAGCCCGGCGCCGCGGACTTTATCTGCTTGAAGAAATTCGCCTGGGTCTCCCAGTCATAGACACTGTCCAGCGTCCCGTAGCCCATATAGATCGGCACGTTGCGGGACAGGGCACCGGAGGACAGGAACCCGGGATCCTTCGGCGAACCCAGCAGCAGGATGCCGCTCAGCATGCTGGCGTAGTTGCCGTTCTTGAGGAGATTCCAGCAGATGATCCCGCCCATGGAGCCGCAGGCCACGACGACCCTCGCCTGAGGCGACAGTTGCTTCTGATACTGGATCAGCGCCGCCACGTCCGCCGTGCCGCGGGCGCCGAAATCGTTGACGTCGACGGTGAGATAAGCCCCGCCGTTGCGGGTCATCAGGTTCTGCACCCGGTTGAAATTTCCCCCGAAGGACACGTCGTTCATGCCCTGGAAGCGGTTGCCGCCCTGGCCGTGGATATAGATGACGATGGTCCTGGCCCCGCCCTTCCACTTGCCCGTGCCCATGTATTCGATAAGCCGGCCATTGGCTTTCAGCTCGGCGCTGCCCCGGCTCCGTTTGGGATGATAGGAGACGTAATTGCCGTAGACCTTCCGTTCGTCGACCTCGTCCCGGTCGCGCAGGTCCCGCTGCTTGGAGTATTCGACGACGGTGAAATCGCCGCCATAAAGTGTTTCGGTGACCTTGTAGCGGAAAAGCCCGTCCTTGAAGGGTTTGAGAGCTTCGGCCCCTGCCGGCGCCGCTGCGCCTGCAAGTGCGACAAGCGCTCCCAGCAGCAGCGTGCGTGTCATGCGGACTATGCGTGCGGTGGGCAACCGGTGCGCCATGGAGCTTCCTTTGTCGAAGTAAATCACGTGATCGTCCATAACCTACGCGGCGCCAATTCCTCATGCAATCGGCGGCAGGCGGTAATATGTGCACTCCCTGCTCGTCAGAACTCTCAGGCAAAGAATCGCAGAAGAGCCTATATGGCTGCGAAGTTTTCCCGACACGAAAGCTTGGCAGGTGTAAACAGAACCCCTTTCGGCTCGCCATCCCTGCCAATTTTATCAGGGTGTTTTGGCGTCTCATCGCCAAAGTCCTAAGACTTTCTGAATTTCAGTGTGCCATTTTGCGAATTTAAGGAATTGGTAACCATAAAACTCCCACTATCGTGCAAACAGGTCCGCCAGAGACCTCTGCAAAAGACGATGCACGGCCAGGTCAGGAGATCACAGATGCCAGTCATTTCCTTCGCAAACGCAAAGGGCGGCGCCGGAAAAACAACGGCTGCCTTGCTGCTGGCGACAGAGGTCGCGGCGCGGGGCAAGCGCGTCACCATTTTCGACGCCGACCCGCAGAAATGGATCACGAGATGGTACGAACTGCCGAACCAGTGTCCGGGCATTTCAGTGGTGAGCGAATTCTCGCCCGCCTCTCTGACCGAGCAGATCCTTCAGGCAGCTGAGTGCTCCGACTATGTGGTCGTGGATCTCGAGGGCACGGAAAATCTGATCGTTGCCAATGCGCTGTCCGTATCCGACCTCGTGGTGGTGCCCATCCAGGGTTCTTCCATGGATGCGCGCGGCGGCGCCAAGATCCTCACGCTGATCAAGAAGCTGGAAAAGATCGTCCGCCACGACATCCGCCACTGCGTGGTCCTCACCCGCACCAATGCCGCCGTTACCACGCGCGCAATGAGGGCCGTGCAAGACTTCCTGTGCGCGCAGGACATCGATGTGCTGATGACGCCGATCGTCGAGCGTGCCGCGTTTCGCGATCTGTTCGAATTCGGCGGCGGCCTTTCCAATCTCGACCCCTCGCAGGTCTCCGGCGTTGCCAAGGCAAGAGAAAACGCTTCGCTCTATGCGGCCGAGCTCCTCGAACGCGCGATTACCGTGCCGAAGAAGCGCTGGTACAACGTCTTCAAACGCGCCAGCTGACAATGCGCTTCCTTGCTCCCGAGCCGGAGCGAAAGGAAGTCCCCTGTCGACCCCTACACCAACGCCGGGCACTCGCCCGGCTTTTTTTCCGTTTGACCGACTGTACTCGCCCGCTCAAGCGATCTAAAGTTAATCCGATTCACATTACTCGCTTCCTGCCGTCTCCTAGGAGGAATTCATGCTGTCATCCCTTTTTCGCCCGGCCGCGGCCGGCGTGGTTTGTCTTTTCCTGGCGGGCTGCTTTGGTGAGGACGGTAACGTCGCGCTCGGTACGCTGGAGCGGGACCGCGTTGCGCTGACGGCAACGGCGAATGAGGTGCTGGTCGAACTGCCGGTGGCTCAGGGCACCTTCGTCAAGAAGGGCACGGTTCTGGCCCGGCTCGATCCGGCCGAGCAGCAGGCAGTCGTCAACCAGGCCCGTGCGGAAGTCCAGAAGGCGAAGGCAAACCTCCAGAAGCTTGAAAACGGCGCACGCGAAGAGGTGATCGCCAAGGCCAGGGCCATGGTGGCCGGAGCCAGGGCGGAGCTGCTGGACGCCGAAAGCACCTTCAAGCGCGCGAAGGATCTGACCGCCCGGGGAACAACCAGCCAGGCCAAGCTCGACAGTGCGCGGGCGGCCCGGGATGCCGCCGCCGCATCGCTGGACAATGCCGAGGAGGAGTTGAAAGAGCTGATGGCGGGCACGCGGGCGGAAGACCTCGACATAGCCAGGGCAGAGCTTGCGGCCGCCGAGGCGAGCGTGGAAACCCAGGAGAAGATCCTCGCCGATCTGACCATCACGGCTTCGCGCGACGGCATGCTGGACAATCTGCCGTGGAACCTCGGCGAACGGGTGACGATGGGAAGTCCGATTGCCGTCATGCTGGCAGGCAAGGCCCCCTATGCGAGGGTCTACATACCCGAGCCCCATCGGGTGAAGATCAGCGAAGGCGACAAGTTGGAAGTCCGCATCGACGGCCTGGACGAGCCGGTCGACGGCTTCGTTCGCTGGATCAGCTCGGAACCCTCCTTCACGCCCTATTATGCGCTCAATCAGACGGAACGGGCCCGGCTGATGTATGTGGCCGAAATCCAACTGCCCGACAGCGCCGCCGATCTGCCCAACGGCGTTCCTGCGCAGGTCGTTCTGCCGTGACCGCCAATAACCGGGAAATCGTCGTCCGGGCGGAAGGCCTGGTGAAGAAGTTCAATGATTTCCGGGCGGTCGACGGGCTGGACCTGACGATCGAGCGCGGCATGATCTACGGGTTCCTGGGCCCCAACGGCAGCGGCAAGACCACGGCCATACGCATGCTCACCGGCCTTCTGACGCCGAGCGAAGGCACTGTGGAAGTCCTCGGCCTTGCCATTCCCAAGGATGCGGAAACGCTGAAATACAAGATCGGCTACATGACCCAGACCTTCTCGCTCTACGGCGACCTGACGGTGCTGGAGAACCTCGATTTCATGGCGACGATCTACGGCCTGGGCAGAAAGAAGCGGAAGCAGCGGATCGCAGAGGTCATGGAGCGCTATCAGCTGAGCGACCTGAAGAACCGCTTTGCCGGCAAGATGAGCGGCGGCCAGCGCCAGCGCCTTGCCCTGGCAACGGCCGTTCTGCACGAGCCGCAGCTCCTCTTTCTGGACGAGCCGACCTCGGCGGTGGATCCCGAATCGCGCCGTCACTTCTGGGAAGAGCTGTTCGATCTTGTCGAGGGCGGCACCTCGATCATCGTCACCACCCATTTCATGGATGAAGCGGAACGCTGCCACAAGATCGCGATCCTGGAAGCGGGCCAGAAGCGTGCAGACGGGGCGCCGAAGGAGCTGATGGCGGCCTTGGGGGCCAATGTGGTCGAAATCGAGGCCCGGAACCTGCGCGACATCCGCCGCGGTCTTCTGGGCTCGGACGGCATCATGGCCGCCGCGCAGCTGGGCGCACGCCTGCGGGTCCTTGTCAGGGACGATATCGCCGATCCGGAAGCCTTCCTCAAGGACAAGCCGGAAACCGATGGCGCCAGCGTCATCGAACGGGTGCGGCCCAACCTGGAAGACGTCTTCGTCACCGCGACCGGAGAGGGCCGCCAATGAGACCCATTTCCCGCATCGCCGCGCTGTTTTTCAAGGAACTGGCGCAGCTGCGCCGGGACCGGATGACCTTCGGCATGGTGATCATGATCCCGCTGATCCAGCTCATCCTGTTCGGCTATGCCATCAACACCAACATCCGCGACATTCCGGTCGCCGTGGTCGATCACAGCCAGACGGGCATCAGCCGGGTGCTGATACAGGTTGTCGAAGCGACGCGGGTGGTGACGGTCGCGGAGCGGCTGAACAGTGTCGAGGAAGCGGAAGCTGCGATCAAGGCGGCCAGGGTCAGGGCCGCCTTCATCATTCCCCGCGACGTCGCCCAGCGCGCCGTGCGCTCGCCGGCACTCGGCTTCGGCACACCGCCTTCGACCGATGAGGAAACCAGCCGCCCGGTGGCGCAATGGATCGTCGACGGCTCGGACACGATGATCGCCGGGGCCATCAAGAGCCTGCGGAACATGCCGCTGACCGAGCTGTTCCGAAAGCCCGCGAACCGTTCGACGCCAACCTTCGAGGTAGCGCTGTTCTTCAATCCGGAACAGCGGACGGCGGTCAATATCGTGCCGGGACTGGTGGGCATCATTCTCACCATGACCATGATCATGTTCACCTCGGCCGCAATCGTGCGCGAGCGGGAGCGCGGCAACATGGAGATGCTGATCAACACGCCGGTGCGCCCGATGGAGCTGATGATCGGAAAAATCATTCCCTATATCTTCATCGGGCTGGTGCAGACCATCCTCATTCTGGGCCTCGGGCACCTTCTGTTCAACGTTCCCTACGGATCAAGGCTGCCGGACCTGTTGGCCGGAACGCTTCTTTTCATCGGCGCAAGCCTGTCCCTGGGGCTGGTGCTGTCGACCATTGCAAAGAGCCAGCTGCAGGCAACCCAGATGACGGTATTCGTGCTGCTGCCCTCGATCCTCCTGTCCGGCTTCATGTTTCCCTACGAAGGCATGCCGGAGATCGCGCAGTACATCGCCGAAATTTTCCCAGCGACCCATTTCATGCGCATGGTCCGCGGCTTCGTGCTTCGCGACGCAAGTCTCATCGACCTCCACCGGGACGCCTTGTGGATGTTCGGCTTCTTCGTGCTCGGCATGACCGTTGCGGCCTTCCGCTTCAAGAAGCGGCTTGACTGACCGGCCCGCCCGCTGACCTTCGGCACATCACTTCGGCTGCGGGCCGGTATCGAAGCGCGGATTGGCGGTCTTCAGGACAGGCGTCTTGTTCGAGACGTTCTCCCGGCTTTCCCGCCAGACCACGAAGATGCCGGACGCAATGATGATCGAAGACCCGACGGCCACATAGAAGTCGGGTCTCTCGGCAAAGAACAGGGCACCGAACAAGGTCGCCCAGAGGATCTGGCTGTATTGCAGGGGCGCGACCACCGCGGCCGGGGCCGCCCGGTAGGCGGAAATCGTGAAGAACTGCGCCAATACGGAAAGAAAACCGATCGCCGCCATCATGCCGAGGTCGATGAGCTCCACCGGCACATAGACCGCCGGCAGGGTCAACGACATGGCCGTCATGGAGACGATCATCGGATACAGAATGAGTACGGCCGAGCGCTCCTCGGCGCCAAGCTTGCGCACCAGGATGGTGGAAAGCGCACTTGCCAGTGCGGCAACGAGCGCGGCCGCATGCCCCGGCGCCAGTTCCGTCACTCCGGGCCGCAGAACGACCAGAACACCGACCAGACCGACGAGGACGGCCGCCCAGCGCTGAATGCGCACCTTTTCTCCGAGCAACGGCACGGAGAGCGCCGTGACCAGCAAGGGCATTGCGAAAAGCAGGGCATAGACCTCGGCCAGCGGCAGAGATGTGAAGGCGTAGAACGCACAGGACATGGAAACGATGGCGAGACCTGAACGCAGCAGCACCAGCCAGGGGTGCCGCGGCCGGAAATTGGCGGCCGCCTTGTCCGCAAGCATCAGCATCGACATCGGCACGAAGGCAAAGAGCATCGAAAAGAAGATGATCTGAAAAACCGGATAGGTTCCGCCGAGCGCCTTGATGATCGCGTCATGGCTGGAAAAGAGCGCGAAGGCGAATAGCGCAGCGGCAAGTCCCTTGAGCGTTGCTGACATGGGCGGGGCCTTGAAAGTCGAGGATTTGAGGCGTCATGGGGCATGGCCGCCTTGCGCCGGGGACGATGGGGAAGCCGACTCAAGAATTCTGCTTACCAGAAAGCGCTTACTTGCCAAAGGGCAGTTCGGCGCCGGTCAGGGAAAAACTGCCGAATTGCCTGTGAAAACAGGCTCCACATGCCTGATCAGACGAAAACGCGGGCAAGCGTTGCGACAGCCATTGCGGTCGCCGCCCGTTTGAGCCCGGCAAACTCCGATGCGCCCTGGCCGGGAACCGTCAATGTGATCCGGTTCAGGTCCGACGCATCGATGTGATCCAGATCGGCGGACTTTGCTGCTTCCTCGGCCGACATGCGGATCTCGTCCAGCATACGCACGAGGCGCTGCCAGATGTGGATCGGCGGCGCCTCACTCGTGCTGCACCAGCGAACAATTTCATCTTTCGACACATTCAGAGCTGCCGCGGCCTCGTCGTGGCTCAGACCGAGATAACCCATCATGTCACTGAAATTACTCATCAACTTCCCCAGAACGCCTATACGCCCCCTACCGGTCTTAGGCTATATTGCGCTGCAATATGGCAAAAATCCAGTCTCTAACGGGAAATAAGTGAATTCCTGCACCGGCAAAGGACCTCGGAGGAGGGTTTTGCGGCGATTCCCGCGCGCAGCCTCGGCAATTCTGGCAAGCAGGTGTCGAAGATACCCTCAAGCCCCCTCGGCGGAACGGCCAATTGCCTGAAATATCGCGAGAAAATCGATATCGGTGGAAAACGGATGTCTGCCCGATTGTGCGGTTCGGTTAATGATAGGTTTACCGGACCAAATCAACCTGACTTTCTAGGGCCGCCGGACCTCATTTATGAAGTTCAAGGGAAAATCCTTTATTGCGATCGTTCTGACACCCGAACCGCCGTTCACGGACTGGTTCCAGGAAATCGATCGCATCATCGCGCGCTCGCCGGGCTTTTTCATCGATCGGCCGATCGTCCTGGACGTACGCGGCAGCAAGATCCCGATCGATGAACTGGAAGAACTGCTTGCGGGGCTGAACGAGCGATCCGTCCGCGTCATGGGTATCGACGGCGTTGCCGGAACCCGCCTGAAGCCCGGCATGCCGCCGAGCTTTTCCGGCGGGCGTCTGACGTCCGATGTCGATGTTCCCGAACCGGCCGGCGGCGCGGGTGCAAAACCGGCCACCTCGGAAGCCAAGACGGAAACCGGCGGCAAGGCCGCGGCGAACGGGGCGGCAGTCAACGGCGCAGCCAAGGATGACGGTGATCAGTCCCCCGCCGCAACCGCCGACGTTGCCAGCGTGCCGAACGGCTCGTCCATCGTGATTACCGAACCGGTGCGTTCCGGACAGAGCATCCTTCATCCCGACGGCGATGTCACGGTGATCGGTTCGGTCAGTTCCGGCGCGGAGATCATCGCCGGAGGCTCCATCCATGTCTACGGCGCCCTGCGCGGCCGGGCCCTTGCCGGGGTCTCGGGCAAGGACGGCGCCCGCATCTTCTGCTCCAAGCTGGACGCGGAACTTGTCTCCATCAACGGGCTCTACAAGGTCGCCGAAGATTTCGACGGCGCCTTCCGCAACGCACCGGCGCAGATCCGCTTCGAAAACGAGACGTTGGTTTTCGAAGAACTGAATTAACCGAAGTCCCGGCCGATCAAAGGCGGCCGGCACTGACAGCAAAACAGGACGAACACCATGAGCAACGCAACCGTCGTTGTGGTCACGTCAGGCAAAGGCGGGGTGGGCAAAACCACCACTTCCGCAGCTGTTGCCTCGGCGCTCGCCAAGGAAGGCTATCAGGTCTGCGCCGTCGACTTCGACGTCGGCCTGCGCAACCTCGACCTGATCATGGGCGCGGAGCGCCGTGTCGTGTTTGACCTCGTCAACGTCGTGCGGGGCGAAGCCTCGATCAAACAGGCGCTGGTCCGCGACAAGAAACTCAACAACCTCTTCCTCCTGCCCGCCTCCCAGACCCGGGACAAGGATGCCCTGACGGAGGAAGGCGTCGAGAGAGTGATCGGCGAATTGCGCATGTATTTCGACTGGGTCATCTGCGACAGCCCGGCCGGTATCGAGCGCGGCGCGACGCTGGCCATGCGCCATGCGGACGAAGCCATCATCGTGTCCAACCCGGAAGTTTCGTCCGTGCGCGACTGCGACCGGATCATCGGTCTTCTCGACGCGAAGACCAAGATCGCGGAAGACGGCGGACGCATGCCCAAGCACCTGATGATCACCCGCTACGACAGCGAGCGGGCGAAGACCGGCGACATGCTGGCCACCGACGATGTGGTCGACATTCTCTCCGTGCCGCTGATCGGCGTGGTGCCGGAAAGCAGGGATGTGCTGAAAGCCTCCAACGTCGGCCTGCCGATCACCCTTTCGGACGAGAACTCCCCGGCCGCGAAAGCCTATATGGAGGCAACGCGCCGACTGCTCGGAGAGGATATTCCGGTGACCATACCTGAAGGAAAGAAGGGCCTGCTCGGCAAGTTCTTCAGGGGGAGAGCGGCATGAACCTGTTGAACTTCTTCGGCAAAAGAGGGGAAAGCGCTTCGGTTGCCAAGAACCGGCTGCAAATCCTGCTGGCTCACGAGCGGGCCGATGACGGTTCCGACGCCGCCCTGATCTCAAGTCTCAGGGAAGACATTCTCGCAGTCGTCGCCAAGCGCGTCGATATCGACCCGGATGCGGTGCGCCTCGAAATGGACCGCTCCGGCGACGTCACCACCCTCGGCATCGACATCGAACTGCCGTCAGCCCGGGCATCGTAACCGGCAGACTGACTGAACGGAAAACCGGCCTCATTTGGCCGGTTTTTTTTATGCAGAAGCGAGGGCCTTCCAGCCGCTTGCGGCAGCACGGGCCAGGCTGATCGTTTCCGGCCCTGCATGAACTCGTGGTGTTCGAGAGGTCATCGCCTCCGGCGGCTGTCCTCAGAGTAAACGGCCAGTTGGCCCCGGCCACCGTTCTTGGCCGAATAGAGCGCCTCGTCGGCCTGCTTGAGAAGTTCCGAGGGATCCCGGGAGAAGCTGATCCCGACACTTGCCCCGAAATCGCAAATTGCTCCGTCGAGATTGAGCGGCTTGCTGAGTCGGTCGATCAGCGCGCGGGCGGCCGCCAGGACACGCTCCCGGTTGGCGTTGCCGAACATGATGATGAATTCGTCGCCGCCGAGCCTGAAAATGGCATCTTCGGCTCTCACCAGGGCCCTCAGACAATCCGCGACATGCTGGAGCACCTGATCGCCGGCCTCGTGCCCGAATGTGTCGTTGATCACCTTGAACCGGTCGAGATCGGCGTAGAGGAGCGCATAGTCTCCGGACGCCTCATCGGCGGTTTCAAGCCTGGCCAGCACTTCGTCCAGGTAGCGGCGGTTCCACAGTCCGGTCAGCGGGTCGCTGCGCGCCTGGCTCGCCAGAAGTTCCCGCGCCTTGTCCGCCTGCTGCTTGGCTTCCTGCAAGGCACCGACAACTTCCGACGCTCTGCGAAAAAACAGCCGCGCGGAGAAAAACATGCTCGCATAGACGATGAGAACGCACAGGCCCAGAAGCGGCAGAAGCTTGACGCCCGCCAGTTCCGGATTCCAGATGAAATAGCCGACATGCCGGTCGTCGATTGTCTCAACCGGATATCCAGCCTGCCAGAATGCCGGCGGGCTGGTGGAAAGACGCAGATCCGGGAGCCGGTATTTCTCGCTGAGCCGGGCAAGCAATGCTTCGTCCATCGGCCGGGCGAAGATCAGCACATGGTCCGTGTTGGTATCCGTGTCGCCCTCATAGGTCGTCATCAGCGCGGCACTGGCGAGATAGAGCCTGTCCAGGGTTCCGATCAGGCCGGTCGCCGGCGTGGGAGAGCGGTCCCTGGGGGTTTCTCTGGCGCCCCTGATCAACTGATGGACTGCATCGCCGTAGCGGGAGACGATATCCGCCTCGGCAACATTGCCTTCAACCACATGCAGCTTCGGCTGATTGTTTCCGTCAATCAGATGGATCCCTTCGATCTGCAGTTCTTCCTGCATGTAATCGACGAAGGTCTCCTCCACCCATTTCATGTTGACCTGGTCGACGAGATTCTCGACGGCGATATCCCAGTAGCCATATTCGAGCGTAATGTCGGCGAGATGCTCGGAGCGGTCTCCTAGCATTGACGTGAATATCTGCTCCGATGAACGGATCGAGTTGCGGTCGAGGGAATGGGAAAGGAACGTGACGAACGCCATCAGGCTCACTGCGCCGATGACGACAGTGGCCCAAAAAGGTTTTGAAAGACGCCGGATCTCAACCGCTTGCGCTTCAACTTTCTGTCGTTGAAGCGCGGACGGAGAGCCATACTCACCAGGCGCGTCACGATTGAGCACGGTCACATTCATTGCTGCTGCCCTACTGCTAGCTCGTAGTAGTACAGCGAAACCGACATACATTTCGGTAAAGATTCGAATCTATCAACAGATAGGGTTAGAGGAGTGTTATCACCTGAACCTAAAAGTTGCAGATTTCCACCTTGCTTTTATTCTTTCCCTATAATTGACAGGGGAAACAAGCCGAGAATTCGCATAAATCATACGTAAAATTTACCAGCAGGATACTGCTTGGACAGCGGCCGCCCCTGTGGATACGTTTGCCGCAAAACCCGTCCGGCGACCGATCGCCCGCCGTCACGCCTCGTGAACGATTTCCCGTGTTTCGCGGAATTTCGCGTCCGGGAATTTTTCAGTGACGTGGCCGATTTCCCAAGCGTTCTTGAACAGGAACACCGGCCGGTCGTCCCGGTCATTGGCTATCGACATGCGATGGCCCGTCAGCATCTTCTGCATGGTCTGATTGTCGGCCTCGATCCAGCGAGCCGTGGTGTACGGCACGGCTTCAAAGCCGATCTCGGTGCCGTATTCGGCCTTCAGGCGATCGACGACCACGTCGAGCTGCAGCGCGCCGACCACGCCGACGATCCAGTTCGAGCCCAGGTCCGGCTTGAAGATCTGGACCAGGCCTTCTTCCGCGAGATCCTGCAGGCCCTGGCGCATCTGCTTGACGCGCATGGTGTCGGAAAGGCGCACGCGGCGCAGGATCTCCGGTGCAAAGGCCGGAAGTCCGGTGACGTGAATGTTCTCGCCCTCGGTCAGGGTGTCGCCGACGCGAAGCTGGCCGTGGTTTGGCACGCCGATCACGTCGCCCGGATAGGCAAGGTCGGCGATTTCGCGCTCTTCGGCGAAAAAGAAGATAGGCGCGGAAACGGCGATCGTCTTGTCCGCGCGCACGTGCTTCAGCTTCATGCCGCGCTTGAACGTGCCCGAGCACAGGCGGACGAAGGCAATGCGGTCACGGTGTTTCGGGTCCATGTTCGCCTGAACCTTGAAGACGAATCCGGTGACCTTGTCCTCATTCGGCATGATGGTCCGCCCGCCCGTCGCCGGCTGGGAATGCGGCGGCGGGGCAAAGTCGGCAATGAAGTCAAGCAGTTCCTCGACGCCGTAGTCCCTGAGCGCGGAGCCGAAGAACACCGGCGTCATATGGCCTTCCAGGAAGCTCTCCTTGTCGAACCGGGCGTAGCCTTCAGCGCCCAGTTCGACGTTTTCCGTAAGCTCGTCCATGATCCGGTCGAAAACCGTGCCGGTCAGGATCTCGTCGTCCAGCCCGGAAACATCCCTGGTCACGGCATAGGGGCCGCCGCGCTCGCCGGCCGAGGTATGGAATTTCTTCTTTTTCCAATCGTAGACGCCGAAGAAGTCGGAGCCCATGCCGACCGGCCAGGTCTGCGGCGAAACGTCAAGCGCCAGGGCTTCCTGGACCTCGTCGAGGATTTCCAGGGCATGGCGCCCTTCCCGGTCGATCTTGTTGACGAAGGTGATGATCGGAATGTCGCGCAGGCGGCAGACCTCGAACAGCTTCCGGGTCTGGGTCTCGATGCCTTTGGCCGCATCGATCACCATGATCGCCGCGTCCACGGCGGTGAGCGTGCGGTAGGTGTCTTCGGAAAAGTCCTCGTGGCCCGGCGTGTCGAGCAGATTGTAGATGATGCCGTTGCGCTCGAACGTCATTACGGAGGACGAAACGGAGATCCCGCGCTCCTGCTCGATCTTCATCCAGTCGGAGCGGGCGCGGCGACGCTCGCCGCGCGCCCGTACCTGGCCGGCGGCCCGGATCGCGCCGCCCGAAAGCAGCAGCTTTTCGGTGAGCGTCGTCTTACCGGCATCCGGGTGGGAAATGATCGCAAAGGTGCGCCGGGCTTGGTGAGGCGCCACGCCGTTGAGGCTGGTCATAATGATCTCCTGATTCCGGTTCCGGCGGAGCTGCGCAAACGCGCCGGAGAGCCGGGGCGCAGCTGTCACATGGAGCCGGACGGATTGATGTTTCGTTGGCGCAAGGTCATAGAGAGAATCAGGCTAAATTTCCAGCATAGAATCACAAGCCCCCTTCCCGTCCGAGGAGAGTTCCTTGAGCCCCAGCAAATGCCTTCTCATCGGCTTGATCATGATTGCCGCCACCATAGGCATCCTGTTGGCCATGGGACGGATGCCCATCTGCGAATGCGGTTACGTTCTTTTCTGGACGCCGACGGACGATGTCTCCGGCACTTCACAGCACATCGCCGACTGGTACACGCCTTCGCATATCATTCACGGCTTCCTGTTTTACTGGTTCTTCTGGCTGGTCCTTCGTAAGCGGCCGGTGGGCGAGCGAGCGCTCGGCGCGATCTTCATCGAAGCCGCCTGGGAAATCGTCGAAAACAGCCCCTGGATCATCAATCGCTACCGCGAGGAGACGATGGCGGTCGGTTATGCCGGCGACAGCGTGCTGAACTCGACATTCGACATCTGGTGGATGCTCGTCGGCTTCTTCTTCGCCTGGCGCATGCCGGTCTGGCTCACCATATTGGCCGCCATTGCCTTCGAGCTGCTGGCGCTCTGGGTTATCCGGGACAATCTCACATTGAATGTGCTGATGCTGACCTATCCGCTCGACGCCGTGAAGGCCTGGCAAGGAGGGTAGGCCCTTCCACACGCGTCGATGCGGCGACGTGCGGCGAGAACTCCCTTGCCTATTTCACCTTCCTCGAAACCCCGCCGCAGCTCTCGCGCACGATCAGGTCGCCGTGCAGCAGGTGGGTCTGCGTGGCAAGGGAGCGGTTTGCGAGCCGGTCGAGCAGGATGTTCATGGCCATTTCGCCGATGTGATGACGCGGCTGGCGGATGGTGGTGAGACCCGGCGTGAAGTTGTTAGCGAAGGGAATGTCGTCGAAGCCGAGCACCGAGAAGTCTTCCGGCACATTGTAGCCGCGCAGTTGCAGCGCCGAGATCACGCCGATGGCGGTGTTGTCGTTGAAGCAGAAAAAGGCCGTGGGCAGGTCGTCCTTGATGAACAGCCGCTCGACGGCCGCGCGCCCGCTCTCGGCCGAGCCGTCCCCCTCTACCCGCCAGTCGCGGAGGTTCTCGGGCGATTCCTTCAATCCCCTTTGGTAGCCGGAATGCCGCAGATCGCTGCGGATATCGGCCGGACCGCCGGATATGTAGGTGATCCTCCTGTGGCCGAGCGAAATCAGGTATTCCGTCGCCACCTTCGAGGCCGCCACATCATCGACGCCGACATAGCTGATCTGCGGGTTTGCCGCCGGCCGTTCCGTTGCAACGATCGGCGGAAGCGATGCCAGGGACGCCGGGGGCTCGCCCGCGACCGGGATGTGACCGGTCATGAGCACGAGGCCGTCCGCCATGCCGGTCGACAGGAACCGCAGGTAGTTCTGCTCCAGGCCGCTGGTTCCTTCCGTATTGCCGATCAGGACCCCGTACCCCCTGTCGTTGGCCGCCTTTTCCAGGCCCGTCAGGATGCCGGGAAAATTCGGATCGGCAATGGAGGACGCCAGCACCAGAACCATTTTTGAGCGCTGCATGCGAAGGTTCTGCGCCATGGCGTTGGCCATGTAGCCCGTGCGCGCAATGGCGGCGGTGACCTTCTTTCGCGTGCTCTCGGCGACTTTCTCCGGGGAACGCAAGGCGCGGCTGACCGTCGCGATGGAAACGCCCGCAAGCTTTGCAACGTCCTCGATTGTCGCCGGCCGGTCCACCGGTTCGCTCATTTTCAGCCCTCAGGTCGGTTCAGTGCGGGCGCATTTCCAATCGGCATAAGTGCATGATTTTCAATGTGGTCTAAGCTGTATAATGCGTATTATCGATTGTGAAAAGGTTTACAGCGGCCGATGTAAAGGTTTACATGCCTCGTGAAAACGTTTACATTTCAATCATGGCGCCAATGTGGAAGAGGGTTTGGCGCCTGGGAGGAACCAAGAATGCACGCTGAAGCGTCCGCTCCTGCGCCGATCATCGAGGCCGTCAATATCAGCAAGTCCTTCGGCCCCGTGCCGGTGCTGTTCAGTGTCAGCATGGACGTGCGGCCGGGCGAAGTCCACGCGCTGATCGGCGAAAACGGCGCCGGCAAATCGACGCTGATGAAAATTCTGTCGGGTTTCCACGACCCGACTTCGGGTCAGATCCGGCTGGACGGACAATCGACCTCCCTTCCCCCGAATGGCGCCGCCGAAAAGCTCGGGGTTGTCCTGATCCACCAGGAGCTCAATCTGGCCGAGCAGATGACCGTGGAAGAAAACGTCTTTCTCGGCCGCGAACTGAGAAAGAACGGCTTCCTGGACCGCGCCGCCATGCGGGCGAAGGTCCAGAAATACCTCGATGAAATCGGCCTTGCCATTTCCCCCACCGACCGCATCTCCGATCTTACCATTGCCCAGAAACAGATGGTCGAGATCGTCAAGGCCGTCAGCCGGAACGCGCGTATCCTCATCATGGACGAGCCGACCGCGGTTCTGACCGAAGAGGAAACCGTGGTCTTCTTCCGGCAGGTGAAAAAGCTGAAGCAAAGCGGCGTCGGCATCGTTTTCGTCTCGCACAAGCTCAGCGAGGTGAAGGCCATCGCCGACCGTGTGACCATCCTGCGCGACGGCCAGTGGATCGATACGCGGCCCTCGGCAGACCTGACGCCGGACATGATGGCGCAGATGATGGTCGGGCGCGAGCTCTCCGACCTCTACCCGCCCATGCATGAGGCCGATGTCGATGCCGAACTGGTCCTGGAAGTCGCCAATCTGCGTGCGCCAGGTGTCCGCAATGTCAGCTTCAGCCTGCGCAGGGGAGAAATACTCGGGTTTTCCGGCCTGATCGGCTCCGGCAGGACGGCCGTCTTCGAAGCGATCTGCGGGCTTGCTCCCGTCGAAAGCGGGACCATCAAGCTCTTCGGCCATGATGCCGGGTCCATGACGGTTGCGAAGGCCCGCGATGCCGGCCTTGCGTATCTCACCAAGGACCGGAAGGAAAAGGGACTGCTGCTCGACAAGAAGATGCGGCCGAACCTGACCCTGTTCGCATTGCCGAAATTCGTGAAGAACTTCACGATCGACACCAAGGCGGAGGAACAGGCCCTCCAGCGCGCCATCCGGCGGTTCGACGTGCGGACCCTCGATGTGGAAACAATCGTCGGCAAGCTCTCCGGCGGCAACCAGCAGAAGCTTCTGTTGGCCAAGACAATGGAAGGCGACCCCAGGATCGTCATCATCGACGAGCCCACCAGAGGCATCGATGTCGGCACCAAGCAGCAGATCTACCACTTCATCGCCGCGCTGGCGGCCGAAGGCGTTTCCGTCGTCGTCATATCGTCGGAAATGCCGGAGATCATCGGCATCTGCCACCGGGTCGTGGTGATGCGCGAGGGGCATATCACCGGCGTGCTGACCGGCGATCACATCAACGAAAACGAAATCATGCGCTACGCCGCGGGGCTGAAGCGGGAGGAACTTCATTGACCATGACAACTGCATCCGGGGATTCAGCTGCCAAGGCCGCCAGACGGTCTTCCATCGACTTCAAGACGCTCGGCCCGGCCCTGGCGTTGCTGCTGCTGTGCATCATCGGGTTCCTCCTGAACCCGTCCTTCGTCAGCGAGGGCAACCTGACCAACCTGCTGACCCGATCGGCCTTTATCGGCATCATCGCGGTCGGCGCCACGTTCGTGATCACCGCCGGGGGCATCGATCTTTCGGTCGGCTCCATGGCCGCGGCCATTGCCGGCGTCATGATCATTGTCATGAACAGTGCGGTCGAAACATTCGGCGCCGGTGTGCCGACGGTCCTGCTCGGCTGCGGCGTTGCCATCATCCTCGGCATTGGCGCCGGCTGGATCAACGGGGCTCTGACCACCAAGGGCAAGATCGAAGCATTCATCGTGACGCTTGGCACGATGGGGATCTACCGGTCGCTGGTCACCTATTTCGCCGACGGCGGTACATTGTCCCTGGACTTCAACATCCGCGGCACCTATCGGCCGGTCTATTACGAAACGTTCCTGGGCCTGCCCTTCCCCGTCTGGGTGTTCATCGCTGTTGCCATCTGCGGCTGGCTGCTGCTCAACCGGACGGCCTTCGGGCGCTACTGCACCGCCATCGGGTCAAATGAAGCGGTCGCGAAATACTCGGCGATCAATGTCGACCGGGTGAAGACGCTGACCTACATCATCCAGGGCCTGTGCGTCTCCTTTGCCACGATCATCTATGTGCCGCGCCTCGGCTCCGCCTCCGCCTCGACCGGCGTGCTGTGGGAACTGGAGGCGATCGCGGCCGTGATCATCGGCGGCACGGTGCTCAAGGGCGGTTACGGCCGGGTCGGCGGCACGATCCTGGGCGCGCTGATCCTGACCACCATCGGCAACATTCTGAACTTCACCGACATGATCTCGAATTACCTGAACGGCACGATGCAGGGCTTGATCATCATCGTTGCGGTTCTTTTGCAGCGCAGTGACTGGAAGCTCGGCAAGAGCGGAAAGGCATAGCGCGACGTTCAAGGAGATCGGGACCCGTCCCCTGTATCGAACCGGCTCGCACCGGACGGGAAAGGTGCGTCCAATCGGCAGCATTGGAGGAGGAAACAATGCTCATGAGAAATGCTTTGGGAGTGCTGGCGGTGGCCGGAACCCTTGCTTTTGCAGGGTCCGCGGCCGCACAGGATAAAATCAAGATCGGCGTCAGCTATCCAACCCCGACCCATGCCTGGGCCGCCGGGATGAACTGGCACGCGGAACAGGCCGAAAAGCGCCTGGAAGAGCTCTATCCGGATGTGGACCTGATCCTGGTCAACTCTCCGGATCCGGGTGCACAAGCAAGCGCGCTGGAGGACCTTGTCTCGGTCCACCAGATCGACGCGCTCGTTGTGCTGCCGTTCGAGTCCGAACCGCTCACCGATCCCGTGATGAACGTCAAGGAATCCGGTGCTTGGATCACGGTCGTCGATCGCGGCCTCAGCCAGCCGGGCATCGAGGACCTCTATGTCGCCGGCAACAACCCGGAACTCGGGCGGGTCTCCGCCAAATACATGAAGTCCCGCCTGAAGGAAGGCGACAACATCGTCATTCTGCGCGGCATTCCGACCGTGATCGACAATGAGCGCTTCGATGCCTTCATGGAGGAAATCGAAGGCTCCGGCATCAATGTGCTCGATCACAAGCACGCCAACTGGAACCGCGACGACGGCTTTGAGGTGATGCAGGACTTCCTGTCCCGCTTCCCCGATATCGACGCCGTCTGGGCCCAGGACGATGACATTGCCGTCGGCGTGGTTGCCGCACTGAAACAGGCGGGACGCGATGGCGACGGCATGTTCGTCGTCGGCGGTGCCGGCATGAAGGAAATCATCAAGGGCATCATGGACGGCGATGAACTGATCCCGGTCGATGTGCTTTATCCGCCCGCGATGATCGCAACGGCCATGGACGCAACGGTGGCTGCGTTCAAGTCCAACGGACCGGTCGCCGGCCGCTACATTCTCGGCGCGACGCTGATCACCCGCGAAAACGCCGAAAGCTACTACTTCCCCGACTCGCCGTTCTAGAGTCTGCGGAAGTCTCTGGAGCAAACTGCTCCAGCACCAGGAAACCGATCAGCCTTCTGCACCCAGTTGACCAGACTGAGTGCAGGTTGATCTGGCCGGGGCTTTGCGCGATGGGGTCCCGGCCCCTTTTGTCCCCTCGATGGTGAGGCCATTGCCTCCCGTTCAACCTCCTGGAGACCATCATGAACACCATAAAGGGTCCAGCGCTTTTTCTTGCCCAGTTCGCAGGGGATGAAGTGCCTTTCAATTCCTGGGCCTCAATCACGAAATGGGCGGCCGACTGCGGCTATATAGGCGTTCAGGTGCCGAGCTGGGACACGCGTCTGATCGACCTGGAGAAAGCCGCCAGCTCCAAGACCTATTGCGATGAGCTCGTCGGCACGGCCAGGGAGAATGGCGTCGAGATCACCGAACTCTCGACCCACCTGCAAGGCCAGCTCGTGGCCGTGCATCCGGCCTACGACACGGCATTCGACGGCTTCGCCGTACCGGAAGTGCGCGGCAACCCGGCGGCCCGCCAGACATGGGCCGTCGACCAGCTGAAGCTGGCGCTGGCCGCGAGCCGCAATCTCGACATCACCGCTCATGTCACCTTTTCCGGAGCGCTCGCCTGGCCCTATGTCTATCCTTGGCCGCAGCGGCCCGCCGGACTGATCGACACCGCGTTCGATGAACTCGCCAGACGCTGGCGGCCGATCCTCGATTATGCAGACGAAATGGGCGTGGACATCTGCTACGAGATCCATCCGGGCGAGGATCTGCACGACGGCACCACCTTCGAAATGTTCCTGGAAAGGCTGAACGGCCACGGCCGCTGCAAGATGCTCTACGACCCGTCCCACTATGTGCTGCAATGCCTGGACTATCTGGACAATATCGACATCTACAAGGACCGGATCGGTATGTTCCACGTCAAGGACGCGGAGTTCAATCCAACCGGACGCCAGGGCGTTTACGGCGGCTATCAGTCCTGGGTGAGCCGGGCCGGCCGGTTCCGCTCCCTCGGCGACGGCCAGGTCGATTTCGGCGCGGTGTTCTCCAAGATGGCAGCCAATGACTTCGACGGCTGGGCCGTCGTGGAATGGGAATGCTGCCTGAAACACCCGGAAGACGGTGCCCGGGAAGGCGCGCAATTTGTCAGGGACCACATTATTCGTGTAACTGAAAAGGCCTTTGATGATTTTGCCGATGGCGGTACTGATGAGGCAGCCAACCGGAAGATGCTGGGTATCGGTTAGAGGTTGGCTTTCAACGGCTTGCCCTTCAAGCGCCGCCTTGACGGACCGGCAGGCGACGGCCCCATCGTGAGAGGGACCTTCGGGTCCGTCCGGACGGATGGGCGGCAGAATAGGAGCATGCGGCCTGCCCGCTTTCGCGGGCGGGACTTGGAGGCGGACGCTTCCTCAGGATGCGGCCGCAAGGACAAGACAATTTTTTATCACAGGCGTTAGCGAGCGCAGGTTGAATTCAGCAGGAGGAGCAACATGGCAATAGAAGGAAAAGACAACCCGCACGCGCGCCCGATCCGGCTCGGCATGGTCGGCGGCGGCAAGGATGCCTTTATCGGCGCGGTTCACCGGATCGCCTCACGGATTGACGGGCGGTACGAGTTGGTTGCGGGTGCCCTCTCCTCTACACCGGAAAAAGCACTGGAATCGGGCCGGGCCCTCGGCCTCAAGGAGGACCGGACCTACGCCTCCTTCGCGGACATGGCGAAGCGCGAGGCACGGCTGAAGGACGGCATCGAGGCGGTCGCCATCGTGACGCCGAACCATGTCCACTATCCGGCCGCCAGGGAATTCCTGAAGCGCGGCATCCACGTGATCTGCGACAAGCCGCTGACCTCGACCCTGGCGGACGCCAAGAAACTCGCCAAGGCTGCTGAAGCCTCCGATGCCATGTTCTTCCTGACCCACAATTACACCGGCTATCCGATGGTCCGTCAGGCGCGGGAACTGGTCGAGAACGGCGACCTCGGCACGCTGCGCATCGTGCAGGTGGAATACCCGCAGGATTGGCTGACCGTGGAACAGCACAACAAGCAGGCGGACTGGCGGACGGACCCGTCGCGCACCGGCCTCGGCGGTTCCACGGGCGATATCGGCACCCATGCCTATAACCTTGCCTGCTTCGTCACCGGCCTTGCCGCCGAAAGCCTTGCCGCGGACCTGCAGTCTTTCGTCCCCGGCCGCAAGGTGGACGACAATGCGCACGTGATGCTGCGGTTTGCCGGCGGTGCCCGCGGCATGCTGTGGTGTTCGCAGGTAGCACCGGGTAACGAGAACAATCTGAAGGTGCGGGTCTATGGCGACAAGGGCGGCCTGGAATGGCACCAGGAGAACCCGAACTATCTCTATTTCACGCCCTTCGGCCAACCGATGCGGGTCCTGACACGCGGCGGCGCCGGCATGTCGGCCAGCATTGGACCGGCCACCCGCGTTCCGCCGGGCCATCCGGAAGGCTACCTGGAAGGCTTCGCCAACCTCTACAAGGAAGCCGCCGACGCCATACGCGCCCACCAGGATGGCAAGCCGATCTCATCGCTTGTCCCCGGCATCGACGCCGGAATGGCAGGCGTGCGTTTCATCGATGCCTGTGTCCGGTCTTCGGCGAAGAACGCGGCGTGGGTGAAGCTGGACGGGTAATTGCCGCGAAAAGCGAAACCCGCGCGTCACAGGCTCGGGCCTCTCGTTCCGAAACCGCCGCCCATGCCTCGAGACGGGCCTTTGGCCCTCCTCAGCATGAGGGTGGGTGAAGCGAGGTCCAGGCCAAAAGTAAAGCCCTGACGCCGAAGCGTCAGGGCTTTTCTGTATCAAGCATCAGCTGCGATGCCGTTTACCGCTTTACCGGACCGGCAGAATCGCCTCCGGCATGTTCTGGTAGCAGACAGGCCGCAGGAAGCGGCGAATGGACAGGGTCCCGACGGAGGTCGCACCGAAATTGGTCGAGGCGGGGTAAGGGCCGCCATGGACCATGGCATCGGCGACCTCCACCCCGGTCGGGAAGCCGTTGGCCAGCAGACGGCCGGCCTTCCGCTCCAGGACCGGCACAAGGCTCTGCGCGAGTTCCGTGTCACCGTCATCCATATGCAGCGTGCAGGTCAGCTGGCCTTCAATGCCGAGCGCGATCTGGCGCATCTGCTCCTGATCCTTGGCCCGGACAATGATGCCGAGGGGACCGAAGACTTCCTCTGCCAGCTCTTCATTGGCAAGCCAGGCATCGCCGGTGGTCTCGAACAGATAAGGCGCGGCTTCGCGGGTTTCGCAGGACGTGCCGATCAGCTCGCGGACACCGGTGGAGCCGGAAACGCGCCGGCTGCCGGAGCGATACGCCTCGGCGATGCCGTTCGTCAGCATGGTCTGCTTACCGCTCTCCCCGAGAGCCTCGACCGCCGCTTTGACGAAGGCATCCGCATCAGGCCCGTCAATGACGAAGGCGATGCCCGGGTTGGTGCAGAACTGTCCTGCTCCCATGGTCAGTGATCCCGACCAGCCCTTGGCAATATCCGCGCCGCGTGCGCCCAACGCCTGCGGCAGCAGGAACATGGGGTTGACCGAGCCGAGCTCGCCGAAGAACGGGATCGGCACGGGACGCTGCGCACACAGATCGAACAGCGCACGGCCGCCGGCAAGGGAGCCGGTGAAGCCGACCGCATTGATGTCGGGATGCTGCACCAGCGCCTGGCCGACGGCCCGGTTACCACCCTGGATCAGCGAAAAGACGCCCGGATGAAGGCCACACGACTTGACGGCCGCTGCAATCGCTTCGGCCACGATCTCACCGGTGCCCGGATGGGCCGAATGCCCCTTGACGACAACCGGGCAGCCGGCCGCCAGCGCGGCCGCCGTGTCGCCGCCGGCCGTGGAAAAGGCGAGCGGGAAGTTGGACGCACCGAAAACGGCGACCGGGCCGATGGGGCGTTGAACGAGCTTCAGGTCCGGCCGCGGCAGCGGCTTGCGGTCCGGCAAGGCCTCGTCGTGGCGCAGGTCCAGATAATCGCCCTTCAGGATATGGGACGCAAACAGGCGGAGCTGTCCGGTCGTCCGTCCGCGTTCGCCCTGGAGGCGGGCTTCGGGGAGCCCGGTTTCCGATGTACCGATTTCCGTGATGGCGTCGGCACGCGCCTCGATTTCATCGGCAATCGCGTTCAGGAACTTCGCCCGCTCCTCGCGGGTCGAATAACCGTAGCTCCAGAAAGCCTCCTCCGCCGCCCGGCAGGCGGCATCGACCTGCTCGACCGTGCCGACCGAGAACTTGTGGGGCTGCCCGTGAGCCGGTTCGGAGGAGAAAGTCGCTTCGCTCGCGACCCATTGCCCGGCAATGAGGTGCTTTCCGTGTGGCGTAAATGTCATGACAAACCTTCCGGTTTCAATGGCGTTATGGATCAGGCCGCATTCAGGCCGGCTGACCTGAATGCAGCTTGATCACTTTCAACGTGCTAGAGCATTTCGGGTTCATCCGAACCCGGAATGTCTAGAAGTGGAACGGATCCGTAGCGATCCGCCGGCCCAGTGAAAAAGCATCGCAGACATGGATCATGGGAGACAGGTCCATGTCGCTCTCGCCCGCCTTCAACAGAGCCGCCATGCGGGCATAGAGATTGGCGTATTCGTGGTTCGCGCCCTCTTTGGCCAGGACGCCATCTATTTCGAGCCGCTCGCCGCCGAGCGACATTCTGGCGCTTCCCCGGTCGGTCTCGACTTCGATATCCCAGGTCTGCGGGCCTTCGTGGCGCCAATCGAAATCGGCGCTCATGTCCGCGCCGCCCGGATCGACGAAAGTCAGTTTGGCAGCGATCGGCGTCGCCCGGTTTTCCGGGAATTCCAGTATAGCCTGAGACAGGTGGACCCGATAGGGCAACACTTCGGTCAGGATCGAGAGCGCGTTGATGCCCGGATCGAAAACACCCATTCCGCCCGGCTCCCAGATCCATTCCTGGCCCGGATGCCAGCGGCGGACATCTTCCTTCCAGCTGATCTTCAGCCGCTTGATGGTCCGGCTGGAAAGCCAGTCCTTCAGGTCCGGAACGCAGTCGGCGTAACGCGAATGCCAGGTGGCGAAGATCGTCACGCCCTGCTCTTTTGCCAGAGCCTCGAGAGCATAGCATTCGGCAAGGCTTTGTCCCGGCGGTTTTTCCAGCATGACATGCTTGCCCGCCTTCAACGCCTTGGCCGCATATTCAAAGCGCGGCTGCGGCGGGATCGCGAGCGACACCGTCGTGATGTCCGGCCGGTTCTGCAGCAGTTCGTCCAGCGTTGCGAAATGATCGACCCCGTCGACGGCCGCATGGCGGCTCACGGCCGCCTCGAGCGACCAATCAGGGTTGCCGTGGATTGCCGGTATGTGCTGGTCGCGGGCTATCTTGCCGATCCCGACCAGCGCCAGTTTTTCAGTCATCAGTGAGAATCCTTCGGGACCGCCGACCCGCGGCAGCCTTTGAGGAAGTCGAAATCCGCCCCGGTGTCCGCTCCCTCAACGTGGTCATGGAACAGACGGGCGTAACCGCTTTCCGGAACCTCGTGCGAGGGCCGCCACGCTGCCAGGCGTTCGGCCAGTTCCTCGTCCGGGATATCCAGATGCAGCCGCCGGTTCGGGACGTCGAGTTCAATCACGTCCCCGGTGCGCACGACCGCTAAAGGTCCGCCTGCGGCCGCTTCCGGGGACGTGTGCAGAACCACGGTTCCATAGGCCGTGCCGGACATGCGCGCATCGGAAATCCGCACCATGTCCGTGATGCCCTTTTTCAGGACCTTCGGCGGCAGTCCCATATTGCCGACTTCGGACATGCCCGGATAGCCCTTGGGCCCGCAGTTCTTCAAAACCATGATGCAGCTCTCGTCGATGTCGAGCGCATCGTCGTTGATCCTGGCCTTGTAGTCGTCGATATCCTCGAAGACGACCGCCCGGCCCTTGTGCTGCAAAAGGTGCTCAGATGCGGCAGACGGTTTCAGCACGGCACCGTTCGGTGCCAGGTTGCCCTTCAGAACCGCAATACCGCCCTGGCTCGTCAACGCCTTTTCGACCGGCAGAATGACGTCTTCATTCCAGTTACGGACGTTCTTGACCTGGTCCCACATGGTTTCGCCGGCAACGGTTATCGCGTCCTTGTGGAGCATGCCCGCTTCGCCGAGACGCTTGATGACTACCGGAAGCCCGCCTGCATAGAAGAACTCTTCCATCAGGTACTTGCCGGAAGGCATCAGGTTGACGATCGTCGGCACGTCCCGGCCGAGCCGGTCCCAGTCGTCGAGCGTCAGGTCCACGCCGACGCGGCCGGCAATGGCCAGAAGATGGATGACCGCGTTGGTCGATCCGCCGATCGCACCATTGGTGCGGATGGCGTTTTCAAATGCCTGCCTGGTCAGCACATCCGACGGCTTGAGGTCGTCCTTGACCATCTGCACGATACGGCGTCCCGAGAGATGCGCCATGACGCGGCGGCGGCTGTCGACGGCCGGAATGGCCGCATTGCCAGAAAGCGCCATGCCGAGCGCCTCGGCCATGGAGGCCATGGTCGAGGCCGTGCCCATGGTGTTGCAGCTTCCCGGCGACCGGCTCATGGCGGCTTCCGCCTCCAGGAACTCGTCCTGGGTCATTTCGCCGGCCTTCACGGCTTCGGAGAACTTCCAAAGATGAGTGCCGGACCCGACCCGCTCGCCCTGAAACCAGCCGTTCAGCATCGGTCCGCCGGAGACGGCGATCGCCGGAATATCGACGGAAGCGGCCCCCATGAGAAGCGACGGTGTGGTCTTGTCGCAGCCGACAAGAAGAACCACGCCATCGAGCGGCGTCGCGCGGATCGCCTCTTCCACGTCGATGCTGGCCAGGTTGCGGAACATCATCGCCGTCGGGCGCAGGGTGCTCTCGCCGGTCGAGAATACCGGGAATTCCACCGGGAACCCGCCGGCTTCGTAAATGCCGTGCTTGACCCGCTCCGCCAGATCGCGCAGATGCGCGTTGCAGGGGGTAAGCTGGGACCAGGTGTTGCAGATGCCGATCACCGGGCGGCCGTCGAACATGTCGTCCGGCAGACCCTGGTTCTTCATCCAACTTCGGTGATAGATATGGTCGCGGCTGGTGCCGCCGAACCACTCGGTCGACCGCAGCTTGCGCGGCCATTTTGCCGGTTTGAACGCCATGAATTAAAGCACTTTCACTTGAGTGGCTGCTGTGTCCCGAGGCTTGAACGTCAGGCGGTTCTTGAGCGGGACGCCGAAGCCCGGCGCGGATATTTCGACCTCGTCGCCCTCCTGGCAGCCGATGCCGTCGGCAAAGGAGAGCGTGGCCGTTCCGAACATGTGGACGTGAACGTCGCCGGGCTGGCGGAAGACGTCATATTTGAAATGATGATGTTCCAGGTTGGCCAGCGTGTGGGACATGTTGGTTTCACCGGAGAGGAACGGTTTCTCCCACACGACCTTGCCGTCCCGCAGGATGCGGCTGGTGCCATCGACGCTTTCGGGAAGCGGTCCGACCAGAAGCTCGGGTCCAAAGGAGGCCGGACGCAGCTTGGAGTGGGCGAGGAACAGGTAGTTCTGCCGCTCCATCACGTGATCGGAAAACTCGTTGGCAAGCGCAAAGCCCACACGGAACGGCGTACCGTCCTCGGCCACCACGTAGATGCCCGCGATTTCGGGTTCCTCGCCGCCGTCTTCGCAGAAGCCCGGGCTGACGAGATCTCCGCCGGGCGCCACGGCACAATAGCCGTTGCCCTTGTAGAACCATTCCGGCTGCACACCGATCTCGCCCGCTTCGGGGCGCCCGCCTTCCAGGCCCATGCGGAACATTTTCATTGAGTCCGTGACATGCGCCTCCGCTTCCTCGGTCTCGGACTTGGCATGCATGGCGTTGCGGGTCGCTGCCGATCCCAGATGGGTCAGGCCGGTGCCCGTGAGGTGCATGTGAGCGGCGTCCGGATGGTGGATCGGCACGAGCAGCCGTCTTTCCTCCGCCAGCTTTTCAAGATCGACCGCCGCTCCCAGCTCGTGACCGCGGATGCACTCGGTCAGGCTCTGGCCCTTGCCGATCGCCTCCTGCACCAGTTCATAGGTCGAGCCGACACCATTCAGAATGCAGGCTTCGCTGCCGCTGCGCACGACAACCGCAACGTTGCCTGCATCGTCCAGTATCTGCGAGATCAGCATTGTCTTATCCCTGCTTGGTCTTGTTGTAGACGTCGAAGATCACGGCAGCGAGCAGGACGAGGCCCTTGATCATCTGCTGGTAATCGATCCCGATGCCCATGATCGACATGCCGTTGTTGAGGACGCCCATCAGAAAGGCCCCGACGACGGCGCCGACAATCGTGCCGACCCCGCCGGACATGGAGGCGCCGCCGATGAAGACGGCCGCGATCACGTCCAGTTCCAGGGCAAAGCCCGCCTTGGGGGTAGCGGTGTTGAGCCGGGCAGCGAAGACGAGACCTGCCGCCGCGGCCAGAACGCCCATATTCGCAAAGGCAAGAAACGTGAGCCGTTCCGTCCTGATGCCGGAAAGCTTGGCGGCCTTCTGGTTGCCGCCGAGCGCGTAAACGCGTCGGCCGATCGTTGTCGTCTCGGTGATGAAAGCGTAGATCACCGTCAGGACGCCCATAGTAATCAGAACGTTGGGCAGGCCGCGGAACAGCGACAGTTTGTACATCACGAAGATCAGCGCAGCCGCGACGATGGCATTGCGGGCAATGAAGAAACTCTGCGGTTCGTCTTCGATGCCGTAGAGCCTGTTCTGCGCGCGCTGGCGCAAGCTGAGCCAGATGACAAGCGCTGCCGCAACGATGCCCGTTCCCAGTGCAAGAATATTGACGTGCTTCACCCGGCCGAGATCGAGAATGGCCGCAAGGCTATCGCCCCAGCTCGCCGGAAAGATGTCGGGTACGAACCCGGAGGCCATTAGCTGGAACTCGCGCGGGAAGGGTCCTACCGACTGGCCTTCCAGCAACCAGAGGGACAGCCCGCGGAACACCAGCATGCCCGCAAGGGTCACGATGAAGGACGGTATCTTCCAATAGGCGACCCAGTATCCTTGCGCCGCACCGATGAGACCGCCGGTGACCAGACATACCACCACCGTCAAGAGCATGGGCAGATCATGATTGACGATCATCACCGCCGCCAGGGCGCCGATGAAACCCATGACCGAGCCAACCGACAGGTCGATATTCCCCGAAACGATGACGATGAGCATGCCCAAGGCCATGATGATGATGTAGGAATTCTGCAGCAGCAGGTTGGTGACGTTCACGGCCCGCAAAAGCGTTCCGTCCGTGACGATCTGGAAGAACACCATCACCGCGATGAGCGCGAAGAGCAGCCCGTACTGTCGCAGGTGCGAGGAAAGGTATTCGACGATACCTTTTGCTTTTACCTTCGGTGAAGCATTCGTGTCGCTTTGTGCCAGTTCCATGGTCTTGCTCTCTACTCGTTGACGATGAGCGACATGATGCGCTCCTGGCTCGCATCGCCGGCGGCGAGTTCGCCGACGAGAGCCCCCTCATTCATGACGTAGATCCGATCGCACATACCGAGCAGTTCCGGCATTTCCGACGAGATCATGACAACGCCTTTGCCCTGTGTGGCCAGGTCGTTGATGATGGTGTAAATTTCGTATTTCGCACCCACATCGATGCCGCGTGTCGGCTCATCGAGGATGAGCACCTCGGGCGAGGTGAACAGCCACTTGGCCAGCACGACCTTCTGCTGGTTTCCGCCGGACAGATTGACCGTCTTCTGGAATACCGAAGGCGTGCGGATCGCGAGAGCCTTGCGGTATCTTTCCGCAACCCTCGTTTCTTCATTGCGCTTCAGGATGGAACCGGAAGATACGCCGTCCAGGTTGGCGAGCGTGGTGTTGAAACGGATGGTTTCGTCCAGCACGAGGCCGAGGGATTTCCGGTCTTCGGTCACATAGGAAATGCCCGCGGCGATAGCGCGGTCGACCGTGCTGACGTCAATCGACTTGCCATCGAGCTTGACCGTTCCGCTGATATTTCGGCCGTAGGACCGTCCGAAGATCGACATGGCCAGCTCGGTCCGCCCGGAACCCATCAGCCCCGCAATCCCGACCACTTCGCCCGCACGGACGTTGAAGGACGCATCCTTGATGACCTGGCGCTCGGCATGCTCCGGGTGCCAGGCATTCCAGCCCTCGACCTCCAGAAGCACCTTGCCCGGAGTGCGCTTGTGATCCGGAAAGCGGTGCGTCATGTCCCGGCCGACCATGTCCCTCACGATCGCGTCTTCGCTGAGACCGGCCTTGGCATCCAGAGTGGAAACCGTCGTTCCGTCCCGGATGACGGTGACGGTGTCGGCGACATAGCGCACTTCGTTGAGCTTGTGGGAAATGATGATGCTGGTCACGCCCTGCGCCTTGAGTTCCAGCATCAGGTCGAGCAGCTTCCTGCTGTCGTTTTCCTGGAGCGAGGCGGTGGGCTCGTCCAGGATGAGCAGCTTCACGTCTTTGGACAGCGCCTTGGCGATTTCGACAAGCTGCTGCTTGCCGACGCCGATATCATCGACCTTGGTGGTTGGCGGCTCGGACAGACCGACCTTGGCAAGCAGCTCTTCAGTGCGCTGGTTGGTCTTGCGCCAGTCGATGACGCCCCTCGACGCGCGTTCATTGCCCAGAAAGATGTTTTCCGCGATGGACAACTGTGGAACGAGCGCGAGCTCCTGGTGAATGATGATGATGCCGCGCTTTTCGCTGTCCGAGATGCCGGAGAACCGGGCGGGCTCACCTTCGTAGACTATTTCGCCGTCATACTCCCCGTGGGGATAGACGCCGGAGAGAACCTTCATCAGGGTCGATTTACCCGCGCCGTTTTCACCGACGACGGCATGTATTTCGCCCTGTTTCACATCAAGGTTGACACTGTCCAGCGCTTTCACGCCCGGAAAGGTCTTGGTGATGTTTTGCATGGAAAGGAGTGCCATGGACCCCGTACCCCGAGTACCGTGAAAAGACCCGCCCGCAAGATCGTTGCGGGCGGGAAGTCAGATGGAGTGTCAAGTCTTACTTGATCTGGTCCATGGTGTAGTAGCCGCTGTCGATCAGGATTTTTTCCCAGTTGGAAGCATCGACGGAGACGGGCTCCAGAAGGTAGGACGGAACGACCTTGACGCCGTTGTCATAGGTCGTGGTGTCGTTGATCTCCGGCTCGCTCTCCTTCATGATCGCGTCGACCATGCCCACGGTAACGCGGGCCAGCTCACGGGTATCCTTGAAGACGGTGGAGTACTGCTCGCCGGCAAGGATCGACTTCACGGACGGAACTTCAGCATCCTGGCCGGTGACGATCGGCATTTCCAGGTCGCCGGAGCCGTAGCCGACGCCTTTCAGCGAAGACAGGATACCGATGGAAAGGCCGTCATACGGGCTCAGAACGCCGTGGACCCGCGCATCGGTGTAGTTTGCCGACAGGAGGTTATCCATACGGGCCTGGGCAACGGCCCCGTCCCAGCGCAGCGTACCGACAGCATCCATGCCCATCTGACCGGACTGGATGACGATGGTGCCGTCATCGATCAGCGGCTGCAGGACGGACATTGCCCCGTCGTAGAAGAAGTAGGCATTGTTGTCGTCCGGAGAACCGCCGAAGAGTTCCACATTGTAAGGACCATCGCCGAAACGCTCCTTCAGACCGCTCACCAGCGAGCTCGCCTGCTGAACGCCGACCTTGAAGTTGTCGAAGGTCGCGTAATAGTCGACGTCGCCGCTGTCACGGATCAGACGGTCATAGGCGATGACCGCAGTCCCGGCAGCCGCGGCATTTGCCAGGGCGTTGGAAAGGGTCGTGCCGTCGATCGCCGCGATCACGAGCACATCGACGCCTTTGGTGATCATGTTCTCGATCTGGGCAAGCTGATTGGGAATATCGTCTTCCGCGTATTGCAGATCGACTTCATAGCCGGCAGCCTTGAACTGCTCGACCATGGAATTGCCGTCCGAAATCCAGCGGGCGGACGATTTGGTCGGCATGGAAATACCGACGAACCCATCGGCCAGGGCGGGTGCAACAAAGGCTGTTGCGGCGAAAGCAGCTGCAGAGACAGCTGTCAGAATCTTTTTCATTAGGTCTCCTCCCGATAGCTCGACAATTCAAGCCACGAAGTTGGCGCCGGAACGCAATGCGTTAGCAAACAAAATTCGAATACTTGCCGGCCATTCCGTCCGGCGCTTCGAACAGGCGGACCCTAGTGGAAGGTCACATCCCCTTCAATTGCGAATATGGAATGTGTTTATAACGATAATGATATATCAGTCTTCCAGAAACGCCAATTCAAGCGGAAAACCCCGCACACCAACCCATCACACCGGCACAATTCCGCCTCAATTCGAAAGTCTGCACAAAGTTTCATCGAGGACAAAAAATGATCAAATCCGGCAGCGGTCAAACGGTATTTCTATATTTTAGCTTTGCTTTAACTAAGACGGCGGAGCAAAACAACAATAGATTACCTTAACTTTTGGTGTTTCGCATAGTGAAACCTGAGATAAATCACTAGCCCCCGGAAATTCAGCGCCTTATTAACTTGTGGTTAGTCGGCCGCGCATAATTTACCTCCGATGAGTTTTTTGAGGGATTTCAGAAAGATGCCGCTTCGTTCCTTTTCCGACCTGAAGATCAGCGCAAAGGTCGGGGGCGGATTTGCCGTGGTCCTCTTGATCACGGCGCTTGCCGGCGCGTCCGGAATTTTCGCCGTGAGCCAGTTGAACAGGAAGGTCGACAATTCCGTCAGCGCAACCAATGCCATGACCAGCCTGCAGCGCCTGTCCGCTGCAAGAGAGACCTACCTGACCGGCAAGAGCCCGGAACAGGCCGAACAGGTGGCAGCTTCGCTTGAGGCGCTGCATGGCGATCTGGATGCCATGCTTGCGGCGGTGAAGGGGACCGCTTCCGCCGACGGGGTCGAGGCGGCCATCGCATCGGTTACCGACATGGAGCAGGCCTTTAAGAAGGTGATTGCCAGCGTCGCCCGCCAGACCGAAGCCTTGGCCGAACTGGAAGACCGGGGCAACATGCTGAATTCCAGCGCGCAGACCGTCGCCGGCCAGCTCGACAAGATCCTCGGCAATCTCGACGGATCGCTGACGAGCAACCGTGAGGAACGCGCGGCAAGCCTTGACAACACCCTCACCTTCGACCCGCTTGCGGACAAACTGGCTGCGATCCGGGCAGACGTCTATGCATCGGGTCTCGGCGATCTTGAAGCCGGAGAACGGGTGACAAAGTTGCTGCAGGAGGTCGAGGCTCCGCTCGCCGACATGGCAAACACGATCCGCTCCAGCCGCAAGCGGAAGATCTTTACCGCAAAGCTGGAAATTCTCGGCGACCTGCCCGGCATCATCGCAAAGCTCGGAGCAGGCGCCGAACCGGAAGCGCGCGCGGCGCTCGCCTCCGATGCGGGCGCAAGACTGGCCCATGCGGTGACCGCCGTCTCCGTGCTCGCGCAGAACGCCGCGAAGATCTTCCTCAATACCGACGAGGTTTACCAGCAGACCGAAGTCAAGGTTGCCTATTACAACGAGCTGATGGCGCAGCTCGAACATTTCAAGGACATGCTTGTGGCGGTGGAGTCGAGCACGCTGCGGGCGCTCGTGAACCGCAGCCCGCAGGCGATCGCGGATGTTCAGGAAAAGACCGAAGCCTTGCTGGAGGTGACGGCACGGCTGGCCGAACGCACCAAAGACGAGGCTCAGGTATCCAGCACGACCGGAAGCCTGGCCGGTTTCGTGACGCAGTACAATGAGTCCTTCCAGTCGATCATGGCCGCCGTCGAGCAGCAGACCGCCGCTCTCGACAACCTGTCCGCGTTTTCCGACCAGACACGGGACCAGGTGAGCACGGTCGCCCGGCAGGAAGCCGTTTCGGCCAAGTCGACCGGCCAGCAATCGATCCTCCTGATCGTGGTCGCGGTTGCCAGCGCCATCGCGGTCGGTGCCGCTGTCGCAGTCTTCCTTTCCGTCGCAATCTCCCGCCCCGTCCGCTCATTGACCCACGTGATGAGCGACCTTGCCGGCGGACACCTGGATGTTGCCATTGACGGCACCTCCAGACGGGATGAAATCGGTGACATGAGCCGCGCGGTGGCGGTCTTCCAGACCAACGCCGTCGAGCGGATGCAGCTGGAAGAATCGCAACAGGCCACGGAAATCCGGCGCGCCCAACGTCACGAACGCGTGGAGACGCTAATAGCCGAGTTCCGCGCCGGAATATCCGGCGTCCTGGAGACCGTTCACACCAACATGGATCGCATGAAGGACACGGCGGAAAAGCTGACCGAGGTTGCCGAGACGACGACGGAGCGCACAAGGAGTGCTCAGGGCTCGGCGTCCGAGACGTCCCAGAACGTCCAAACGGTCGCCTCCGCCGCCGAGGAACTGTCCTCCTCGATCTCCGAGATTTCACGGCAAATCAGCACGACGACCGGTATTATCCACGAGGCCTCGCAGCGGGCGGATGACTCCAATTCCAAGGTCGCCGGCCTGTCCAGCGCCGCCCAGCGGATCGGGGACGTCGTATCGCTGATCCAGGCGATCGCAGAACAGACCAATCTTCTTGCCCTCAATGCGACGATCGAGGCGGCAAGAGCCGGCGAGGCCGGCAAAGGCTTCTCCGTCGTCGCCGCGGAAGTGAAGGAACTGGCCACCCAGACCTCCAAAGCGACCGAGGAAATCTCCTCCCACATTGCGGAAATCCAGGCGGCGACGCAGGAAACGGTCGTTTCGATCGAGACAATTTCCAAAATCATGACGGAGGCCAACGAGCACACGTCGAGCATTGCCGCTGCGGTTGACCAGCAGGGCGCGGCCACGTCGGAGATCAACATTTCGATCCAGAGCGCTTCCGACGGCACCCTGGACGTCTCGAACATGATGCTGACGCTGGTGGAGACCATGGACCACACCAAGCAGGAATCCCTGCAGGTCAGGCAGACAAGCGAGACCGTCGTCAAATCCAACGAGGATCTTCAGCAGCTGATCGACACGTTCCTGGTGGAGGTCACGGCTGCCTGAGGCGCTGCCTTCAAGCCGGATCATCCGAATCCGGAAAACCCGGACGCCGCCAGAGACCCGGTCATCCTGCTTCCAGGCCTTGACGGCCCGAACTGCCCTCCTGTGCGGACGCAAGTCCGCACAGGCCGTTTATAACCGGACGAATACGCGTTAGGTTCGTTCGAACCCGCTCCGCATCGCCCTCTTTCGAAATCAATTCCCATGCCGCTCGACCTGATCCGCCGCGGACTTAAGATCGCCCATCTGCGCCTCTTTGCCGAGTTGTCGCGGAAGAACCGCCTTTCCGACGCGGCCGATGCCCTGAGAATTGCGCAACCGGCGGCCTCCAGGCTGATTGCCGAGACCGAGAGCCTGGCGGGCGCCAAGCTTTACTCGCGCTCCGGCCGGGGCATCGAACTCACCCCCGCCGGCCGCCAGCTCGCCTATCGCAGCGTCCGCATCCTGCAGGAGATCTCCGACGCCGGCCGGGACATCGACCACCATGTCTCCGGCCAGTCCGGCCATGTCAGCATCGGCTCGGTCACCGGCCCCGCGATCGAATACGTCCTGCCTGCCCTCAGGCATATCCGGCTCAGTTATCCGGATATCTCCATATCGGTCGAAGTTGCCCCCAGCCGGGCGCTCTCCCCGATGCTGATCAACGGGAAACTCGATTTCTCCCTGAGCCGCATTCCGGTGGGAGAAGATGCCTTGCAGTTCGAAGAACGCCCGCTCCTGCGGGAACCGGCGTCAATCATCGGGCGCCCCGATCATCCCTTGACCCGAAGGACATTTCCCATCCCCAGCGGCGCCCTGCTGGAATTCGACTGGGTGCTCCCGCCAGTAGGGGCCCCCATTCGAACGACCGCGGAACAGGAGCTCAGGAACAAGGGACTGCAGCTGCCCGACAGGATCCTGACAACGTCGTCCTTTCTCTTCATGCTCGCCACAATCCAGCGCACCAACGCGATCGGCCCGGTCGCCCAATCGGTCGCCGAGAGCTTTGCGGCAGGCAGCGACGGAACACCCGGCACAATCGTCATCCTTCCAAGCGACCTGCCGCTCTCCGTGGAGACCTATTCCTTCCTCACCCGAAAGGGCCAGGCCCTGACACCCGTGGCCCAAATCGTCGCCCGCGAGGTCCTGCGGGCAATAGACGGGCGCGATCCGCAGGGGGTGTGAGGCCACTGCCGCGCACCGACGAGCGTTCGCCTGCCAGGAACCACCCGGCACAAAGGCATCATGAATCAGCGCCATCTACGAGCGGGAAGCAAGTCAATCAATGGGGAGAAGAAAATGGTGCCCAGAGCCGGAATCGAACCAGCGACACGCGGATTTTCAATCCGCTGCTCTACCAACTGAGCTATCTGGGCGCTTTGCTGAGGTCAGGGGTGGAGCCCCGTTCGTTGAAAGCCCGGTCCTTATAGAGGCTCGTATTGACCTTGTCCAGCGCCGCGGCAAAGTTTTTTGCAACTTCATGTTATTGCCCCGCGGAAAATCGGTCTCTAATGCAAAGGACTGAAACAAAAAGGTTTTTGGACCGAAATTGCGCATCCGACTGCGCCGTTACAAGACGCTGCCGCGCCCCCGCAGCAGTAATGCCCGCGGCCGGACAGCCGCGTCCCGATTGCATGAAAACTGCCGGTGGCAGCGTCGTGACCGGACCCGGATGACGGTGCGTGGTCGAACCAGTCCGTCGTGGAGGGATCGAGATGTTGCGGGCCGATGATCGAACTTGTGGGGCGCTGTTGCATGCCGGCGGGCACGTACAGATGCGCAGCCCTGTTCGCGAGGAATGGAATAGCAGCGGATACAAGGTTTACCGGTACGCTGAGCGCCGCGGATGCGGCGCCCAGCCTGTTGTCCTTCAGGCACCCGGCGAGGAGCCTTATTTCACCGTGATGCGGTCATCGGTATAGGCGGTGTAGCCGTTCTGGGCCGCCAGGTAATCCGACACAACATCCGCCAGGTCCGGACCGAAGTCGTAGGCGTTCATGCCGTTGCTTTCGAAGATTTCATAACCATCCCCGCCGCCGCGCATGAAGTTGTTGGAAACGACGCCGTAGGTCTTTTCCGGATCGAGCGGCACGAACTCCTCCCCCTCCTGAACCATGACGTCGGAAACCCGCTCACCGGCCGGTTTGGACTTGTCGAACGTGAATTTCAGCCCGGCAACCTGCGGGAAACGGCCTGCGCCCTCTTCCACCTGGCCGACACCGTTTTCCAGAGCCGCAATCACGTCCGAGCCCTTCAGCTCAAAAGTCGACAGCGTGTTCTGGAACGGCAGAACGGTGAGCACTTCGCCCTTGGTGATTTCACCTTCATCAATGGACGCCCGCAGGCCGCCGCCGTTCTGGATCGCGATCTGGACACCCTGGTCCTTTACGCGCGCCAGACTGGCTTCGGCGACCAGAACTCCCATTTCACAGACCTGGGAGCGGCAGGTGTCGCGATCCGCGTTGATGGGAGCAGACGCCTCGGCCACGACTTCCTGACGGATTTCGTCGAGCGGTTCGGCCAGTTCCTTGATGCGGGAAACGAGTTCGGGATTCTCGACGATCTTGCCGTCGACGATGATCGGCTCGCCAACGGCTTCTGTGATGACGCCTTCATCATCAAAGGTCACGTTCAGTTCGCCGAGGAACTTGCCGTAGGCATAGGCCTGTACGATCGCGGTCGGCGTGCCGTCCGGGCCGTCAATCATGGTCGGGTACGGGCCCTGGGCCTTGTCCGACGTGTTGGAGAGGTAGGTGTTCGAGTGGCCGCCGACGATGACATCGATCCCGGGAGCTTTTGCAGCAATCTCCTTGTCGACATTATAGCCGGAATGGCTGAGGACGATGATCTTGTTGACGCCTTCCGCCTTCAGTTTTTCGGCCTCCCGGGTCACTGCTTCAACCGGGTCGGAGAAGGTGATGTTCGGGCCCGAACTCGACAATTCATGCGTATCGTCCGGCGTCAGGCCGATCAGGCCGATCTTCTCCCCGCCCTGCTCGACCACGGTGGAGGGCTTCAGGACATCGGCGAGCTGCGGCTCCTTGGAAACGTCAGCGTTGGACATCAGCACCGGGAAGTCGACGGCATCCATGAAACCGCGCAGAACTTCGGGACCATCGTCAAACTCGTGGTTGCCGACGGTCATCGCGTCGTAACCCAGCTTGTTCATGAACTCGGCAGCCGCCTTGCCTTTGTAATAGGTATAGAAAAGCGACCCCTGGAACTGGTCGCCACCATCGACGAGGATGGAATTGTTGCTCGCGGCGCGGCGATCCTTGATCACGGTATCCAGGCGCGCAGTGCCGCCGAAGCATTTGCCTTCCGCGTTGTCTTCGGCGCCACAGCTCGAGATCATATTTGTTGATCGGCTCAATACGGCTGTGAAAGTCGTTGGTGTGCAGGATTACTAGCGAATAATCAGCATAGGCCGCTGTCGACAGCGCCGTCGTCACCGACAGCACCGCGGCGCTCAGGAATTGTTTCTTCATCGAACCCTCGCCCTGTGGATAGGTTGTTGTTGCCGCGCCAGGGCCGAAGCGGTCTGACTGCAGCCTCCCGGTCTTGTTCTAGATCCCGGCATGACCGCCACCATGAAGTGCCGTGACATATGACACAACCCGGAACGATGACGCCTGGACCGCCGGTATGGCAAGATCTTGGTGCAGTTTCATGACAGCTGCAAGAGCCCGGAGAGGCGATTTTGAAAAAAATTTTGCTCGGTAAATATTTTTGCAGAGCGATTCAAGAATGGCCTGTTCGAGCCAAGTTGCGAGGCTGGCAGCCCGGCGGGACCGCGCATATGCCTCATCCGGCTTCACTCGCCGGCGCACGGATCCGTTTCCCGGGGCAAGAACCGGAGGACCGGGCATAGGTGTGTTCAGCTTGGACTGTGTGGCAGTCGTGGGGAAGACTTCACCGCGGCACGCGCACGCATTGAGAGGGCGGTCCGCGCCAGGCCCTCGCCTCCCCCGCGCCCGGGTCAGTCTTCCCGGTAGCCGTCCTCATCGATATCGTCGATATCGTCGGTTTCCACGACGGGGATGGTATAGCCCTCCGTGAACCAGCGATTGAGGTCGACCTTCCTGCAGCGATCCGAGCAGAAGGGGTATTCTTCCGGCGTCGAGAGTTTCGAGCAGATCGGACACGGGCGCATGCGCTGCCTGGGATTTTGGGCATTGGATTCAGCCATGTCAGCCTCCTCTTGTTTCCCTGGAGTGTTTCGGTGGAATACCAGCCGCGGCTCAGGCTGCGGCTGTGGCCCAGCCCTGATGAACCGGATATCCGGCCGCACTCAAGAGGTTTGCGGTTTCCACCAGCGGCAGGCCGACAACCGCCGGATAGGAGCCGACCAGCTTGACGACAAAACTGCCGGCCAGGCCCTGGATGGCATAGCCGCCCGCCTTGCCGCGCCATTCGCCGGAAGAAATGTAATCGTCCATGTCCTTGCGCGACAGTCGCTTGAAGCGCACACGCGTTTCAACAAGCTTGGAGCGGATCTTGCCGTTCGCCTCGGCGACGGCCACGCCGGTGAACACGCGGTGCCCGCGGCCCGACAGGAGCGACAGGCACATAAGCGCCTGATCGGTCAGTTCCGCCTTCGGCAGCGCCCGGCGGCCGACGGCCACAACCGTATCGGCGGCCAGGACAACGCTGTCGCGCAGTTCCTCCGAGACATCGACGTTCTGTCGGACGGCCTCGGCCTTCGCCCGGGCCAGCCTCAGCGCCAGGCTGCGCGGCGTCTCGTGGTTCTTCGGTCTCTCGTCAATATCGGCGGGCATGAGATGATCGGGCTCCAGCCCGATCTGCTGCAGCAGCGCAAGACGGCGCGGCGATGCGGAAGCCAGAATCAACTGAGGGGCATTCGTCATGAAAGCGCGAGCCTTGCCGGCGTCACCTCGGTCCGCTTACTTGAAGCGGTAGGTGATCCGCCCCTTGGTGAGATCGTAGGGGGTCATTTCGACAAGAACCTTATCGCCCGCCAGAACGCGGATCCGGTTCTTGCGCATACGCCCGGCGGTATGGGCGATGATTTCGTGATCGTTTTCCAGTTTTACGCGGAACGTCGCGTTCGGCAGCAGTTCTGTTACGACGCCCGGAAACTCCAGAGCTTCTTCTTTGGCCATTTGATATCCTGAATGAGGCGGGCCCTGCCCGCGGGTGCCGGGAAACTAGCGGATTAGGGACAGAAAGTGAACCTTTCTTTCCATCGCTACCCAAAGAAAGCTTTCCCGTTGCCGGCTCCGCTCGAAATCGGCGGCAGCCGGGCCGCTTGTCGGGCCGGAGAACCGCACAATCGCGCCGTTCGCACGGCATGGGGGAGCGGGCCTGTCGTCCTATAGATGAGGTCTTGAGCGCTCAAATCAAGCCTTGCAGCCGGACGCGCCCATCAGCCACTGGGCATCGGCGCCCAGTCCAGGCGTTTCTTGATGCGCATCATCAACTGGTCGCGCACGGCCCTGTACTCATTGAGGATCTGCTCGCGGCTGCCGGTCGCCAGCGTCGGGTCGAGGGTCGGCCAGTATTCCACGTCGACGGCGTCGGTTCTGGTCATGTCGAGCGCCTTGTGGTGGGCCTCCGGCGCCAGGGTAATGACCAGATCGAACCCGGACTCGTCCAGCTCCTCGAAGGTCTTGGGATGGTGCCTGCTCATGTCGATGCCGATCTCGGCCATCACGGCATCGACGAACGGATCGACCTTGCCCTGGCGAACGCCACAGGAGCGCACATAGATCTGGCCGGGAAAAAGCTTTTCGGTCACGGCCGCGGCCATGGGCGAGCGGACGGAGTTCATCCCGCAGGCGAAAAGTACCGCAGTCGGACGCATGCCCGGCCCGGCCACGGTTCCTAGCCCTTCCAGTGCAAGGCGTAAACGAGGGTGAACAGCCGGCGCGCGGTCTGCATGTCCACCTCGATCTTGCCTTCCAGGCGCTCCATCAGGATCGCCGAGCCCTCGTTGTGAACGCCGCGCCGACCCATGTCGATTGCCTCGATCTGGCTGGGCGTCGCATGGCGGATGGCCTCATAATAGCTTTCGCAAATCAGATCATAGTCCTTGACGATCTTGCGCAAGGGAGTGAGCGACAGGACATGGGTGACGACCTCCTGGTCGTCCTCCGTCTTGACGCGAAAAACCAGCTTCTTTTCAACCAGGGAAAGACTGAGAACGAACCTGGCGGGCTGATGGCCCACCGGCTGGAAGCTGTTTTCCTCGATCAGGTCGTAGATGGCGACCGCCCGGTCGTGTTCCACTTCCGGGGTCGAGCGGGAAATCGAGGCTTCGTCCAAAACCACATCCACCAGCCTGCCGCCGGTGGCACCCGGATTGCTGTCCGCTTGCGGTTCACTCATGCGTTCAGAAGCCTCTCATGTGGCGGCGCTAAAGATTGAGCCTGATGGAAACAGAGCGTGCGTGAGCCGACAACCCCTCCGATTCACCTAGCGCCATGGCCGCCGGCCCAAGGGCCCGCAGGTTTTCCGCATTGCATTTGAGGATCGACGTGCGCTTGACGAAGTCCATGACCGAGAGACCGGACGAAAAACGGGCCGAGCGGGCCGTCGGCAGAACGTGGTTGGAGCCGCCGACATAGTCGCCGATGGCCTCCGGCGTATAGTGGCCAAGGAACACGGCGCCGGCATTGCGCACCTTTTTCAAGAGTGCCTCCGGATCGGCGACCGCCAGTTCCAGATGTTCCGGGGCGATCCGGTTGGCCAGCGGCATGGCCTCCTCCAGATCGCCGACCAGGACGATGGCGCCGAAATCGCGCCAGCTGGCTCGCGCGACGTCTTCCCGCGGCAGTGTCTTCAGCTGCGCTTCAACGGCCGCTTCCACCGCTTCGGCAAGCTCGGCGCTGTCGGTGATCAGGATCGACTGCGCGGCGGCGTCATGCTCTGCCTGCGCCAGAAGATCGGCTGCCACCCAATCCGGATTGTTGGTGCTGTCTGCGATGATCAGGACTTCCGAGGGGCCGGCGATCATGTCGATGCCGACGGTGCCGAACACCCGGCGCTTGGCCGCGGCGACGAAGGCGTTGCCGGGGCCGACGATCTTGGCGACAGGGGCGATGGTTTCCGTACCATAGGCGAGTGCCGCCACCGCCTGCGCGCCGCCGATGCGGTAGATTTCCGAAACGCCGGCAATGCCGGCGGCGGCCAGAACCAGCGGGTTGAGCACACCGTCCGGGCTCGGCACCACCATGACGATGCGCTCGACACCCGCCACCTTGGCCGGCACCGCGTTCATAAGAACCGAACTGGGATAGCTGGCAGTGCCACCGGGAACATAGATGCCGACCGCCTCGACGGCGGTCCACAGCGAGCCCAGTTCCACGCCGAGCGTATCGGTGTAGCGGTCGTCCTTCGGCATCTGGCGGGCATGGTGGGTGACGATCCGGTCGTGGGCGAGCCGCAGGGCGTCCAGGGTTTCGCCCGCGACCTCCTCCAGCGCGGCATCTATCTCCGCCTGCCCGACCGTCAGATCGGCCATGGCGGCGGCGTCCAGCCGGTCGAATTTCCTGGTGTAGTTCAGGACCGCCCGGTCGCCCTCGAGACGCACCGCATCAAGAATGTCCCGCACGATCTGATCGACATCCTCGGAGACTTCCCGCTTTCCGGCCAGAAGATCCCTGAACTTCGCCTCGAAATCCGCGTCCTTGTTTGACAGGCGTAGAACCACACACTTCTCCATGCTGTTCGGTGCTGCGCACCGTAAAATCCCTTCCGGTCCTTAAAGCATTTCCGGCGCTTGAACCATCCAAAACAAGACCAGGCGGCTCAAGTCCGCTCGGCGCGCCGCTGATCCTGTCTGGCGGGCCGGTTCATCCTGCAATGCCACCGCTCACTCGACGTTGTGCATCGGGCGGTTCCGCGTCGCCCAGGCAGCGCCGAGATCGGTCAGTTGCGCCTCAATGCATTCCACATCCAGCGCCAGGCTGCCGCCGCCGGCAAAGACAAGCCGGATCTGCCCGGAAGGCTCTTCGCCCGGCTCGAACGTCACGGCCAGCAGCTCCAGCACCGCGCCCTTGGCATCCTGGCGGATGTTCTGGGCCTTCATCGCGTTGACCTGGCTGAAGGCCAGCGCGGACCGGCGGCGCTCATGGCTCTTGGAGCGCCTGTCGGGTTCCTTGTCCCAGACGAAGCGGTTCATCACCAACAGCGCCTTCTTTTCCTTCGGCAGAAAACGGATATCCGCGATCGTCAGGACGGCATCCTGCAGATGCGCGGAGAGCACCTTGAGATCTTCCTCGTCGAGGGCGGCAAGTTTCAGCTGATCCATGGCGGTCAAAATCTGATCCTGTGATTGACGTCCGGTAATCCGGATATAAGGCCGGCCGGACCAAGTCCCAAGGTTTTGACCTAAAGCGGAACCGGAGATTTGGCAATGTTTTCTAATGCCGCTCCCGAAAGCGAGCCTCCGGTCAGGAGCCCCGGTCAATCCTCTCGCGAAGATCCTGCTTTATCTCGTCCAATGTAGCCAGGCGGCGAAACACCTTGCGCCCGAGCCAGAGGCCGAAGACCAGCAGAAAGAAGCCGAGCGACAGGCCGTAGGGTGACGGCACGAAGACGACAGCCGACATGGCGGCTAGGGCGAAGGCGGCCTGGATCAGGAAACGGATCGTTTGCGCGCCCATTGCCGGGACCCTTTCGCTGGCTGCGGCTTTGCGGCCGCAGTCCTTAGCCGGAGATTCGCTCGATCCGCGCGCCACAGCGGGTGAGCTTGTCTTCCAACCGCTCAAAACCGCGGTCGAGATGGTAGACGCGGTTGACGGTGGTCTCCCCTTCCGCGGCAAGGCCCGCGATCACCAGCGACACGGAGGCCCTGAGGTCCGTTGCCATGACCGGGGCGCCGCGCAGCGTGGAGACGCCGTCAACGGTCGCGGTGCGCCCGTCCACATGGATCTGCGCGCCAAGGCGGGCCAGTTCCTGCACGTGCATGAAGCGGTTTTCGAAGATGGTCTCGGTAATCCGGCTGCTGCCGCCGGCCTTGGTCATCAGCGCCATGAACTGTGCCTGGAGGTCGGTCGGAAAGCCCGGGAACGGCTCGGTGGTGATATCGACCGGCTGGATGCCGTTGCCGTTTCGGTAGACCTTGATGCCGTCGTCCGTCTGGGTGATCTCGGCGCCGGTCTGGCGCAGCGTTTCCAGCGCGCTTTCCAGAAGATCGGAGCGCGCGCCCTGCAGGAGCACGTCGCCGCCGGTCATGGCGACCGCCATCGCATAAGTGCCGGTCTCGATCCGGTCGGGCACCACCGCATGATGGGCCCCATGCAGGCGCGGCACGCCTTCCACGCGGATGGTGGACGTGCCCTCGCCTTCGATCCGGGCGCCCATGGCCCTCAGGCACTTGGCAAGGTCGACCACTTCCGGTTCGCGCGCGGCGTTGACGATTTCCGTTTCGCCGCTCGCCAGCGTCGCGGCCATCATGATCGTATGCGTGGCACCGACGGACACCTTCGGGAACTCCACCCGGGCGCCCTTCAGGCCGCCGGGCGCCCTGACGACCACGTAGCCGCCCTCGATCTCGATTTCGGCACCCAGCGCCGTCAGGCCCTCGATGAAGAAGTCCACCGGGCGCGTTCCGATGGCGCAGCCGCCGGGCAGCGACACGCGCGCCTCGTGGCAACGGGCGACCAGCGGGCCGATGACCCAGAAACTGGCGCGCATCTTGGACACCAGTTCGTAGGGCGCGGTCGTGTCGACGATTTCGCGGGCGGTGAGGTTCAGCGTCTGGCCGGCCAGTTCGTCCTGGCCGCTGCGCTTGCCGTTCACCGAATAGTCGACGCCGTGATTGTTCAGGATCTGCATCAGCTGCGCCACGTCGCGCAGGCGCGGCACGTTGGACAGGGTCAGGGTCTCATCGGTGAGGACCGACGCGATCATCAGCGGCAGGGCTGCGTTCTTGGCTCCGGAAATCGGAATCGTTCCGTTCAGCTCGGCCCCGCCGACGACTTTGATACTGTCCATGTTCTTCCCCGAACCCGGACCGCGGGTTCGCGGCCGTCCCTAGATCAACTCTCCAGCGATCTACACGCAACTTATGGCCCATGCAAGGCAAGGCGCACTCTGCCCCCCGGCAAATCCCCGACCGGCCGCCCGCCTGCCTGTCCGGATCCCGCTCGCGACCCGTCCGGTGCGCGGCGGAGGCCACCCGCCCTCAGTCCTCCTTGCGGGATTTGGCCGCGGATTTCCGGCGGCGCAGATTGGCTCTCAAGGCCTCCGCCAGCCGGTCCTCCCTGGACTTGCCGCTGCCCTTCTCCCCCGCCTTGTCATTCGCATCCGCCGCGGTGCCGCGGCCTGCGTCAACGCGTTGGTCCTGCTGGTCTTTTTCGCTCATCTTCGCTCATCCGCATGCGCCGGCCCCAAGGGCAACGATGGACCTGTTTATCAATCCGACCCCTACCATGCAAAGCCCGCATGACATTGACTCGACACCACACACGCCCCCGCGGGCGTCGATGGCCGTCTCGCCATCACCAGCCCCTCCCCCAATTCGCTTTCGCAGCGAATATCCACAGGCAGGGCGATCGGTGGATTTGCGGGGGAAAAGCGGCCAAACGCGACATCGGCAGCAGGCCCGCATTCACACCGGTTTCAGCACCCGGCAAAAAATCGAAATCACTGCTTGCGTCCCCGAACCTCTTGTGGCAAAAGCCCCTCAATCCGGTCGGTCCTGCTGATCGGGCTCAAGCACTTGCGTCCTGAAACTCTCGCTCTCCAGGCAAAAGTTCGACGCCGCGCCGCCACCAGGACGCGCCAGATGCTGCCGTAGCTCAGGGGTAGAGCACTCCCTTGGTAAGGGAGAGGTCGAGAGTTCAAATCTCTCCGGCAGCACCAGAATTTCTTAGTGAAATCAGCACTCAAATCTTTCAGCACTGCCACGCAGTTTCTTGCAGCGGCGTGTCGCGGAGAACATGTGACTTGCGGAAAATCTGTTGCAGGACTCCAACAGATGCATGCGCAACCCCTATTCAGCACACAGAACCGGGCCGACCGCGTTCGGGACGAGGAGGCGGAAGTTTGCGTTCTGTCGCCGACCTGTCCCTTCTCAAAACTTGAGAGCGTCTGGATCTTGCGGAGACAATTGCGACCGCAGTTGGCGGCCCGGGGCGGCCGACTACCTGCGCTTGGCCTTTACCGGCACGTTCAGCCGCTCTGCGGCCGCCTGAATATGCGCGGCCATGGCCGTGCGGGCGGCGGTTGCGTCGCGGTCTTCCACGGCGTCCAGGATCTCGCGGTGTTCACGGATGGTCAGGTCCAGCCGATCGCCCTTCTGATAGGCGCCGGGAGTGGCGCGCAACGTGTGCTTCAGGCGTGAGGACATGTAGCAGACGATGGTGCCGAGATAGCTGTTGCGGGTTGCCTTGGCCAGGGCGCGGTGGAAGGCGGCGTCGGCTTCCATGCGGGTTTCGTCGAACTTGCACTTGCCGCTCATGGCAGCGATCGCGGCATACATGGTATCAAGGTCCCTGCCGCTGCGGCGTTCGGCGGCCAGGCCCGCCGCGGTTATTTCCAGCAGGCCGCGCAGTTCATAAAGGTCGGCGAGATTGCCGGGCTTGTTCAGCGCCTGCATTTCGATCCGGAACGTTTCCCGTTCCGTCAGCGGTTTGACGATGGCCCCGCGTCCCTGGCGGGATTCGATGGCTCCGTCGGAGCGCAGACGGGCGATGGCCTCGCGCACCACGTTGCGGCTTACGCCGAACACATCGGCCAGACAGTGTTCCGTCGGCAGGACGTCGCCGGGCCGGAAATGCCCCTCCGTGATCTTTGCCAAAATGTCAGCAGCGATCTGGTCCGGCAGGAGCGCTTCCCGCCGAACTTCCCTGAATTCTGTCATCCCCCAAATTCCCCCAGTCGACTATCTTGCCCCTCTCGCCGGTTTTGGACGCCGGTCTTTGGCCATGCCCTTCAACCTCCATTTTCTTCTTTGAAGGGCACGTTCGATCAATGCATAGGTGAACGTCAGAGGCTTGTCGAGAGCGCCGCAATCTGGGCGGGAGCCGCAGAATTCCGCCACTTCCTGAAGTTAGCTGGCAAACATTTTCACATACAACCCCGACCTGAAAATCAGGCGGCAAGGTGCTCTTCGCGGAGGCTGTCAGGAGCCTGGGGCCATACCCTAGAAGGCGTAAATCACCTCGGCCGCGCGCACGGCGGCCGACGCGCGATTTTCGACGCCGAGCTTGATGAAGATCTGCTCCAGGTGCTTGTTCACCGTGCGCGGCGAAAGGCCCAGGATGTCGCCGATATCCTTGTTGGATTTCCCCTTGGCGATCCAGATCAGCACTTCGGCTTCGCGCTGCGTCAGTTCGAACCGCTCCTGCAGGGCGCCGATCTGGCGGGCTTCGTCTTCCGCCGTCACGCGAAAGAGATTCTCGCCGGGGCCGACGCGGCCGAGCGGGTGAAGCTGGACGGTCAGGTTCTCCGAAAGTCCCAGCGTGAAGCTCTTGGGCCGGTCCTGCGCCTGTCCGGCGGTCTCAAGCCAGTTCCCCAGGGCGCGGCCGAGGCGCAAGAGGCTCGCCTCGCCGGCCCCCGTTCGTGCCAGAAGGTTGTGGATCTGCGGCGTCGACCACAGCACGGCGCCGTCGGCGGACACGGCAACCAGGTGCCGGCCGGCCGCATCGAGCGCCACATGCGCGCTCTGCACGGAGCGGGCGTTCTTCAGGTGGACCTTGATCCTGGCCTGCAGCTCGTCGACATCGATCGGCTTGGTCAGGAAATCCACGCCGCCCGACTCCAGCGCCCGGACGACATGCTCGGTTTCCGACAGGCCGGTCATGAAGATCACCGGG